>DATLGA010000126.1:0-8990 GCA_035540715.1 Candidatus Limnocylindrales bacterium | reverse complement strand
CGAGCTGGGTCGCGTAGACGCTCGCACGGCGGCGCCGGCCGGCACGCAGGCCACCCGGGGGCGTGCCGATGCGCCGCTGCAGCGAGGCGCCCCCGGTGCCGTAGATGTCGACGCCGAACCGCCTGGAGGTCTTGTGACGGGGGGTGGGCATGCGCCGGCGAGCAGCAACGCCCGTGCCACGGCCGGGTCGACGCGGACACGTGACAGGCCCCGCCTCGGAAGACGGGGCCTGTCATCGGCCGATGCGATGGGGGCTATTCGAGCTGCGGATGCCCCTGGGGGCGAAGCTGCTCCGTCCCCGCGCCGGCTTCGGGAAGGAACCGGTGTCGCTCGAGGTTGTCGAGATCGGCGCTGATCGGGGCGCTGATCGTGGTCCTGGCCGGATGCCGAAGCGGATAGTCCGTCTCGGCCGCGCTGAGGGCGACGTCGCCGCGCGTGATGCGGACGCCCTCGAGCGCTTCCGCGGAGAAGACCGCGGTGGCGGTACGACTCTGGTCCTGCGTCCAGGCGTTCAACACGGCGCCGACGGCCAGTCCGAGGATCGCGGCGATGACGACCACGGTCACGAACCCGGCGATCCGGACTCCAGCCGTGCGATAGGTGGCGGTGGCGAACATCGGTAGATGCTCCTTTCGCGTGATGGCTCCCTCCACCGACCGAGGCAGGATGCGCGCACCCGGCTCGGGAACCTAGCCTGCGGGCGACGGGCGGGCTGTCGGGATCTCGACAGACGCCGGGTCGCGCGCTCGACGGTTCGCGGGGGCATCGGTGTAGACTCGAACGACACCCATGAAAGCCCATGCGCACGAGGGATTCGCAGCGCCATGACCTACGTCATCACGGAACCGTGCATCGGCGTCAAGGACGCGAGCTGCGTCGACGTCTGCCCGGTCGACTGCATCCATGCGACCGACGACGATCCGCAGTACTACATCGATCCCGATGAGTGCATCGACTGCGGCGCGTGCGAGCCGGAGTGCCCGGTGACCGCCATCTTCGCCGAGGATGCGGTGCCGGATGATCAGCAGCAGTACATCCAGATCAACGCCGACTACTTCAAGCAGTAAGTCGCCGATGCCACGCCTGATCGCCCTCTACGAGAACCCGAAGGATCCCGACGCCTTCGACGCCCACTACCGCGACGTCCATCTGCCGATCCTGCGCCGCTATCCGAAGATTCGCGACATCCGCGTGACGAGCCCCCAGGGCGTGGCCGGACGCGCTGCACCGTACTACCTCATGGCCGAGATGGTCTTCGACTCCGACGAGGATCTCCAGGAGGCGCTGGGCTCCGAGGCCGGTACCGAGAGCGCCAGGGATCTGCGCAACTTCGCCGGGTCCGGCGTCTCGCTCTTCATCGCGCCCGACGAGGCCGATGCCTGAGCCGGCCTCCCCGACGCCGGCCGATCCCGGCGCGCTCGGGTTCGAGCACATCGGCTATGAGCGTGACGCCGACCGTGGCGTGGCCACCGTCACGATCGATCGTCCCGCGGTCCTGAACGCGCTCGACTTCCCGACGATGCGAGAGCTCGCGCGGGCGTTCGAGCAGGCGTCGTGGGACGATGGGGTCGCGGTCGTCGTCGTCACCGGGGCGGGCGAGCGAGCCTTCTGCACGGGAGCCGACCTCGACGAGCAGGCGGCCATGGGCTCCACCTCGGGCCAGTACTGGCGCTGGATGGGCGCGTTCATCGACATGCACGACCGGCTGCGCAACATCGGCAAGCCGACGATCGCACGGATCAACGGCATCTGCGTCGGCGGCGGCAACGAGCTCCAGATGGCGTGCGACCTCTCGGTGCTCGTCGACGACGGGTACATCCGGCACGTCGGGCCCGAGCACGGGTCGGTCCCGGCCGGCGGCGCCACGCAATGGCTCCCGATCATGGTCGGGGAGCGGCGCGCGCGCGAGATCGTGATGCTGTGCGAGCGGATCTCACCCCAGCAGGCGCTCGAGTGGGGGCTCGTGAACCGTGTCGTGTCCCGCGACGAGCTCGATGGCACCGTCGCCGAGATGGCGGGGAACCTGGCCCGCAAGCTGCCCGAGACCATTCGATACACGAAGACACAGCTCAACTGGTGGCGCGATCTCGTGTGGGCGCAGACGGTGCAGCACGCGCGCGACTGGCTGGCGGTCCACTCCACCGCCGATGAGACGAAGGAGGCCGTCGACGCCTTCCACGACAAGCGCAGGCCGCGCTTCGCGGAGCTCCGCGCGCTCGGCTCCGGCGCCGGCCGGACGTGCCCGGCCTGCGGCGAAGCGGGACTGCCCGCGTCGCATCGGTTCTGCGGGGGCTGCGGCGCCGAGCTGCCGGACCCTTGGTCGATCGCGGCGGCGCAGCAGGACAGTCGGAGCGCGGTGGAGCCGGACGACGGGAACGGTGGGGGATGAACATGCTGCCGACCAGCCAGGTGAGTGCTACGCAGCTGGCTCCGGGCTGTGAACGCACCCGGACGCTGCTGAACCACAGCAAATCTATGCCTCCAGCCCGCGGTGTATCGCCCCACAGGCTGGGCGACCTGCGTACCACTCGCCCGATTCGTACGCGGCAGGAAGACCGGCACCGGACCCTCCGGCTGAGCCGTTGTTCCAGCGCAGGAGCGCCACACCGATGACCCAGGAGCCGCTCGTTCTCGTCGAGCGCCAGGAGCAGGCACGCACCGCTCTCGTGCGCCTGAACCGCCCGAAGCAGCTGAACGCGCTCAATGGCGCCGTCATGGACGCGCTGTGCGCCGCCCTCGAGGAGCTCGATGCCGATGACGGCGTGCGAGCGATCGTCGTCACCGGCAACGAGCGCGCCTTCGCCGCCGGCGCCGACATCGGCGAGATGGCCGACGCGACGCCGATCGACATGTTGCTGACGAACCGCATCGGCCAGTGGGATCGCATTCGCAGGATCACGAAGCCGGTGATCGCCGCGGTGAACGGCTGGGCCCTGGGCGGTGGATGCGAGCTGGCCATGACGCTCGACCTCATCGTCGCCGGCGAGGGCGCGAAGTTCGGCCAGCCGGAGATCAACATCGGCGTCATTCCGGGTGCGGGCGGTACCCAGCGGCTCGCGCGCGCCATCGGCAAGGCCAAGGCCATGCGCATGGTCCTGACCGGTGAGCCGATCGCCGCCCGCGAGGCGGAGGCGGCCGGCCTCGTTGCGGTCGTCACGCAGGACGAGCTGGTGGTCGAGGACGCCCTGGCGCTGGCGGGGGCCATGGCCGAGAAGAGCCCGATCGCGCTGCGTCTCGCCAAGGAAGCGGTCAACGCGGCGTACGAGATGCCCCTGACCGATGCGCTCGCCCACGAGCGGCGGCTGTTCTACCTGCTCTTCGCCTCCGAGGACCAGAAGGAGGGGATGGCCGCCTTTCTCGAGAAGCGGCGACCGGATTTCAAGGGCCGATAGTGAGCCTCGGCAACCCCGACCGCCCGGTCGGCGGCCTGTCGGTGCCACTCCCCGCCGGCGTGGAGCTCCGGCCGCTCGGCCGCGGCGACTTCGAGACCGCGCTGGCCATGGCCCGCGAGCTGTACGGCCTGCCCGATGCCGATGCGGAGCCCCACCGCGCCCACTACGACGCGATGGTCAACGACGTCGACGCGTCGCCCTTCCTGGCCCTGGCCGACGGTGAGCCGGTGGGCTTCATCGGCTTCCGGTTCCGCCGGCGCCTGAATCACGCCACCTTCGAGGGCTGGGTCAGCGACCTCTATGTCCGGGAGGGAGCCCGCGGACGGGGCATCGGGCGGGCGCTTCTCGCCGCGGCGGTGGCCGAGTGGCGGCTGCGCGGCGGGCACCAGGTGATGCTCGAGGTCGCCTACGAGCGCACCGCGGCCCGCGCCCTGTACGAGGCGGCGCGGTTCGTCCAGCAGGGTAAATACTTCGAGATGGCGCCGGTGCGCACGCGTGCCGTCAAGCGGACCGAGGCGCTGGAGATTCGGCCGATCGCCGACGACGACGCCGACTTCCAGGCCGTCACGCGGCTCCTCGCGGAACTCGGCCGTCCCGCGCCGGAGGAGGAGCGCATGCCCGTGGTGCGTCGCACGTACGCGGAGCACGTTCGGCGCGCCGGTACCGGGTCGATGCTCGCGGTCCTCCAGGGCACGCCGGTCGGCTTCGTCAGCTTCGAGCTGCGTCAACCGTTCTTCACGACCGCCCCGCAGGGCTGGATCCCGGATCTCGTCGTGACCGAGGCGGCTCGTGGTCGCGACATCGGCGCGGCGCTGCTCGACGCGGCGTTCGACGAGGCGCGCACCCGTGGCGCCTACGCCGTCGCGCTCGAGAGCGGCCACCAGCGGGCTGTGGCGCATCGGCTCTACGCCTCCGCCGGGATGGTCGACGTCGGCAGCTTCTACACGTTGAGCCGATGAGCCGCACGGCGGACGACGGATCGCCGGTCGACCTGTACGCGCGGATGCCGACCTTCGGCGAGCCGGACATCGTGCACGCCGCCATCCCGGCCGGGGCGGAGGTCCTCGAGCTCGGCGCCGGGGCGGGGCGCATGACCCATCGGCTCGTCGAGCTCGGGCATCCCGTCACGGCCGTCGACAGCTCGGCGGAGATGCTCGCGCACGTTCGCGGGGCCGAGACCGTCCACGCCGATATCGTGGGGCTCGACCTCGGCCGGCGATTCGCGTGCGTCCTGCTGGCGAGCCACCTCGTGAACGTGGACGACGACGTGGAGCGGGCCGGGTTCCTGGAGGCCTGCGCCCGCCACGTTACGCCGGAGGGGGTCGTGCTGATCCAGCGCTACGACCCCGAGTGGGCCGCCGACCCGCAGCCGTCGCAGTCGGAGCGCGAGGGCGTGGTCGTGCGCGTCATCGAGCCGCGGCGCGAGGGCGAGCGCCTCCACGCCACCGTGGAGTACGAGGTCGACGGCGCCACCTGTCGGCACGGCCCGTTCACGTCGCGCATCCTCACCGACGAAGAGCTCGAGGAGCGGATGGGCGTCGCCGGCCTGCTCCACGAGCGGTGGCTGGACGAGCGTCGGAGCTGGCTGGCGGCCGCGCCGGCGCCCGACGTCTCGGCGCTGTTCCTCGAAGTGCCCGAGGCCGAGCCCGTCGTCGGCGCGCACCGGCGCCGCTGGGACTCGGCGGGCGTGGCGGTGCCGGCCCATGTCACCATCCTCTTTCCGTTCCTGGAGCCGGCCGACCTCGACGACGGCGTCCACGCCGAGCTCCGGCGCCTCGCCGCCGGCGTCCACCCGTTCGACCTGGCCTTTCGTCGCGTCGGCCGCTTCCCCGACGTCGTCTGGCTCGCGCCGGAGCCCGCGGCCGCCGTCGCGGCCCTGACCGACGCCGTGGTCGAGCGCTGGCCGAGCCACCAGCCGTACGGCGGCGCCTTCGAGCACGTGGTGCACCACCTGACCGTCGCGGATGGTGCCCCGGCGGAGGTGCTCGACCGGGTCGAGGCGGACGTCAGCGCCGCCCTCCCGATCACGACGTCGGTGCGAGAGATCCTGCTCGTCTGTCGCGAAGGCGGCGTCTGGCGCGCCGGTGCCCGCATCCCGCTCGGCGACGGAGGTGACGGAGGGAGCGGAGGGCGCGCCGGTACAATCGGCGACGATGCCTGACGTGCCCGACGGGGTCCTGCTGAGCGAGCACGACGCCGCTGTCCTCACGCTGACGCTCAACCGGCCCGACGCCCTCAACGCGCTCGACGCAGAGCTGCGCGCAGCGCTGCTGACGGCCTTCAGGACGGCCTCACGCGACGAGACGGTGCGTGCCGTCATCCTCACCGGGTCCGGGCGCGGGTTCTGCGCCGGCGCCGACCTGCGCGGCGCAACGAGCGAGCGCGAGTTTCGCCGGGTGCTGACGCAGGAGTACAACCCGATCGTCGAGGCGATGCGCGCCCTGCCGAAACCGGTCGTCGCGGCCGTCAACGGCGCGGCCGCCGGCGCCGGGATGAGCCTCGCGCTGGCCGCGGACCTCGTCGTGGCGGCCGAGGGCGTGCGCTTCGTTCCGGCTTTCCACCGCATCGGTCTCGTCCCGGACTCGGGCCTGGCGCGGACGCTCGTCCGCGCCGTGGGCAGGCACCGGGCCTTCGAGATCCTGATGGGAGAGCGCCACGTGCATGCCGAAGAGGCGCAGGAGCTCGGCCTGGTCGCTGCGGTCGTGCCGGCGGAGGCGCTGATCGAGACCAGCCGCGCCCTGGCGCGCCGCCTGGCGGAGGGGCCGACCCGAGGCATCGGCCTGACGAAGCGCCTCCTGGACCGCTCGGAGGACGCGGGCCTTGCGGAGTCGCTCGCCGTCGAGGCGGCGCTCCAGGAGCTTGCCGGACGCACCGACGACCACGCCGAGGGCGTCGCGGCCTTCGCCGAGAAGCGCGATCCCGCCTTCCGGGGCCGATGAGGGAGATCGAGCGCGTTGGCGTCCTCGGTGCTGGCACGATGGGCGCGGGCATCGTCCAGGTGCTCGTCGAGGCAGGCGTCGACACCGTCGTGCACGACCCGGTCGACGGGGCCGTCGAACGGGCGCGCGAGCGCATCGAGGGATTCCTGCGGCGCAAGGTCGACAAGGAGCAGCTCACCGCGGCGGAGGCCGATGCGGCCCTCGCCCGGATTCGGCCGGTTCCGGGCATCGCGTCGTTGACCGATGCGGACCTGGTCGTCGAGGCGGCGCCCGAGGAGATCGAGCTCAAGCGTGAGATCTTCGCCCAGCTCGACGCCGCGGCGCACGTCGACACGATCCTGGCGACGAACACCAGCTCCCTGTCGGTGGCCCGCATCGCGAGCGCCGCGGCGCACCCCGAGCGCGTCGTCGGCATGCACTTCTTCAACCCGGTGCCGCTCATGGCCCTGGTGGAGGTGATCGCGGGCCCGATGACCGCCCCGGAGGTGGCCGACAGCGTGGCGCTCCTCGCTCGCCGGTTGGGAAAGACGCCGGTCGTGGCGGCGGACACGCCGGGCTTCATCGTGAACCGCGTCCAGCGCGCGTACTACCTCGAGGCGTTCCGCATCTACGGCAGCGGCCTGGCCTCCGTCGACGCGATCGACGCGGCGATGCGCGGCATCGGCTTCCGGATGGGCCCGTTCGAGCTCGCCGACACCGTCGGCACCGACGTGAACCTCGCCGCCGGTGAGGCGATCTTCGACGGCTTCTACGGCGACCCGCGCTACCGGCCGGCCCAGGTCCAGCGACGCGTGGTCGACGCCGGACGTCTCGGGCGCAAGACGGGTGGCGGCTACTACGACTACGGGCGCGATGGCGCGCGGGGTGGGCCGTGGGCCGGCCTGTCACGGCGGGGCGTCCTGCCGCCGCTCGACGCGCCGCAGATCGAGGCGCGAGTCCTCGCCTGCGTCGTCAACGAGGGCGCATCGGCGGTGGCCGACGGCGTCGCGTCGCCGGAGGCGATCGACACGGCCATGCGCCTGGCCTCGAATTGGCCCGAGGGCCCGCTCGCCTGGGGCGAGCGCATCGGCCTGTCGTCGATCGTCGGCACCCTCGATGCCCTGCACGCGGTGGTCCCGGACGGCCGCTACCGCGTCGAGCCGCTCCTGCGGGCGACGGCCGATCGCGGCGGCTCTCTGCTCGAAACTCGGAGCTGAAGCGTGCCGCTGACGGGACGGTATCGGGCCGTGATCTTCGACATGGACGGCCTCCTGCTCGACACGGAGACGCTCTGGCACGAGGCCGAGACGGAGCTCTTCGCGCAGCACGGAGCCGAGTTCACGTGGGACGACAAGATGGCGGTCATCGGGACGAACTACGCGTTCACCGCCAACTACTTCGCGGATCGCCTCGGCCTGGGGCGGGAGGAAGGCCCGGCACTCGTGAACGAGATGACCCGCCTCATGCACGAGCGAGTCCGCCGGCAGGTCGACGCTCGTCCGGGAGCGATCGAGCTCGTCGAGCGCCTGCGGCGCCTCGACGGCATCGGGCTCGGCCTGGCCTCGAACTCGCCGCGCTTCCTCGTGGACGACGCGTTGGCCACGGCCGGCCTGACCGATGCGTTCGAGGTCACGGTCAGCTCGGACGACGTCGAGCATTCGAAGCCCGCGCCGGACATCTACCTCCTCGCCTGCGAGCGCCTCGGCGTGGACCCTGCCGACGCGCTCGCCCTCGAGGACTCGCCATCGGGGATCGCTGCGGCGAAGGCTGCGGGCCTCACCTGCATCGCCGTGCCGCAGTTCGCCGAGACCGACGTCGCGGCGGCGGACCGCGTCGTCGACTCGCTCGAGGATCTGCTCGACACCGACTAGCAGCCACGCGTCGGCGTATCCTCGTGGCATGTGTCGAAGCATCAAGACCCTGCGCACCGGCGCGACGCCGGCCAGCGATGACGAGATCACCGCCGCCGCACTGCAGTACGTCCGAAAGGTGAGCGGTTATCGCAAGCCGTCGTCCGCGAACGAGGCGGCGTTCGACGCGGCCGTCGCCGAGGTGGCCGAGGCGTCGAAGCGTCTGCTCGAGGCCGTCAGCGCAACGCACCTCCAGGCCGCGCGCGGCTGAGCGCGGGCCGATGACGATCGATGGCGATCAGGCCACCATCGGACTGACGCGGTGGTGGTGGACCTTCCTGCTCCGCGGCGGGGCGGCGATCCTGTTCGGCGTCCTGGCGCTCATCTCGCCGGCCTGGGGTCTCGCCATCCTCGTGGTGCTGTTCGGCGCCTGGGCGCTGGTCGACGGCGTCGGCAGCCTCATCGCGGGCCTGCGCACCCGCGCGCAGGACCGGTCATGGTGGCTCGAGGTGCTCGAGGGGCTGGCCGGCGTGGTCGCCGCCGTCGTCGTCCTCGCGTTTCCGGCCTTCGCGCAGCAGGTGCTCGTGCTCGTCATCGCGGCGTGGGCGATCCTGACCGGCGCGATCGAGATCGTCCTCGCCGTCCGCCTGCGCCGGGTGATCCGCGGGGAGGTGTGGATGGTGCTCGCGGGCGCGGCCTCGATCCTGTTCGGCGTGCTGCTCGTCCTGTTCCCGGCCGCCGGGGCGCTCGGTCTCGTCTGGCTCATCGGCGCCTTCGCGATCGTCTTCGGCGCCTTCGAGATCGGGATCGGCTGGCGTCTTCGGTCGTAT
>DATLGA010000125.1:0-10372 GCA_035540715.1 Candidatus Limnocylindrales bacterium | reverse complement strand
GGGATGGGCTGATCGACCTCCTGGATCCGGGCTGCGTGCTCGGAACGCGGGAGTCCGACTTCTAGCTCAGAAGAGCTGGATCCCGACGAAGGCCGGCACGGCGATGAGCGAGACGACGCTCATGACCTTGATGAGAATGTTCATCGACGGTCCGGACGTGTCCTTCAGCGGATCGCCGACCGTGTCGCCGACGACGGCCGCATGGTGCGCGTCGCTTCCCTTGCCGCCGATGTTCCCCGCCTCGACGTACTTCTTCGCGTTGTCCCATGCGCCGCCCGCATTCGCCATGAAGATGGCGAGCAGGAAGCCCGAGACCAGCGCTCCGACGAGGAACCCGCCGAGCGCCTGGAGGCTGATGAAGCCGATGATGATCGGGCTCACGATGGCGAGCGCGCCGGGCACGACCATCTCGCGCAGCGCCGCCGCCGTCGAGATGTCGACGCAATGGCCGTATTCCGGCCGGGCGTCGGGCCTGCCTTCGCGCAAGCCGGGGATCTCGGCGAACTGGCGCCGCACCTCGACGATCATGGCGTTCGCCGCCCGGCCCACCGCCTCGATCGTGATCGCGGCGAACAGGAACGGCAGCATCGCGCCGAGGAAGAGCCCCACGGTGACCTCGACGTTCGTGATGTCGAGCACGATGAGGTCGCGCCCCGCATCCGCGAGCGCGATGTTGGCCGTCTCGGTGAAGCTGCGGAACAGCGCAAGCGCGGTGAGCGCGGCCGATCCGACGGCGAAGCCCTTCGCCACCGCGGCGGTCGTGTTGCCGAGCGAGTCGAGCGCATCGGTGTCACGTCGCACCTCCGGCGGGAGGTGCGCCATCTCGGCGATGCCGCCGGCGTTGTCGGCGATCGGACCGTAGGCATCGACGCTGACGGTGATCGCCGTCGTGGCGAGCATGCCGATCGCGGCGAGCGCGATCCCGTAGATGCCCGCGTTGTCGTTGTCGGGCATGGCCAGCGTGCCGCACACGAACGCGACGACGATCGCACCGGCGATGACGACGATGCTTCCCGCGGTCGAGCGCATGCCGGTCGCGAACCCGCTCAGGATGACCGTCGCCGGGCCGGTTCGTGCCTGCTCGGCGATCCGCTTCACCGGGTTGTAGTGATCCGAGGTGTAGTACTCGCTCAGCCGACCGATGAGGAGGCCGGCGACGAGCCCGCCGATGATCGCCCCGGCGAAGAAGAGCGGCTGCTCGACCTCGGCCACCGGGCCGAGGACGACCACGGCCAGCACGACGGTGCCCAGCGCGGCGATGCCCGCCGCCACGTTCGTGCCGCGGTGGAGAGCCTGGCCGAGATGCTCGGTGTCGTCGCCGGTCCGGACGAAGAAGGAGCCGATGATGCTGGCCAGCATCCCGACTCCCGCGATCGCCAGCGGGAAGACGATCCCGGCGGTCGGGTCCGACGTGCCGGCGAAGATGACGGCGCCGAGCACGATCGGGGCGACGATCGAGCCGACGTAGGACTCGAACAGGTCAGCCCCCATGCCGGCCACGTCGCCGACGTTGTCACCCACGTTGTCCGCGATGACCGCCGGATTGCGGGGGTCGTCCTCGGGGATGCCCGCCTCGACCTTGCCAACGAGATCGGCGCCGACGTCGGCGGCCTTCGTGTAGATCCCGCCACCGACGCGAGCGAACAGCGCGATGCTGCTGGCGCCGAGCCCGAACGCGGCGATGAGCGTCGTGGCGTTGTCGACGGCCATGGCCTGGATGAAGAGGAAGAACAGGACGGTCACACCGAGCAGGCCCAGGCCGGCGACGCTGAAGCCCATCACCGCCCCGCCGCGGAAGGCGAGCGGCAGCGCACGCGCCACGCCACCGACCCGCGCGGCTTCGGCGGTCCGGGCGTTCGCCGCGGTGGCGATCGTCATCCCGATGAAGCCGGCGCTCCCCGACGCGACCGCACCGAACAGGTAGGCGCCGGCGCCCAGGAAGCGGTAGTCCGGGATCGCGAAGATCAGGAGGGCGACGACCGCGACGAATCCGGCGAGCACCGTGTACTGGCGACGCAGGAAGGCCATGGCCCCCTCGCGGATCGCCGCCATCAGCTCTCGCATCCGGTCGTTGCCGGGGTCGGCCTCGTTCACCTGGCGTGCGAAGAAGCCGGCCAGGCCCAGGCCGGCGAGCGCGGCGACCCCGGCGGCCGCCACGTACAGCGAATCCATGCAGAACCTCAGCTACCCATCGGCGCAAACAGCTCACCGGTCAAGCGCGGTGTCTCGACCGGGTCTGCGCCGATGCCGCCGAGTAAGGTGCGGCGCGGCGAGGTGAGACCGAACGATCGCGGATGGGGACGCGGACCGTTGGGCCGACCGGTCAGCGCACAGGATAGCCGAGCGAGCCGCCTACTTGTCGCGCGTCTCGGTCGTCGCGATCGCGGCCTGGGCCGCGGCGAGCCGAGCCACCGGCACGCGGAACGGCGAGCAGCTGACGTAGTTCAGGCCGACCTCGTGGCAGAAGGCGATCGACTGCGGATCTCCACCGTGCTCGCCGCAGATCCCGATCTTCAGGTCCTTCTTCGCGGCGCGCCCCTTCTCCACCCCCATCCGCACGAGCACGCCGATGCCGTCGACGTCGAGCACCTGGAACGGATTCTCGGGAAGGACCTTGCGGTCGACGTACTGCATGAGGAACTTGCCCTCGGCGTCGTCGCGCGAGTAGCCGAAGCCCATCTGAGTCAGATCGTTCGTGCCGAAGCTGAAGAACTCGGCGTGCTCCGCGATCTCGTCGGCGGTCAGCGCACCGCGCGGCACCTCGATCATCGTGCCGAACTTGTAGTCGACCTGCTGGCCGGAGCGCTCGACGATGTCGGCCACCTCGGCCTCGAGGATCTCGCGCGTCTCGCGCAGCTCGTTCACGTGCCCGACCAGCGGGATCATGATCTCGGGCAGTGGTGTGAGTCCCTCCGCCGCGACGCGCGCCGCACCGGCCAGGATGGCGCGGGTCTGCATCTTCACGATGTCGGGCACCATGAGCCCGAGGCGCACGCCGCGTAGCCCGAGCATCGGGTTCTGCTCGCGCATCGCCTCGACGGCGTGGAGCAGCTCCTCCTTCTCGGCCAGCTCCGTCTCCAGCTTCGACCGATCGGCCGTCGGGGCCGCTGCGCCGTCGCCCTTCTTCGGCGCCGACAGGTTGAGCTTGCGCATCGCCCGCGCCGCGTCCTTCTTTCCGAAGAGCTTGACGAGCCCCTGCTGGACCAGCCCGGCGTCCACGCCGTTCCCGCCACCACTGACTTCGAGCAGCGTCCGGAGTCGCGTCGTATCGGCGACGAGCTCCTCGTGGCTGGGGAGGAACTCGTGGAGCGGCGGATCGATGAGGCGGATGACCACCGGCAGGCCGTCCATGGCGCGGAAGAGCCCGGCGAAGTCATCGGTCTGAAGCGCCTCGAGCGAGGCCAGCGCGTCGTCGAACACGCGGATGGCGGCCCGCTCCTCGTCGGTCCAATCCGCCTCGCCCTTCGCCTTGGCAGCCGTGGCCATGTGCGCGTTCAGGATCATGCGGCGCACGGTCGGCAGCCGGTCCTCCTCGAAGAACATGTGCTCCGTTCGGCACAGGCCGATGCCCTGCGCGCCGAAGGCGCGGGCGCGTTCGGCGTCCCGCGGATAGTCGGCGTTCGCCCAGACCTGCATCGTGCGCGCCTCGTCGGCCCATGAGAGCAGGGTGGCGAGGTCGTGCTCGTCCTCGAATCGGGCCTCGATCGTCGGCAGCTCGCCGGCGTAGATCTCGCCGGTGGTCCCGTCGATGCTGATCATGTCGCCTTCCTCGACCGTCACGCTGCCAGCGCGCATCTGGCGCTTCGCGTAGTCGATCCTCAGCGACTCGGCTCCGGCGACGCACGGCAGGCCCATGGAGCGGGCCACCACGGCTGCGTGCGAGGTCGCGCCACCACGGGCGGTGAGGACGCCCTTGGCGGCGAGCATGCCGTGGACGTCATCGGGCGAGGTCTCGATGCGCACGAGGATGACCGGGTTCCCGGCGTCCCGGGCCTCGACCGCGCGGTCGGGGTTGAAGATCGCCTGGCCGACGGCCGCGCCCGGGGACGCGTTGAGGCCCTTGCCGAGCAGCTTGTCGCTCACCTTCTCCTTCGCCGTCTCGTCGAAGCGTGGCAGGAGGAGCTGGACGATCTGTGCGGGGTCGACGCGCTGGAGCGCCTCCTCCTTGGTGAGGACGCCCTCGTTCACCATGTCGACGGCGATCTTCACCGCGGCCGGCGCGGTTCGCTTCCCGGAGCGGGTCTGGAGCATGTAGAGCGTGCCGCGCTCGATCGTGAACTCGAGGTCCTGCATGTCGCGGTAATGACCTTCCAGCCGCTGCGCGATCTCCTCGAACTGGGCGTAGACCTCGGGCATCGCATCCCGCATCTGGCTGATCTTGTCCGGCGTTCGGACGCCGGCCACGACATCCTCGCCCTGCGCGTTCGTGAGGTACTCGCCGAAGAGCGCCTTCTCGCCGGTGTTCGGGTCGCGCGTGAAGGCCACACCCGTGCCGGAGTCGTCGCCCATGTTGCCAAAGACCATCGTCACCACGTTGACCGCGGTGCCGAGGTCGTGCGGGATCTTGTTGAACTCGCGATAGTCATGCGCGCGCTTGCCGAACCAGGAGTCGAACACCGCGCGGACGGCGAGCTCGAGCTGCCGATACGGATCGGTCGGGAACTCCTCCCCGGTCTTCTCCTGCACGATCTCCGTGAACCGGTTGCCGATGTCGCGCAGCTGGTCCGCGGTGAGATCGGTGTCGAGCTTCGCCCCGGCGTGCTCCTTGAGCTCGTCGAAGGGCTCGTCGAAGTCCTCGGCCTTGAGCCCGAGCACGATCCGCCCGAACATCGCCACGAACCGCCGCCACGCGTCCCAGGCGAACCGCTCGTTGCCGGTCAGCTTGATGAGGCCCTGGACGGTGTCGGGGTTCAGCCCGAGGTTCAGGACGGTGTCCATCATGCCGGGCATGGAGAAGGCGGCTCCCGAGCGGACGCTCACGAGCAGCGGGTTCTCCGGGTTGCCGAAGCCCTTGCCGGTTTCCTTCTCCAGCTCCCTCATGTGCGCCACGACGTCGTCCCACAGCCCCGGTGGCATCTCCTTGCCGGCGGTGTAGTACGCGTTGCAGGCCTCGGTCGTGATCGTGAAGCCGGGCGGGACCGGCAGCCCCGCGTTCGTCATCTCGGCCAGGCCGGCACCCTTGCCGCCGAGGGTCGAACGCATGCTCGCGTTGCCCTCGTGGAAGGTGTAGATCAGCTTCCCGTTCTTCTCGGCGCTGGCCTGCGACTTCGCGCGGCTCGTGCGCGACTTGCGGGGGGTCGTGGGGGACTTGCGGGCGCTCGTGGCCATGCGGCGAATCGGCTCCTCGTGCGTTCGTTCGTGGGGAGCCAGAATTGTACCGTGCCGGGCGCCTCGGCCGGTCGGGGCCCTCCGTCAGCTGGCGTCAGTCGCTGCCGTACAGCTCGTCCACGACATCCGCGAGTCGCTCCATCGGTTCGGACCCCTCGCAGACGTCGCTCAGCGTCGCTTGTGCCGCGACGGCGATCTCGGGGAACGTCGTTTGGGCGTCGAGCTGCTCAGCAGTGCGCACTTCCTCACGCAGACCCACCACGAACTCCTCAGCGACGTGGAACTGCTGCTCCGCGCTCAGTCCGTGCCAGTCCCCGCACGTAGCATCAACCCACACCTCTTCGAGTGCCCGTCGCTCGGCGGCCGCACGGGATGCCTCCATCGCGGCCCTTCGCGCCTGCGCCTCCGCGCGGGCGGCCTCTATCGCCGCGGCCCGGGGTCGCCCAGCCTCATCGTCAGCGGTGCCGTCCAGCAGGGTTGGTCCGCTGTGATCGAAGTCCAGGTCGACCATTGAGCCGATCCAACTGCCGCCCACGTACGCCGACGCCGCGAGAAGGACGACCGCCGCGATCGCAGCCATGACTGAGAGCTGTTTCATTGTGGTACCTCCGCGCGTTCGCGACGCCGATTGCCGCAGGTCGAGATCCGACTCAGCGTCGGCCATCACATTCGCGGCGCGGTGAAGCTCGAGATCAAATCGGCGCGCCGCTGCTAGCTTCCGCGCACACACCGTGCACTCGGAGACGTGCGTGGTCTGAGCTCGCGTCAGGCCTTCATTCGCGAAGGCCGCCTGCAGCAACTCATCAGTCTGGCGGCAGCGGCTCATCGGTCCGGGCCCTCCGCCTCTCGCCAAGCGCGGAACAGGCGCTTCCGGGTGCGGGCGATGATCGTCCGCACGTTCGTGTGCGTCAGGTCGAGCATGCCGGCGATCTCCTCGAGGCCGTAGCCGTGCCCGTAATATGAGGACGAGGACCGTCCGCTCGCGCGGTGGCAGGCGCTCGATGAGGTCGCGCAGCCCGAGGTCGGGTCCAGCCGTCTTGCTCGGCAGCAGTGCCGGCAGCAGCTCACGTAGGCGCCGGATGCGCCGATGCCGCCCGAAGCACTGGTTTACCACGATCCGCGTCAGCCACGACTCGAAGGCCGATGCCTCCCGCAGCTGGTCGTACCGCTGCCACCCGAGCAGGTAGCTGTCGTGCACCACGTCGTCCGCCTCCTCGGCCCCCACCAGGGAGCCGGCGATGCGGAGGAGCCGTTCCCGAGCCAGGTCGAAGCGTGCGTCGAAGTCGGCGCGCGCGTCGTTCGCATCGGTCACCTCGGCCGCCTCGATCGTCTCGAACGCGTCCGCGGTGCCGGCCGGCTCGAGCAAACGGCTCCTCCTCCCGTCGTTCAGATGCGCGTCAGATGCGCGGGCTCGGGCTCATGTTGCACCGCACGCGGGACCCGATCGGACGTCGATCAACCACCGCTGCCGTCAAGGTGTGCCGATCAATCGGGCACGAGGGCGCAGATTGGCTGTTTCGCGTGCGCTTTGACCGATCTATCGGGCTCCCGGGCACGGGAGGCCGAAACACGCGCCCCTCCCGTGCTTCACGGCCCGATCTATCGGTCGAAACGCAGCAGAGAACGGGCTCGTGCGTCAACCGGCCCGATAGATCGGCGCCCGCACCGTCCGAACCCCCTCACCAGGCCTCCTCCGGACGCCAGTCGACGGCGATGGGGCCGTCGAGATCGAGGTCGGCCGGAGTCCGGGCGGTCCGCAGCACCATGACGCCGCCATCGTCGTCGACGCTGCGGACGCGTTGGCCGTCGAGCATGCGAACGAACGTCGGGCCGCGCCAGGTCTCCCAGCCCAGGCCCTGGTAAAAGCCGTTCGCGCCGGTGGAGAGCGCGCCGATCGCATAGTCCTCCTCGATGAGCCGGTTGATCTCGCGCATGACCGCCGTGCCATGCCCCTGACCCTGAATCTCCGGCCGCGTGGCCACGTGCTCGACGTAGCCGGCGTCGAGCGCCTGGTCCGGCTCGTGGCCGAGGTAGAGGCGGCGGTCGACGATCATCGCGTGCGCCGCCACACCGCCCGTGTCCGACGCAATGACATGGACGCCAGGCCCGACGCGCTCCCACGCGCTTGCGAACGACTCGTCGAACGCGGCCTCGCACAGCGCCGTGAGCTCGTCGAGCAGCTCCGGCTCGACCTCGTCGGTCGAGAGGACGCGCAGCCGGGGCGGGGCGCTCATCGGCGGGCTCGAAGCCGGCGACGGCCGGGCTCCCGGTACCGTGCCTCGATGAGCGGCCACAGGTCGTCGACGCGGAGCCGATAGTCCCCGCCCGCGCGTCGCGCCCGTAACCTGCCGGTGCGGATGAGTCGGCGGACGTGCTCGGGATGAAAGCCGAGGACAGTGGCGGCCGCCCGCGTCGAGAGCTCGAGCGCCTCCAGCTCGACGTCGGCATCGTCGCCCAGGCCGGCGAGCGCGACGGCCACCGCCTTCGTGCGGTCGGCGGTCAGCGCGACTGCATCGGCCTCCCGCGTTCGCATGGCCGTGGCCAGCGCGGTCGTCAGGCGCTCGCGGAGCAGCCCGACCCTCATCGGTCGACCGAGAGCCAGCCGCGGCCGAACGCCAGGCGGAAGAGCGGACCGATCCGCGCGAGGAGCTGTCCGCCGGTTCCGGCGTGCTGGCGGTACAGGGTGCGGGCCTTGCGCAGAATGCGCTCCCGGTCCTCGCCCTCGAGCTCGTCGTGCAGCGAGCGAAACTCGGCAAACGCCGCGGCATCCTGGTTTGCGAGCCAGTGGGCGTCGGCCAGCGCCTCACGGGCCTCGGGGTCGTTCGGGAGGAGCTCGGCTGCCATCGTGGCCGCCTGGAAGGCGCCGCGAGCATCACCGGTTCGCGCCAGCGCATGCGACAGGGCAAGCTGCGCACGACCGTTCTGCGGCGCCAGGCGGACGGCCCGACGAGCGGCGTCGACGCCCATCCCGGGCTGTGCCGCCCCGAGCCGCTCCTCGGCCTCTGCCACGGTCCAGGTCGTCTGGTGCGGGTCGTTGCTGGCCAGGCGGCCGTACTCGTCCGCCGCATCCCGGTGCGCCCCGACGGCCGACAGGGCCTCGGCGAGGAGCTCGCGGTAACGGATCTCGTCGGGATCGAGCCGAACGGCGTCGGCCGCGTGGCGCTGCGCCTCGTCCGGCCGGCCGAGGGCCAGCAGCGCGCGGGCGCGGTACTCGTGGGCGGCGTCGTCGCCGGGACGCCCGGCGAGGACGCCATCGGTCATGCGCAGGACGAGCTCGTGCTCGCCGCGCTCGTACGCCGCGCGGATCTCGTTCAGGCTGCTCACGGGGGCGGATTCCTGCCAGATTCCGACCAGAGCGACCTGAGACACGAGGACGGGCTCGAGCGCCGACCGAAGGCACAGATTCGCCCGGACTCGAGCGCGCTCACGACGCCGTGGCCAGGCCTCAGGCCACCCTGCTTGAAATCCGACAACTTCATGCCACCACCACTACTCCCCTCTCGGGACGCCCTCCCATGTCGCGCGGCCGGCCACGAGGTCGGCGACGCGCCGGGGAATCAGCTCGAGCGCCACCCGTTCCTGGGTCATGGTGTCCCGGTCTCGGATCGTGGCGGCGCCATCCTCGAGCGACTCTGGGTCGACCGTCACGCAGTACGGCGTGCCGATCTCGTCCTGCCGCCGGTAGAGCTTGCCGATCGAGGCGGTGTCGTCGTACATGGCGGTCACCTGCTGCTTCAGGTCGCCGGTGAGCGCGCGGGCTCGCTCGACGAGCTCCGGGCGGTTGCGCAGGAGCGGCAGGACCGCCGCCTTCACCGGCGCCAGGTCCGCCCGGATGCGCAGGACGACCCGCGTCTCCTTCGCGAGCTGCTCCTCGGTGTACCCGTCCACGAGGACGGTGAGGACCGCGCGATCCACGCCCATGGCCGGCTCGATGACGTACGGCACGACGTGCTCGCCGGCGGCCTCGTCGAACAGCTCCAGCTTGCGGCCCGATGCTGCCGCGTGCGCCTTGAGGTCGTAGTCGGTCCGATCGGCGACGCCCTCGAGCTCCGACCAGCCGATCGGGAACTCGTACTCGATGTCGGTGGTCTGCTTTGAGTAGTGCGACAGCTCGTCGGCGTCGTGGGGGCGGAGGCGAAGGCGGTCGCCGGAGATGCCGAGCACATCGGTCCACCAGCGGTGGCGCGCGTCGACCCAGTGGGCGAACCACTCGTCCTCGTCCCGGGGATGGACGAAGAACTCCATCTCCATCTGCTCGAACTCCCGCAGGCGGAAGATGAAGTTGCCCGGCGTGATCTCGTTCCGGAACGAACGCCCGATCTGCGCGATCCCGAACGGCAGCTTGCGCCGCATGCTCGTCGCCACGTTTTCGAACTGGACGAACATCGCCTGCGCCGTCTCGGGGCGCAGGTACGCGACCGATGCCGACTCCTCGACCGGCCCGACGTGCGTGGCGAACATGAGGTTGAACTGCCGCGCATCGGTCAGCGTCCGCTGTCCGCAGGCCGGGCACGCGATCTCCGAAGGCACACCCTTCAGATCGTCCTCGCGGAAGCGGAGCTTGCAGCTGCGACAGTCGACCATCGGGTCGCTGAACCCGGCAACGTGACCCGATGCCTCCCACACGCGCGGGTTCATGATGATCGCCGCGTCGATTCCCACGACGTCGTCGCGCAGGTGGACCATGTGCCGCCACCACGCCGCCTTCACGTTGTTGCGCAGCTCGACTCCCAGCGGGCCGTAGTCCCAGAAGCCGGCCATGCCGCCGTAGATCTCGCTCGAGGGGAAGACGAAGCCGCGACGCTTGGCGAGGCTGGCGATGACGTCGAAGTTCGGCGCTGGCACGGTGGGACGGCGCTCCTCGGGAGTGCGACGGATGTTGACCGATGGATGGGCCGTCGAGTCTAGCCGATGCCGGCGCCTGCCCCCAGCGCGGGTCGGCCTCAGGTCAGCGCTCGCGGCGCCCGACGAGCTGGGCGCCCACGCTGCGAACCGGCCGCGGGAGCATCTGGCGGATGGCGCGCCGCACCGGGCTGACCCGCTC
>DATLGA010000124.1:0-5055 GCA_035540715.1 Candidatus Limnocylindrales bacterium | reverse complement strand
CCCTTCGCCGCGCATCTCGCGATCATGGGTCAGCCACGCCGGAGCGAAGGAAAGGGCGACGATGGCGAGGGCAATGCCCGCCACCAGCCAGGGCCAGGCGGGTCGCAGGTCGATGCGGTTCACGGCGTGCGCGGCATTTCGGGCTCGGGCGGCATTATGGCGCGACCCCGAGCGCTCGAGCCGCGCCCGCGGCGAGCGCTGCGACGATGACGACCGCCAGCACCGGTGCCCGCAGCAGGAGTGCGACGGCCGCGGCACCGAGGCCGATCAAGCGTGCGTCCACGACGAGCGCCGAGCCCTGTGCCAGCGTCGCGGTCGCCACGAGCGCAGCGAGCAGGGCCGGCGCCAGCAGGGCGACCACGCCGCTCACATCCGGAGGCAGCGGGCGTCCGCCCATCACCACGGGGCCGGCCGCCTTGATCACCATCGTCCCCGCCCCGACGGCCAGGACGACGAGCCAGGCCTCGCTCATCGCCGCACCAGGCCGATGAGTGCCGCCGCCGCGGCAGCGACGATCGGAACGCCGGGCGGCGTGAAGCCCACCAGGGAGAGCGCGATCGCTGCGCCCAGCACGGCCGCCGTCGTCGCGCGACGCGAGCGGAGCTGCCCGACGAGGAGAGCGAGGAACAGTGCCGGGAAGGCGGCGTCGAGCCCGAGAACGGCCGGGTTGCCGAGCGCCTCCCCGCCCAGCACGCCGACGACGGTGCCTCCGACCCAGGCGATCCAGAGCAGGAGCCCGGCACCGAGCAACCTGCCGGGGTTGAAGGAGCCGTCACCACGTGCCGCGATCGCCCAGGACTCGTCGACCACGAGCTGGCCCTTCAGGAAGCGGACGGCGGAGTTCCCGGAGAGGTAGCGGGCCACGCTCACGCCGATCGGCACGTATCGGGCGTTCAGGAGCAGCGCGGCGGCGATCGCCGCGGTCGTCTGGCCACCGGCGGCCATGACCGACGCTGCCGCGAACTGCGCCGAGCCAGCGAAGGTCGTCATGCTCATGAGCACGGCGGCCGGAGCCGCGAACCCGGCGGTGGTGACCGCGAGGACGCCGAACGAGACGCCGAACAGGCCGACGGCGACCGCGAGCGGCGCAGCGGTGACGACGCCCCGGCGCAGCTCGAATCGGATCGGCGGCGAGTCGGCCACTCCGCGGCCTACCCGGTCGAGCGGCGGACAACCTCCGCCCGCACGCGCGGCGCGACTTCGGTGCCGAGGAGCTCGATCGCGTGCAGCACCTGCTCGTGCGGGATCGAGCCGATCGTCAGCTGGATCAGGAAGCGATCGTGGCCGAAGATGGCGTGCTGCCACAGGATCTTCTCGACCACCTCGTCCGGCGTCCCGACGAAGGTCGCGCCATCGAGGGCGCGCGACGCATCGAACGCGGCGCGCGACATCGGCGGCCAGCCTCGCTCGCGACCGATGCGATCCATCATCAGCTTCATCGGCCCGTACGCCGTCTCGGCGGCCTCCTCAGAGGTGTCGGCGATGAACCCGTGCGAGTTGATGCTGAACGCGGGCGCCGGATCGTGGCCGGCCGCCTTCGCGGCCCGCCGGAAGAGCTCGGCGAACGGGGCGAAGCGGGCCGGCTCGCCACCGATGATCGCGAGTGCCATGGGCAGGCCGAGCGTGCCGGCGCGCACCGCCGACTCGGGAGTGCCGCCGACGGCGATCCAGACCGGCAGCGGATCCTGCACCGGCCGCGGGTAGACGCCCCGTTCCTCGACCGGCGGCCGATGCCGGCCCGACCAGCTGACGGTCTCCGACTCGCGGACCTTCAGCAGCAGCTCGAGCTTCTCGTCAAAGAGGGTGTCGTAGTCACGCAGGTCGTACCCGAAGAGCGGAAACGATTCGATGAAGGACCCCCGGCCGGCCATGATCTCGGCGCGGCCGCCGGAGAGCAGGTCGAGCGTCGCGAACTGCTGGAAGACCCGCACCGGATCGTCCGACGACAGCACGTTCACCGCGCTCGTGAGCCGGATCCGCTTCGTGCGCTCTGCCGCCGCCGCCAGGACGACCGCGGGCGCCGAGATGACGTAGTCGGGCCGATGGTGCTCGCCGACCCCGAATACGTCGAGGCCCACACGATCGGCCAGCTCGATCTCCTCGATGAGGTTGCGGACCCGCTGCTCGACGCTGATCTGCTCGCCGGTGCGAGCGTCGGGCGTCACCTCGCCGAACGTGTAGATGCCGATCTCCATGGTCAGCCCCCGGACGTCAGCAGCTCGTCGGCTGCCGCCCGGATTCGATCGAGAAGCCGCCGGCGCTGGAACGGGAGGCGCCGGATCGATCGGAGGGTTTCGATGATCGGGGAGTCGAGGAAGCGCCGCGGGTCGACCGCATCCCGACGCTCGAGGACGCGCGCCGGGACTTCCTGCGGATCGGGCGTGACCTCGTCCGCGACGAGGCGGTCGTACGCGTCGGACAGAGCGCTGCTTCCCGGATCGGCGCCGATCACCACGAGAGTGCCGGTCGGGGCGGTGTCCAAGGGCAGGAGCACGAGGTCCGGCCGGTGCCGTCGCAGGACCTCGACGAGCTTGTACACGTCTCCGGTCCAGGCCGACGTGTGGCGCTCGCGCGCCGCCTCGTCCACCGTGCGCGGATAGACGTCATCGATCACGACGATGCTCGCAGGGCCGGCGAAGCGCTCGACGTTCATGAAGTCGCGCAGCGCGTACTCGAACCAGTGCATCCCGTCGATGAAGACGAAGTCGAGGACGTTGCCACCGAGGTATCGCGCGAGAGGAGGGCGCCCACGGCGCAGGTTCCGGAGGGGGTTGCGACCGCTCCAGAGGTGGCGGATCGGATCGCGACGGCCAAAGAACTGGTCGCTCGTGGCGCGGACGAGGTGGAGATCGCACTTCAGCGCGGTCCTGATCTGGAAGGCCGGGTCCACTGCGATGCTCGGCACGCGGGACAGGGCCAGACTCTGTCCGTCGTTGACTCCGATCTCGAGGTAGTTCCGCGGCCGAAGACGGGCGTGGATCTCGGAAAGGAGCTCATGGCGGTTCACCGCCCGACTATAGCCGGGGTCCGGCGGACGGGCCTCCGGCGCTGTTCTTCGTCGACGAGGTCGCGCTCGAGCAGCCTCCGGACGGGTCGCCGCTGCCATGGACGTGGAGCTCGCGCTCGGGCTTCGCCTGGAGCGTGCGCATGGCCGCCTCGACGTCGTGCACCGGGTGGCAGCCAACCGACAGAGCGACGACCGGGCTCGAGTGGATGCCGCAGGTGGCTCCATTCTTCCGATCGTTGTCGTCATGGAGGGCCGTGTGGGATTCGAACCCACGACACGAGGATTAAAAGTCCCCTGCTCTACCGCTGAGCTAACGGCCCACCGTTTCGTGGTCGATTAGAGCACAAGATTCGAACGACTCTCGATACCCGGGCCGGCCTGTGCGCCCAATGAAGCCGCACGGTCAGCTCTCGAGCGGCTCGCCCAGTGCACGGACGTCGTGGCCGGTCGCTCGCGAGCCGATCCGGCCCGCCATCCCGTACGCCGCGAGATCCCGGAAGCTCCAGGCGGGCGGGTGCGGCAGCGGCAGGCCAGCCGACTCGGCGAGTCCACCGCCGCGTCACCGCGGTCGTCGCCTTCCTCCACGAGCGGGGCTTGCGGTCCGGTCTGGCAGCATGGAGCGATGAATCGTCGGGACCCGTACGCCCCGCTCAAGGACATCGGCTGGCGTGAGATCGCTGAGATCGACGCGCGGCTCGAGCGCGGCGAGATCGACGAGGCCGGCTGGCACGCCGCCATGGCGCAGCTCATCGTCCCGGCGTACCTCGCCGCCGAGACGCCGTGGCAGGGATCGGGCAAGCAGGGGAGCCATGCGGACTGGGTCTACGCCCGCAGCCACATCGCCGAGGCCATCGACCGGGACGGCTCCTTCCTCGACGTCGGGTGCGCGAACGGCTACCTGCTCGAGTGCCTGCCCGACTGGACGCCACACCGGCTGGACCGATCCGGCCTCGACATCGCCCCCGACCTGGTCGCGCTCGCGCGCCGGCGGCTTCCCGACCTGGCCGATCAACTGTTCGTCGGCAATGCGCTGCACTGGGAGCCGCCGCATCGGCTTACCTGGGTGCGGACCGGCCTCGAGTACGTGCCACGCCATCGCCGTCGCGAGCTGGTGGAGCGGCTGCTCGGGTGGTGCGAGCGGCTGATCATCGGTGTCTTCAGCGAGGAGAGGCACGCGCGGCCGACCGAGGAGCTGCTGCGCTCGTGGGGCATCAGGGTCACCGGCCGCAGCGAGCGGCCGAGCCGCCGGAAGCCGGGGATCGATTACCGGGTGCTCTGGATCGACTCCCAGTAGCCCCACACGTCCGGCTCGGGCGGCTGCATGCCGAGGTGGGTCAGGATCGTGGCGATCTGCTGCCGATGCTCGGTGCCGTGGAAAGCAGCCTGCAGGAGCACCACCCACTCGGCGTAGGTCCATCGGGATCCGTCCTCGTCGTCGGTGAGCTCGACGGTCCGATCCGGATCGACTCGCTCCGCGATCTCGATCAGCATCGCGCCCGTCTCGTCCAGGTGCGCCGCGATCCGCTCGATGCCGGGAAATGGCTCGTCGTACTCGAGCCGATGCTCGGGGCCCGGCTGCCAGCCGGTCAGGTCCACCACGTACCCGCCCTGGGCCCGTGCCAGGTGAATGAGCGTATGGTCGAGCCGGCCGTAGGTGCCGCTCAGCTCGGTCGACAGCTGGGCGTCCGTCAATCCGGCGCAGGCGCCGACCATCTCGGCGTTGGCCCATCGGTTGTGGCGAAACAGCTCCACGAGGATCGGTCGCGCGTCGCTCATCGGTCCAGTATGGCCTTCGCGCTCAAGCCGGATAATCGGGGCATGCTGAGCGAGGCGGTCGACTGGGTCCTGCGGCTGGGCGACGATTACGGCGTCGACCCGCTCGTCTACGGGCTGATCTGGATCGGCTCGCTGCCGTTCTTCCTGCTCAGCCTCGGATGGCTCGTCCAGCGTCTGCGGCGCCGCGGGGACATCGTCCTGCCGCTGGCCTCGACGTCACTGTTCTTCCTGGCCCCGACCCTGTACGTCTTCGTGGCCGGGCGGAACCTGCC
>DATLGA010000123.1:0-26737 GCA_035540715.1 Candidatus Limnocylindrales bacterium | reverse complement strand
GCGCCGGCCGCGGCGAGCACCGGGACATTGGCGCGGAACGACGATCGTGGCTCGGGGGCCGCATCGACCGCGGCCATGACCGAGTCGACGAGGTCGACCGGCGGCGATGCCACACCCCGGGAGCGAAGGTACTCGGCGATTCGCTCGTCGGTCCTCATGACACCACCTCGTTCGTCTCGACATCGAGCAGCGGATCGTCGAGCTCGCGCCGCAGCGCCGCCAGGCCGGCGCTCAGCCGGGACTTCGCCGTCCCGACCCGCACACCGAGCGCATCGGCGGCCTCGGCGATCGAGAAACCCATCGAGTAGTGGAGCGCCAGGATGGCGCGCTGGTCGGGCGAGAGGGCCTCGAACGCCGGCTCGAGCACGGCGCGCGCCTCGGCCGCGCCGCGGAAGTCCGCGCGAGCATCGGGCAGGACGGCGGCGGTTGCCTCATCGGCGAGATCGAGCACCGCCTGCGGCCGGCGGCCGCGCGCGCGGAGCCAGTTCCGAGATCGGTTCACGCAGATGCGCCGCAGCCATGCAGGAAATGCACCGCCGTCGCGCAGCTTCGGCAGCTGCTGCCACGCGGCGACGAACGCTTCCTGCGTCACGTCAGCGGCATCGGCCGCGCCGACGATGGCAGCGGCCAGCCGATACGTCTGGGTCGCATGCTGCTCCACGAGCATCTCGAACGCCTCCCGGTCGCGGGCCCTGGCACGGTCGACGAGGTCCAGCGGTGCTCCCTCCTTGGCCTGTGCCCTCATGACACCGATGGGCGCCAGGGTGTTCGGAAGCTCACCGCGCTTCCCGGCCGATTTCGACCTCATGGCGGAGCGCGACCGGCGTGAGCGGCTCCGTGACGAGCCGTCGCAGTCCCCCGGTCTGCCCCGTGACCGTCAGCCACTCCCGCACGAGACCAGGCGCTCCGGCACGGGCCAGCCACGCGACGGCCCGCTTCGGTCCCTGCTCGCGCTCGAGCTCCGAAGGCAGGAGCGCATCGATCGGGATCGAGGGCGCCGGGCAAAGGTCGTCGCGCTTGACCAGCGCGTGAGCCACTGCCGGAACGAGATCCTCGAGCGCCCGACGCACGGCCAGCTGCCGATCGGCGTCCCAGCGACGCCCGAGCCGGCGCCCCAGCCGATCGACCTCCCACGCCAGCTCGTGGTCGCCGAGCAGGACCTCGCGGCCCACCAGCTCCATGCCGCGCAGGACCGTCGCCTCGGCCGACGGCTCCTCGGCCGGCATGGCCGGGCGATTGACGCGCGCAAGGTGACGGCCGGGGTAGAGCTCGCGCGTCACGATCTCGATCACCTCGAGCACCGTCCACCGGCGATCGTTGCCCAGCACCAGGCGGGACCGCGCAGCACCGCAATCGACGAAGTACCCGCTCGAGCGCACGTCGACGGCGCCAAGCACGACCTCCGCCGTCCCGGGCTCGACTCCTTCGAGGTCCTCGCTCGTGCGGCGCCCCAGGACATCGACGAGGCGTTCCGCCAGCGTCAGCGCATCGGCCGCGGACAGTGCCGCCGAGTCGGTGAAGCGGCGCATGGCCTCGGCGAGCGTGCCCGATGGATCGAGGAGGTCGGCAAGGCGGGCCTCGGCATCGGGATCGGCCGGGGGAACCGGCAGGTGCGCGATCGCCGGGTGCGCAGTCGGGTCGTCCACGGGAACCATGCTAGCCGCGCCGCTAGACTCGCCCGCGTGACCTCCTCGGCCAACTGGACGCTGCGCGACGCGATCGATGACGACCTGCCGGCCATCGCCGGCCTGCGAGAGGCCGTCGGTTGGTCGGTGAACGAGTGGGCGCTGCGCCCGGTGATCGGCTCGGAGCATGCACGCTGCTACGTGGCCGTCACGAGCGGGGAGGTCGTCGCCGTCGGGTCGGGCATCGTGTACGGGCCGCTCGGGTTCGTCGGGAACATGATCGTCGCGGAGTCGCATCGCCGGCAGGGCATCGGCTCGGCGATCATCGTCGCGGTGACCGAGCACCTCGAGGGCGCCGGGTGCCGTCGGCTGGAGCTGAATGCGACGTCCGACGGTCGCCCCCTCTACGAGCGGCACGGGTTCCGCACCACCGGCACGAGCGCGACGGCCACGATCCGCCGGGATCAGCTCCCGCACGACCGGCCGGCCGCGCCCACGCGGACCACCGACGATCTCGACGCCCTCGCCGCGTATGACCGGCCCCGATTCGGGGGTGACCGCCGCGCGCTGCTGCGCGTGCTGCTCGATGACCCGGCGGCGCGGTTCCTCGTCGCGGAGCGCGCCGGGGCCATCGCCGGCACGGCGTGCGTTCGGACCGACCAGCCCCGCATCGGTCCACTCGTGGCCGACGACCCGTCGATCGCCGAGGCGCTGCTGAACCGGGCATTCGACGAGCTTCCCGGCGTCGACGCGCTGCGACTGAATCTGCCACCGGGGAACCGGATCGGCGCCGAGTGGCTGGCCGGCCTCGGCGTCGACATCGAGCCATGGGATGGCCGCATGGCCCGTGGCGAGCCGATCGAGCGTCGCGAGGAGACCCTGTACGGCATGACGGTGGGCGCGCTCGGGTGAGCAGCACGAGCGGGCTCGTCCGTCGCGCGCGATCCGGCTTCTACACGATCGAGACCGATGACGGCGACCTGGTCGAGGCGAAGCTGCGGGGCCGGGTGAAGAGGGACCGCCAGGCGTCCGACCTGGCGGTCATCGGCGACCGCGTGACGGTCGAACGACTGCCGGACGGTACGGGGGCGATCGCGTCCGTCGAGCCGCGTCGCAGCCGCTTCAGCCGTCGGCAGCCGGGCCCGCGGGGGTCGTGGCGGGAGGACGTGATGGTCGCCAACCCGGATCTGGTCGTGCCCGTCTTCTCGTGTGACCGCCCTCCACCAAACCCTCGGCTCATCGACCGGTTCCTCGTCGTGGCCGAGTACAACGAGGTGCCGATCCTCCTGGTCGCCAACAAGGTGGACCTGGTGGGGACGCAGGCGGCGCGCGAGCGATTCGGCCCATACGAGCGCATCGGCTACGACGTCGTCTACGCCAGCGCGAAGCGGCACATCGGCCTCGATGAGCTGCGGCAGCGGTTGGCCGGCAAGCTGTCGATCGTCACCGGGCCGTCCGGCGTGGGAAAGTCCACCCTGCTGAATGCGCTGCAGCCCGGGCTCCAGCTCGCCACCGGCGAGGTGTCGGACGCGCTCAACAAGGGCCGCCACACGACCACACACGCCGAGCTGCTGCCACTCGCCGGCCCCGACGGCGGATACGTCGCCGATACACCCGGCATCCGGGAGCTCGGGCTGTGGGAGATTCCGCCCACCGAGCTCGCCTGGTGCTTCCCGGAGTTCCGCACCCACCTGGGCCGATGCGCGTTCAACGACTGCACGCACCTCCACGAGCCGCGCTGCGGCCTGCGCGCCGCCGTGGAGGCCGGGGACGTCGGCGAGGCGCGCCATGACTCGTACCGCCGGCTGCTGACCGGGGACCTGGCCGGCTGACTCGCACGAGCCGGCCGTACAATCGGCGGCCATGGAGATCGCTCCCGGGGTCCACCAGGTCCGGATGCTCGGCGCCGACTCGTTCCTCATCGCCGAGGAGCGGCTCACGCTCATCGACGCCGGGATGGTCGGCTCCCGCCTCATGCTCGAGCGCTACCTGCGCCGCATCGGCCGCCGGATCGACGAGCTCGAGCGGATCATCTGCACGCACGGGCATCCCGACCACATCGGCGGCGTCGGCGAGCTGGTTCGTGACCGCGAGGACCTGGCGGTGCTCATCCATCCCGACGACCTCGCCGGGCTCCGCCTCCCGTTGCGAGAGGTGCTCGCGCCGACCCCGGACCGTGCCGTGCGGCGCGGACGCATCATCCAGTACCTGACCCGCACGCCGGCCGATCCCAGCACCGTCACCGACGGCGACGAGCTGCCGGTCCTGGGCGGCCTGCAGGTCGTCCACACGCCCGGCCACACGCCGGGCAGCATCTGCCTGTACGCGCCGCGCCATCGGCTCCTGTTCACCGGCGACGTGCTCCAGGTCATCCGCGGCCGTCTCACGTACGCCAGCGCGTTGTTCAGCCACGACCACGCCCGGGCGCGTGGCTGCATCGAACGGCTCGCCGGCCTCGACGTCGAGACGATCGCCCTGTCCCACTACCCGCCCTGGCGTGAGAGTCCCCGCCAGCTGCTCCAGGATCTCGCGGCCCGCGCCGTCTGCTGACGCGTCAGACGGTTCCGCGGGCCTCGAGCGAGGCGAGGTCGTGGATCACCACGCGATCGGGGTCCAGGCTGATCAGCCCCTGATGGACCAGGTCGCTCAGCAGCTTGTTCACGCTCTGCCGCGTGCAGCCGATCATCGAAGCGAGCTCCGACTGCGTGAACGGCCAGTCCAGTTCGACGCGTCCCTGCGCCGCGGGATCGGCGTCGCGCGCGAGGCGCACGAGGCGGATCGCAAGGCGGCCCGGCAGGTCCAGGAAGTGGAGCTCCTCCACCTGCGCGGTGATGCGGCGCAGCTGAACCGCCAGGGCGCGAAGCAGCGCGCGGACGAGGCGGGGATCCTCCTCGAGCAGCCGAAGGAATGCATCTCGAGGGAGGGTGAGGGTCTCGGTGCGCTCGAGCGCGGTCGCCGTGGTGGAGCGTGGCGCCCCGTCGAGCAGCGCGAGCTCCCCGAAGAAGTCCCCTGGCGTCAGCCGGGCGATGATGGCCTCATCACCCTCCAGCGAGGGCAGGACGATCTTCACCCCGCCGGTGCGCACGATGTGCAATGAATCACCGACGTCACCCTGGTGGAAGACGACCTCGTTGCGACGGAATCGTCGCGGGCGCATGACGCCGGAAAGCGTGCGGAGCCCGTCCGGCTCGACATGCGCGAAGAGCGGGCATCGTCGCAGGTCGTCGATCGCCCCCGCCGGGTCCGTCACTCCTCGCTGAGCCCTCGCTGCTTCGCTGCGCGAACTGTCCGCCCGCCGGCGGCGTGCCGTCAAGGCCGAGATGGCCCCTTCACGTCCTCCATGTCCGCCGAGTGTCGGCCATCCGACACCGCTGTCGTCGCCGGGCCGCTATCGGCCCCGCGGTGCCCCGGTGCACGCTGACAACCGTCACGGATTGCCACCCACTGCGGAAGGAGAGACCGATGATCGGCCCGAGCCGAGTCACGTACGAAGTCGCCAGGAGCAGACATGACGAGCACGTTCGTCATGCGGCCCGCATCCGCGACGTCCAGAGCGCCCGGCGCGAGGGTGTGCTGACGCCGAACCGCACCGCGCAGCGGCGCATCACCGCCTCGCGGTTGGCCGCGGCGCTCACAGCCCTGAAGGCGGCCCTGCACCCGTAGCGCGGGGCCAGGCCGAGCTTCGGCACGACACCGGGTCCCTGCCCCGGTGTCGTACCGCTGTGCCCGACCGAGCGTGGACCGCTCCCGAGCCGCGATGTATCATTCCGCTCCGCGCTCGGGCGGGAGTAGCTCAGTTGGCAGAGCGCGACCTTCCCAAGGTTGAGGCCGCGGGTTCGACCCCCGTCTCCCGCTCCATCCTTCGACCCCACGCACGAACGGCCCGGCTCGCAAGCCGGGCCGGTTGCGTGTCGGCGGAGCCGCCTCAGGCGGGGACGATGTTCTGGTTGCGGCGGAAGAGGTTCTCCGGGTCGTAGCGGCGCTTGATCCCGGCGAGCCGCCGGTACGTCGGCGCCGGATAGGCCTGGCGCACCCGGGCCTGGCCCTCGTTCTCGAGGAAGTTCACGTAGACCCCTGCCGACCTCGGCTCGAGCGCCGCGTAGAGCGCGCGGTTCCAGCTGACCGCAGCCTCCGTCTGGACCGGATCGAGGAACGGGTTGATGATCGTGACCTGGGCCGCCGCGGCGCGATGCGCGAATGCGGTGGCGTCGGCCGGCACGCGGCCCATCGCGCCGCCGAAGGCGCGGAGCTGGATCATGGCGGCCTCCGGGGCGACCTCGAACGCCGACAGGATCGCGTCGACCGACGCGTCGTCCAGCGTGTCGAGGAAGACGGAGCGGGTCGTGCTCGCGGCCCGCGCCTCGCCCTCCCTGGTGAACTCGTAGATGCCCGGGTAGGGCATCGGCATGGCCGCAACCGCGTACGGCTCGGCGACCTGGAGGAACGGCGCGATGGCGCGGTGTCCCTCAGCCGGGTCGCCGGCGTACACGAACATGAGCACCAGGCTCGGCTTGCCATGGTGTTCCTCCGGCACGAACGGCGCCGGCGGCGCCGCCATGAGAAAGCCGATGGTCGTCAGCTCCTCGGGGGCGCTCGTGGCGATCGGCACGAGGCTGCGCAGCACGTTCCGGGTGGCCGGCAGGACGAGGGCGCCGCCCAGCACGTCGCCCACCGCGGAGAGCCGATAGCAGAACCGCGTCACGACGCCGAAGTTGCCGCCCCCGCCGCGGAGCGCCCAGAACAGGTCCGGATGATCCTCCGCCGATGCGGTGAGCACCTGCCCGTCCGCCGTGACGAGCTCGGCGGCGGCGAGCGAGTCGATGGCCAGCCCGTGCTTCCGCGCCAGCCAGCCGATGCCGCCGCCGAGCGTCAGCCCGGCGATCCCGACCGTCGCGGTGTCCCCGAACGGGACGGCCATGCCGTACTCCGCCAGAGCCGTGGTGACCTCGCCCGCCGTCAGGCCTGCTCCGGCCCACACGAGGCCGCCGTCGAGGTCGACGTGGAGGCCGCGGAGATCACGCATGTCGACGACGAGCACGCCGTCGCCGGTGCTGTGGCCGGCGAGGCTGTGGCCGCCGGAACGCACGGCGATCTCGAGCCCCGCCTCTCGCGCGTAGTCCACGGTGGTGGCCACGTCGATGGCGTCGGCCGCCCGGGCGATCGCGACCGGGGTGCCCTGCGCGGCCGCGTTCCAGACGAGGTGATCGGCCTGGTAGGCGGCATCGGTGGGTCGGAGCAGACGGCCGCGAAGGGCGGCGGCGAGCCCGTCGAGGTCAGAGGGTACGGGTGCGACGCGCAGGGAGACGGCGGTATCCATGGTGAAGCGGTTCCTCGTGAGGAGGGCTGAGGATTGACTGGGGCCATCCTCCCGGGTGCCGAAGCTCGGCGACATCGGTGGAGCGCCGTGGCGCCGCACGCCGCATCGGTCCCGCCGGCGCTACGTCGAATGGCGGATATCCTGTCGCCGTGACGCGCACCGAGCCGGTCGATCCCTGGCGCCATACCGTCCGGTGGCCCGTGCGCCAGTACGAGCTGGACCAGTACGGGCACGTGAACAACGCGGTCTATCTGAACTGGGCCGAGCAGGTCGCCATCGAGCACGTCGAGGCGCTCGGATTCGGACGCGAGTGGTCAGCGGCGAAGGGCGGTGGCTGGGTCGTCCGCGAACATCACGTCACCTACCACCGGCCGGTGGTCTACGGCGACGTCGTCCTCGTCACGACGCTCCCACAGGAGCTCGGCGGCGTGCGCGGAATTCGACGGACGGAGATCCATCGAGAGTCGGACGGCTCGCTGCTGACCGAGGCGACCACGCTGTGGGTCTGGGTCCGCACCTCCGACGGCCGGCCGATGCGCGTGCCGGACGAGCTGCTCGAGCGCTTCCGGCGCTGACGCGTCAGCGGTCCGGTGCCAGCGGAACGAGGAGGGCGATCCAGAGCAGGACGGCGACGATGAGCGAGAGGACTTCTGTGGTCGGCATGCCTCCATGACGCCGGAGGCCGTCGATCGGATGCACGACACGTGTCGGATGTTGCGCGGCCATTCGTCGTATCGACGTGATGTTGTCGGCGAATCGGCGCCGTGGCCTGCGGCATGCTGATCCCGCGGCCATGACGACTTCTCCGATCACCGACCCGGTCGAGGCACCGCACTGGACCATCCGGCCGGAGCTCCCGGTCGACCTCGACCAGATTCACGAACTGCATCGAACGGCGTTCCGCGGGCCCGACGAGGCCGAGCTCGTCGACGCCGTGCGCAGCAGCGCCGCCTTCATTCCGGAGCTCTCCCTCGTCGCCACCACCGACGAGGGCAGCATCCTCGGCCACGTGCTGATCAGCCGCATCGAGCTCGCGCGCGACGGAACGGACGACGAACCGGCGCGCATCCCGGTCCTCGCGCTCGCGCCGATCGCCGTGCTGCCCCAGCACGAGGGCCGCGGGATCGGGACGGCGCTCATGGAGGCGGCGCTGGCGGTGGCCGACGAACGCGAGGAGCCGATGATCGTCGTGCTCGGATCGCCCGCCTTCTACCGGCGCTTCGGGTTCGTGCCTGCGGCCGAGCACAACCTCACCGGCCCGTACGACGATGCGCGCGACGCGTTCCAGGTGCGAGCACGTCGAGGCGGCGAGATCGCGCGCGGACGGCTGATCTATCCGCCGACCTTCGGATCGGCCTAGGTCACCGCCTCAGTCGTGGGGCTCCTCGACCGTGGAGTTGACGGTGACCTCGACGTTGCCGGCCAGCGCGCGGGAGATCGGACATCCGTCCTTCGCCTCCGCGGCGGCCGCGTGGAAGCCCGCTTCGTCGAGGCCCGGCACGACGCCGACCACGTCGAGCTCGGAGCGGGTGACGGTCCACTTGTCGCCGACCCGGTCGAACGTCACCGCGGCCGAGACGTGCATGTGCTCCGGCGGGTTGCCGCCGCGGGCCAGGGCGCCCGAGAGCGCCATCGCGAAGCACGATGCGTGCGCGGCGGCCAGCAGCTCCTCCGGCGAGGTCCGACCCTCGGGCTCCTCGGTGCGCGACGCCCACGACACGGGCAGGTCGGTGAACTGACCGCTGGTCCCGGAGGTGACGGTCCCGGAGCCCTCGGCGAGTGAGCCGGTCCAGGTGACGGTTGCGGTTCTCGTGGCGGCCATCGAATCTCCTCTCTCGCTAGACTCGGGACAGATGAAGAGCCTACCCGAAGCTCGCCCCATGATCCGCGGCGAGCGGGTGTACCTGCGGCCGAGCGAGCGAGGCGACCTCCCGACCTTCGTGCGCTGGTTCAACGACGCCGACGTGCTTCGCAACCTGGCCATGCGCGGGCCGATGAGCCTCGCCGCCGAGGAAGCCTGGTTCGACGGCATGCTCGGGCGTCAGGGCAAGACCGACTACCACTTCGTCGTCTGCCTGCTGGCCGACGGGCGGCCGATCGGCACCGCCGGCCTCCACGAACTGGACCTCCTCAACGGCAACGCCGAGTTCGGCATCGCCATCGGCGAGAAGGACGAGTGGGGCAAGGGCTACGGCACCGATGCCCTGCGCGCCATCTGCGACTTCGGCTTCGGAGAGCTCCGGCTCGAGCGCATCGGCCTCTTCTATTACGAGGGCAACGACCGAGGTCGCCGTGCCTACGAGAAGGCCGGGTTCGTCCACGAGGGAACGATGCGGCACGCCCACTATGGCGGCGGGAGGTACGTCGACGTCCACGTCATGGGCCTGCTGCGCGATGAGTGGCTCACGGCTCGCGAGACGGTCCGGTCGGAGGCGGACTGACGAGCCTGCTCGAGCTCCCGCAGCGGATCGCTCGGATGGACGGGCCCGCCCGCCGGCGCGCGGAACGGCTCCTCGACGTGCGCGTCGTGGAGGGACACACCGATCCGCCGGACGCCCTCCTCGACTGGCTGCGGCGCACGTTCGGCTCGGTCGAGGCTGTGCGCGACCAGCGCATCGTGAAGGTCACGAACCTCGCGACGTTGGAGGCGACGCTCTTCGCACCACTGCGCGGCCGCCGTCCGCTCGACGGCACACCGGCCGCCGACGACCTCGCCGCCGAAATCCGGGCCACCGAGGGTGATCCGTTCTGTCATGCGGAGACCGGCACCCCGGCCGACCGCTTCGGTCGCGTCCGCGGCAATCGCATGATCACCGGCGCGAACGCCGCGCTCGCCGATGCGCACCACGCCGTGCTCGTGTTCGACGTCCATGACCCACTCGCCTTCGACGCCGACCTCGTGACCGATCTCTTTGCCACCGGCCGAGGCTGGGCCGAACGCGCCGTCGTCGACGACCCCGCGGCGACGAACTACCTGCTCCTGTGGAACTGCCTCTGGCGCGCCGGCGGCTCGATCGTGCACGGCCATGCGCAGGCGCTCCTCGGTGCCGGCCCGCACTATGCTCGGCTGGAGCGGTTCCGGCGCGACGCCGCGTCGTACGCGGCCATCCACGGCCGCCCGCTCCTCGACGACCTCGTCGACCTGCACCGAGACCTCGGCCTGGCGGCAGCCGGCGAGGACGACGTGTGGATCTTGCCGTCGGTCACGCCGATCAAGGAGCGAGAGGTCATCGTCGTCGGCGGCGCGGGCATGGACGAGCGGGCGCCGGCGTTCGGCGCAGCCGTGAGCCGTGCCCTCAGTGCCTACCGCGATCGACTCGGCGTCCGGTCCTTCAACCTGGCGCTCTGGCGCCCACCTCTCGGCCCGCAGACGCCGGCGGCGAGCTGGCCGGCGCGGCCGATCGTCCGCATCGTCGATCGCGGCGACCTGTTCAGCCGCCCCTCCGACATCGGCGCCATGGAGCTCTACGGCACGCCGATCGTGGGCAGCGATCCATGGGAGGTCGTGCGCGCGCTGGGCTGAGGCCTGCTCGGGTACGATGCGCCGGTGTTCGAGCTGCGTCGCGACCCGGTCACCGGCTGGTGGTCCGCGATCGTGGCCGATCGGGCGTTCGACCGAGCGGCGTTCGAGGTCGAGGCGCAGCCGGTCGAGGGCAGCCATTGCCGCCACTGCGACGACGCGCCGGCCGACGAGTCACCGCACCACGTCCGTCGGGTGCCCCTGCGCTCCCAGGCGTTCCATCGGATCGACTCGTCGAAGCAGCAGGCCGCCCAGCTCTCGCTCAGCGAGGTGGAGCGCGCGACCGGATCGTGGGAGATCCTCGTCGGTCCGAAGGAGCACCACGAGCGGCTGGCCGATGCCGCGCCCCAGCTCGCGGGGGCGCTGCTGCGCGCCACGCGCGACGCGATGCGAGCCATCGCCGCGCAGCCTCGCGACGTCGACGCCGACGGGCGGCCCGAGCCGCTCTACATCCAGGTCGTCCAGAGCTACGGCCGCCAGGCCGGCTCGCGCAGCCCGCATCTCAACGTCGAGCTGTACGCCATTCCACAGGTGCCGCACTGGGTCGCGGAGGAGATCGGCGGCGGTGCCCGCCAGATGATCAAGACCCGACGCTGTGTCTGGTGCGCGCTCGCCGAAGCCGAGGAGGAACGCGGCGAACGCCTCGTGTTCGCCGATCACCACGCCGTCGTCTTCGCGCCCGCGGCGGGTCGGTCCGCGTTCGAGATGATGGTCGTGCCGCGGGCGCATGCCGCGGACTTCACCGCTCTCGACGACGAGTCGATCGGCGACGCCGCGGCCACGCTCCAGCGGGCGCTCCACGCGCTCGACGCGCTCGGCGACCCGCCCTACAACCTGTTCCTCCACACGGCGCCCGCGGGCGAGCGGCTCGACCAGACGTTCCACTGGCACTGGGAGATCCATCCGCGTCTGCGGGTCATCGCCGGTCTCGAGCGCGCGACGGCCCTCGCGGTCAATCCGGCCGCCCCGGAGTACGCGGCCGAGGTCCTCCGCTCGCACCTCGATCGGTAACAGATGCGAGCATCGCTGCGTCACACCCAGACCAGCAGGGGGCAGTGCGTGCGGAGGACGAGGTGGAGTCGATGGCGCTTTCCGGCCATGCGCCGTGGGAACCGACCACGGTGAGCGGCCGGGCCGTGGACCGACGCGAAGCTCGGTTCGCTCGACTCTTCGAGGAGTTCTCCGCCCCGATCTACAACTACGTGCTCCGGATGGTGGCCGACGCCGACCGTGCCGCCGACATCACCCAGGACACCTTCATCAAGGCCTACCGCAAGCTCGACACCGTGACCGATGCTTCCTCCACGCGATCCTGGCTGTACCGGATCGCCACCAACACCGCCATCGATGACATGCGCCGACGGCGCATGGTCACGCCCATGGCGAACGACGAGCCGCCGATGGCCAACCGGGCCGACCACCGACCGGGCCCGGAAGCCGAGGTGATGGCCGCCACGCTCGACGAACGGGTCCAGCGCGCGCTTCTGACGCTCCGGCCCAACCACCGCCAGTGCCTGCTGCTCAGTGACCTCGAGGACATGAGCGCGCAGCAGATCGGCGAAGTGATGGGCCTCTCCTATGCGGCGGTTCGCACCCTGCTGTGCCGCGCCCGCGGGGAGATGCGTCGCGCGCTCGCCGCCGAGGGATTCGCCCGATGACCGGCCCTCGAGAAAGCCACTTCGAGTACGAGGAGCTGATCAGCGCCTCGCTGCACGGTGAGCTGTCGGCCCAGGAGCGGCGGCGGCTCGACGCCCACCTCGACGGCTGTGCCGCCTGCCGCAAGACGCTCGCCGCGTTCAGCGACCAGCGGCGCATCATGTCCGGCCTCCGCCACGTCGCTCCGCCCCGCGACCTCTACGCTCGGGTGCGAACCGGCGTCGAGCAGGGCCGCTTTGCCGTCGTGCCATGGTGGCGCCGCCCTGCGACCCTGGCTGCGGGGCTTGGCGGCGGCCTGGCCGTCGTCGCCGGCGCGTTGCTCGCCATCGTGCTGCTGGGCGACCCCGATCCACAGGTCGGAACCGCGACGCCGACGCCGACTGCCGTCATGACGCCGGCCGCGACGCCGACACCGGTGACGACCTTCCCCGTCGGCCCGTCGCCGACGCCCACGGCCGCACCGGCCGAGACACCGGAGCCGACGGACGCGGAGCCCACGCCCACGCCTCCCGAGCCGTCGCCCGAGCCGGACCTCTATCTCGCGTGGACCGGTCCGTTCGACAACCGGGCGCTCACCGTGCGACACGGCGCCACCGGAGAGACCCTCAACGAGATCGATAGCCCGTCCGGACCGCCGATCGCTGCCGAGCTGTCGCCGGACGGCCAGTGGCTGGCCTACATCACGCCGGTCGGTGAGAGCGGCATGCACGAGGTCCGCGCGACGCGCGTCGCCGAAGGCGTCCCGTCCGACGACCCCGATGCGCTGCCGCCCACCGAGTCGCCGGTCGAGGTCTGGGAGACGGTCATCCTGGGCGAGTCTCTCTCCGGCGACCCGTTCAGCGACCGACTCTCCTGGTCGGCTCCGCACGGCGGCTACCTGGCGTACACGCTCGTGGATCCGGAGAGGGGCGATGCCGACGTCTGGATCTTCGAGCCGAGCACCGGAGAGCCGTATCGGCTGACCGACGTCGGGAACGCCTATGCCGGCAGCTGGGTTCCGGGGGGCGGCGCCGGGTCGTCACTGCTGTGGGTCAGCGTTGCGGGGGAGGAGCCGGTCAGCTACCTGCGGGACTTCCACGACTCGGCCGGCGGGGCGGACCTGGCCCCGATCGACCCGGCCGCGGAACCTCTCGCTGCCGCGGAGGGCGTCTTCCAGCCGGTCCTGAGCCCCAACGGACTCTTCGCGATCTACTGGAACGGCAGGATGGAGCGCTCGGGCGAGAGCTGGATCTTCGTGAGCGGCGGCGAGCCGTATCTGGCCGAGCACCTGATGGAGTCCGAGGAGTTCGGGTTCGCCGAGGAGCGCCCGGTCTTCAGCGACCTCAGCGTCGGACGTGACGGCTTCACGTCGGCGGACATGACGTGGGGGCTGGACAGCGACGCCTACGCGATCTGGAACGCTCAGTGGACCGGATCGCCGCAGAGCGGGACGGGCGAGGCCCCGTATCCCGATCCCGGCCGCGTGTACTTCGGCCATGCCACCGACGACCGTGGTATGACCCGACTGCACGCGCTCGATCGTGACGACATTCCCGAGGGCTGGAACGTCGTCGACGTCAAGGTCTCGCCAACCGGCGAGCACCTCGTCCTCACCGTCGCCCGGCCGGTGGGCGGCGTCCTCGAGGCTCCGGCCGCGGTCGTGCTCCTGGTCGAGCGGAACACCGGAGACGAGGCGGACGTCGTCACGCCGCTCACGCCGGTCGACGACGGATTCTGGTACGGGCCGGCGACGTTCGACGGGTTCTGGGAGACGGCCGACCGGCCCTGAGCCCGATCGGGTATCCTCGCCGCACGAGCCTTTAACGCGGTCCGGCGAGGCCGCCAAGGAGACCTGTGCATGAGTGAACGCCGCATTCTCGGCGCCGATGACCTGCGCCGCGCGCTGACCCGGATCGCCCACGAGATCGTGGAGCGCAACGGGGGCGTGGACGGCCTCGTGCTCGTCGGCATACGGAGCCGTGGCGTGCCGCTCGCCCGGCGGCTTGCCGCCCTCATCGACCAGCACGAGGGCGCCTCGGTTCCAGTCGGGTCGCTCGACATCACGTACTACCGCGACGACCTGACCCGCATGGCGCACGCCCCGATCGTGAAGCGGTCGGATCTCGAGGCGGAGGTGAGCGGCCGCACCGTCGTCCTCGTCGACGACGTCCTGTACACCGGCCGAACCGTGCGCGCTGCGCTCGATGCCCTGACCGATCACGGGCGGCCGCAGGCCGTGCGCCTCGCGACATTGGTCGATCGCGGGCACCGCGAGCTGCCCATCCGACCCGACTTCGTCGGGAAGAACCTCCCCACGAGCGCGTCGGAGATCGTCCACGTCCGGCTGCTCGAGACCGACGAGGTCGACGAGGTCGTCATCGAGCGGCCCGAGGAGGCGGCATGACCGTCTCGGTGCCCGTCCGTGGCTGGACGCACCGCCACCTGTTCGACGTCGAGGGTCTGGGTCTCGCCGAGCTCGATCGGATCCTCGACCTGGCCGTCGAGATGCGCGAGGCGCGAGCCGGGCGAGCGCATCGGTCCCTCCTGGAGGACGAGACGGTCGCGCTGGCCTTCTACGAGTCCTCGACCCGCACGCGGGTCAGCTTCGAGCTGGCGGCGAAGGCACTCGGCGCGACCGTCGTGGACCTGGCGATCGCCGGCAGCAGCGTCCAGAAGGGCGAGTCGCTCGTGGACACGCTCCGGACGCTGGAGCGCACCGGCGTCACGACCGTGGTGCTGCGACATCCGGCCTCCGGAGCGCCGCAGCTTGCGGCGCGCGCCACCGGCCTCCGGGTCGTCAACGCCGGAGACGGCGTTCATGCCCATCCGACGCAGGCACTGGCCGATCTGCTCACCCTGCGCGAGGCGCTCGGATCGGTCGCGGGCCGAACCGTGACGATCGTCGGCGACGTGGCGCACTCCCGGGTCGCGCGCTCGAACATTCATGCTCTGGCCGCCGCGGGGGCGAACGTCCGCGTCGCCGGACCGCGTGGCTGGGTCGAGGCATTCGCCGACTGGCCCGGCCTCGAGGTGGCAACCGTCCTGGAGGACGCGCTGCGGGGTGCGGACGCCGTCATGACGCTGCGCGTACAGGTTGAACGGCTCGGCGAGCACGACGACCTGGATCTGCAGGCCTACGTGCGGGAGTGGCGGATCGACAGCGATCGGCTTGGCCTGGCGCCCGGCGCGCCGCTCCTGCACCCCGGGCCCACCAACGAGGGCGTCGAGCTGACCGCGGAGGTCGCCGCCGGGCCGAGCAGCCTCATCGGACGACAGGTCGAGAACGGCGTGCCGGTGCGGATGGCAATCCTGGCGCTCGTGTCCGGGGTGGCATGAGCTCGGGCCGGTTCGGGCGCCTCACCGATCCGCCGGCCAGCCTGACGATCCTCGGCGCACGCGTGATCGATCCGGCCGCTGGAGCCGATGAGGTTCGGGACCTGGCGGTCCGCGACGGAGTCATCGTGGAGACAGAGGCCGCCGGTCGTGGCGAGCGGTTCGACGCGACCGGGCTCGTGGTCTCGCCGGGCTTCTGCGACCTCCACGTCCACCTGCGGGAGCCGGGCCTCGACGGCTCCGAATCGATCGAGAGCGGAGCTCGGGCTGCCTCGCACGGCGGCTTCACGACGATCTGCGCGATGCCGAACACGGATCCGCCGCTCGATGATCCCGAGCTCGTCCGGCGGCTGGCCGGACGCGCAGGTGATGTGGCGTGCCGCGTGCGGTTCGTCGGCGCGGCGACGCGGCGGCGGCGTGGCGAGGAGCCCAGCGACATCGAGGCGCTGGCGGGCGCCGGCGTGGTGGCCGTGTCGGACGACGGCGCGGGCGTGCCGACGCACCAGCTGGCCGCCACCATCCTGCGGAGGGCAGCGGCGGCAGGCCTGACCCTGATCGAGCACGCCGAGGATCCCACGCTCGCCGGCGACGGCGTCATGCGGGCCGGCAGCACCGCCACGCGCCTCGGGCTCGCCGGATGGGCCCCCGGGGCGGAGCTGAGCATGGTGGAGCGGGACATCCGGCTCGCGAGGGAGGCGGGCGCTCGCGTTCACCTCACCCACCTGTCGACGACCGCTGCGATCGAAGCGGTTCGGGCGGCAAAGTCCCGAGGCGTCCGGGTCACCGCCGACGTCACGCCGCACCACCTCGCCCTGACCGATGACTGGGTGGCGGGCTCACGGTCCTTCGCGTGGGAGGCGCCGGACCGGACGGTCGCCGCAACGAGCCGGGCCTACGATGGGGCCACGCGCGTGAACCCGCCCCTTGCCAGCCGCGAGGATGCACTCGCGCTTCTCGCCGGCGTCGAGGACGGGACCATCGACGCGGTCGCGACCGATCACGCTCCTCACCCGCTCCACCGCAAGCTCGTTCCCTTCGCCCATGCGGCGCCGGGGCTCATCGGCCTGGAGACCGCGCTCTCCATCGGGCTCGCCGCCGTCGAGGCAGGCCGGCTGTCCCTCGGCCGGCTGGTGGAAGCCCTGTCGACGGCGCCGGCCACGATCATCGGCGAGCGACGTAGCCTGGCCGCCGGGCAGCCGGCGGACCTGGTCGTCTTCGATCCGCAGACTCGCTGGCGTGTCGACCCATCGGCGCTCGCATCGGCCTCGAGCAACACCCCGCTGATGGGGATGGAGCTGCCGGGCGTGGTGCGCATGACCGTCGCCGACGGTCGTGTCACCTATCGGTCCTGAATGACCGGCCGCTCGCCACGGGACGCCGGTTGTCGGGAGGCGGTGATTTCCGCCATCCGGAGGCGGAACCATCGGCCAGGGTGCTTGGAGCTTCCTTGGAGTGCGACGGCGAGCGTGATATGGGACGATGCGTGCCGCCGCACCCCGTTGGACTTGCGAGGAATGGCTTGTCGATCCGCTACAACGAGGACCTCGACCCGAACGAGGGGCCGGGGTTCGGGTGCTTCGTCACCCAGGCGATCCTGTTCGCCGGCATCCTGCTGCTCATCCCGGTCGGCCTGTTCGCCTTCAACTGGCCGGTGTGGGTCCTCGTCACGCTCCTCGTCATCGATCTCGTGCTGCTCTTCTTCGTGAGCATGACGAGCGTCTTCCTCCTCCGCGTGTTCTTCGCCGATCGGCGACGCGGTCGCGGGCGACGGACCGGTGTCGCGAAGCAGCCGACGCGGGTGATCACGACCGAGGCCGAGCACCCGGATGACGATTAGGAAGACCGGTAGCCCGCTCGGGCCATCGGTCGCGATCGGGATCGGCATCGGCGTGGCGGTCGGCATCGCGATCGACAACATGGCGGTCGGCATCGCGATCGGCCTGGCGGCAGGGCTTGCCTTCGCCGCGATCCTGAGAAGCAGGTTGAACAAGGAGTGAGCGACTCGTGCCCCTGATGGTCACCTTCTTCAACGTCCGCAAGGGCCGCGACACGATGTTCAAGCGCGGCATGCGTCACCTGTTCCCGCGGCAGGCCCGCAAGACGGAGGAGAAGTACGGCGTCCGCTTCGTGGGCTGGTTCAACGTGACCGAGGGCTCGACGTGGAACAACGTCGTGATCCTCGACCTGCCGAACTATGCGGTCCTCGACCAGATGTATGCCGATCCGGGCATGCGCGGGTTCGGCCACCGCGTGGCGGAATCGGTCTTCGACTCGAAGCACACGATCTTCCTGCGCGAGCGGATGGGCCCGGACTTCGTGTACAAGCCGTGAAGGGTCCGTCGCGCTCGCCGCGTCTGACCGCCCTGCGCGAGATTGCGGCGGAGGCGGAGCTCGAGCGGCGGGACTTCCTCTACGAGGCGACCGAGCAGATCCGCCGGTTCCTCGACGCGAACCGCGAGCGATTCCGGGAGCTCGGGCCGATCAAGCTCGTCGATGACGACCAGGACTACCTCCTCTACCACCCCGTGGACGACACGTGGACGACTCGGCTGACCTATCAGGACCCGGCCGACAACGAGTGGTACGACCAGGAGCAGATCGTCGACACGATCAGCGAGCTGGTCGAGCTCTACAACCCGGCCGACATCTTCTCGTGGCTCGTCGAGGCGTCGCGGGACGCACCGGCCCATCTCGTCGCGGCCGACGAGCTGGCGCGCGAGGAGGAGCTCGTCGAGGTCGGCGAGGAAGACTGGCAGTCCGGGCTGCCTCCGACGCAGCAGGAGACGCTGGCCGCGCAACGTCTCTGGCAGCTGGCCGATGCCTACCGCGGGCAGCTGGCCACCACCCAGGCGCAGCAGCTCCGCGAGTTCAGCGCGAACGCCGAGGAGGTGCTGCGCCGGACCGGCGATCTCGTCCTGCTCGACGAGCCGGACGACGTCCTCGTGCTGCGTCCGGACGGACGCTTCGAGACGTCGCTGGACCTGTCGGACCGACCTCGAGAGGTGCTGCCCGACGTCGAGCCTCGACGCGCCGGGCTGTCGGTCACCGAGGCGAAGACGATCGCCGCCTTCTACGACCCCGCCGACGTGCTCCACTGGGTGACCGAGGCGCTCGCCGAGCGGTATCCCGCAGTGGACTTCAGCGCCGTCTACGAATGACCGATGCCCGGCGCGGCCTCCGCGATGCCTCGATCGAGGAGCTGTTCGAACGCTCCGGCGCCCTGCTCGAGGGGCACTTCCTCCTGAAATCGGGCCGCCACGCCGGTCGCTACCTCGAGAAGTTCCTCGTGCTCCAGCATCCGCCGATGGCGGTCGAGATCGGCCGCCGGATGGCCGAGGCGCTGGCGCCGATGCGCCCGACGCTGGTCGTGGGGCCGACGACCGGCGGCGTGCTCCTGGCGCACGAGGTGGCGGGCCAGCTCGGCGGCGGGGTGCGCGGGCTCTTCGCCGAGCCGCTGGCGTCCGGCGGCCGGGCGCTGCGGCGCGGCTGGCCGGTGACGTCCTCGGATCGGGTGGTCCTCGTCGACGACATCCTCACCACCGGCGCCTCGCTGGTCGAGACGGTCGGCGCGGTGCGTGCGGCCGGCGTCGAGCCGCTGGCAGCGGCCGTCATCGTCGATCGCTCGGGGTCGCCAGTCGAGCTGGGATTCCCGCTCCATGCCCTCGGGCGCATCGAGACTCCGTCGTGGGAGGCGTCGGAGTGTCCGCTGTGCGCTGAGGGCCTTCCGCTCCGCAAGCCGGGCAGCTCCTGACCCGCGCTCTGCTGCCGGATTCCAACCATGGACACCTGTGGCGGCGACCCCGTTCACCGCACCGCCAAGGCCGCGGACGACACGAGAAACCGACGAGCGTTGGCGCAACAGCCGCCTCAGCCGGACGCCCCGCCGGTGAAGTTCCACGACGCGAGGTGCAGCGAGGGCACGGCGTAGGCGCCGATCCCGAAGGTCCCGCCGCCGACGAGCTGCAGGTCGGAGCCGACGCCGCGCACGTTGCCGGGCCCCAGCGCCTCCACATAGGACTGGGTGAAGCGCAGGTTCGTCACCGGCCGGACGACGCGGCCGTCCTCGACCAGCCACACGCCGTTGCGCGTCAGTCCCGTGACGACCTGGGTCCGCGGGTCGAGGATGCGGGTGTACCAGAAGTCGGTCACCAGCAGCCCGCGCTCCATCCCGGCCACGAGATCGTCGTGGGAGGCCGTGCCCGGCTCGAGCACGAGATTCGCCGGAATGGCGCCCCAGGCACCGGCGCCGGCGATCGCATGGCCGGTCGACTCGCCGCCGAGCGCCTTCGCGGTGCGGCGATCGTGGACCAGCGAGCTGGTGATTCCGTCGCGGACCAGCTCCACGCGCCGCTTCGGCGTGCCCTCCGCATCGAACGGCACGCCGACGGCCAGCCGGTGCGTCACGTCGTCAACGAGGCCGATGCGCCCGTCGAACTGGCGCTCACCCGGCTTCGCAAATGATCGGCCCTCCTCGACGGCGCGCCCGTTGAAGCCGTGGAGGGCAAGGAAGGACAGGATGTTCACGACGCACGACGGCTCGAGCACCACCTCGTAGCGACCCGGCTCGAGGTCACTGCCCTCGGCGGACTCTACCGCCCGCCGCCGAGCGTCGGCACCGAGCGCCGCACCGTCGAGATCGGCCAGGCGTCGGGAGGCGGCTCGGGCCGAGCCGTCCGAGTTCCCGGTTCGTGCGATCCCGTCGAGGGACGCCGTCGTGGACCGGCCGGTGAGACGCTGGCCGGCGCTGTTCGCGAATGCGACGCGGACGCCGTCGGTGGAGCAGAAGCCGGCCGTCTCGAGGCCCGTGGCCGCCGCCACGAACGCGCCGACGCGATCGGCGCGCTCGGCCGGATCCGCATCGGCGGTCGGATCGTCCCAATGGTCGACGGCCGGTGCCTCGGCGGCTGGCGCGAGCCCCGGCCACCCGGGATCGACCGGGCGCAGGCGCGCGGCGTCGATCGTGGAGCGCACGAGCTGGCGGAGGGCGTCGTCGTCGGCCTGGTTGGCGGTCGCCTCGGCCACGCGACCATCGAGCGCGACACGGAGGTGAACCGCCCGAGCGTCATCGGCGACGTTCTGGTGGATGAAGCCGGTCGCGAAGCGGGTCAGGGCCTCGGTGCCGGCGGTGACGGTGACCTCCGCCTCGGCATCGGTCCCGACCAGGGACAGGACGTGCTCACAGGTCTCGAGCAGGCGATCGGCGGTGAGGGTCATGCCCGGACTCCCACCCGCACCCCGCGGAAGCGGCACGGCACGGCCGGGTGGCCCGTGTGGCCGACCTGGCCGGGCTGCCCCTTGCCGCAGTTGGGCGTGCCCCAGAAGGTCCACTCCGACTCGTTGCCGAGCATGTCGAGGCTGGCCCAGAAGCGGGGGCCGATGCCGGTGTACGTCGGGTTGCGGAGCATCCGCCCGCGCTTCCCGTTCTTGATCTCCCAGCCGATCTCGCAGCCGAACTGGAAGTTCAAACGCTTGTCGTCGATCGACCACGACCGGTTCGTGTCCATGAGGATGCCGTCGTCGGTCGCGGCGATCATCTCCTCGAGGCTCGAGGTGCCGGGGAGGAGGCCGACGTTCGTCATGCGGACCATCGGCAGGCGGTTGTAGCCGTCGCCGCGGACCGCGCCGCCGGACGACTCGAGGCCGGCCATCGCCGCCGAGTCACGGCCGGAGAGCGCCCCGACCCAGATCCCGTCGCGCACGATGTCGACCGGGTGGGCCGGCGTGCCCTCGTCGTCGTAGCCGAACGAGCCGAGGGCGCCGGGCAGCGTCGCGTCGGCGGTGACGTTCATGAGCTCGGAGCCGAAGCGAAGGATCCCGAGCTGCGAGAGGTCCAGCCACGAGGTGCCCGCGAAGGCCGCCTCCCAACCGAGGATCCGGTCGAGCTCGACGGCGTGGCCGACCGACTCGTGGATCTGCAGGGCCATCTGCTCCGAGCCGATGATGAGATCGGTGGCCGGCAGGCTCGGGCACTCCGGCGCGGCGAGCAAGGCCCGCGCCTCCTCGGCGATCCGCGCCGCGTTGCCCTCCAGGTCGAGCTCGCGAACGAGCTCCCAGCCGCGGGTTCCGTACTGGCCGCGGATGCCCGGGTAGGAGCGGCGCTGGGTCTCGTCCTCACCGTTGGCGGTGGCGTCCATGCGGGCACCACACTCGACGATGTGCTGGTCGATCCGGTGCCCCTCGGAGCTCACCAGCCACTTCGTCGTGACCCAGACGTCGTAGCCCGCGTTCGCCACGTCTGCTCCGTGCTCGCGCATCGTGCGGGTCGCCGCCACGAGGAGATCCCCCTTCTCCGCCAGCGGAACCGCCATCGGGTCCTCGACGATCGCATTCTCCCAGTGGTCCTGCCGAACCTCGACCGGCGCCAGCTCCAGGTCGGGTCCCGGGACCGACGCGCTCGCGCGAGCGATCGCCGCCGCGCGTACACCGGCCGCGCGAGCCGCGTCGATCGAAAGGTCGGCGGTCGCGAAGAACCCCCATCCGGAGCCGATGAGGGCCCGCACCCCGATGCCGACCGATGATTGCTGGGTCAGCCCCTCGACCTCGCCGTTGCGCGCGTCCATCGACTCGTGGCGGCGGTCCATCACTCGCGCGTCGGCGTACCGCGCTCCGGCTGCCACGGCCGCCTCGACGGCGGCTTCCGCGTATTCGTGCATGGGGGAAGGTTAGCCGCGCTAACCGATCGGCGCGACCGTCAGTCGGTTCGCCCCGGGCCGGCGGCGATTCCTCCGCCCGGCCGATGTGCCGCTTCCGGCCGCTCGACCGGCTCGTGCCACGTGACCTCCGTGATCCGCGCCGGCGGGTACTCGCCGTCGCGCGGGACGATCCCCTCCTCGGCCTCGAGGGGAATGCCGATCGGCGCCACCAGGTACCGACCGGCCAGCCGTCGGGCCTCGCGGTCGAGCGCGAAGCCTGCCTTGGCCCGATGGAAGGTCACCGTCACGTCTGCCTCCACGACCGGGGTCGAGCGGGCCCCGCCCGTCAGGTCGACGCGGGTCGGCGTGTCGACCGCCACCACGGCGAAGGGCCGCCCCGCCGCGCGGGCGTGCGCGCGGCTCGCGTTGACGAGGTCGACGGCGGTGGAGATCGGCTCGCGGAGCGGCCCGGAAGCACCCGAACCGAGGAGCGCGTCGACGACCACCGTGGCGTCGGCGATGCGCTCCCGGAGGCGAAGGAGCAGCTCGGGCGTCGGCGCCACGAAGAGCTCGACCGACCCGGCGGCGGCCATGGCCTGCAGCACGTTCCAGTTGTGAGCTGCCGCGTGCCCCGACAGTTTGGACGCGTCCGCAGCGAGGATGGCGACCACCGAGCGCCCGGTGGCGGCCAGACGGCGGGCGACGACGAACCCGTCACCGCCGTTGTTGCCGGGGCCGCACAGGACCACGACGCTGGGGGGCCGGGCGAGCGGCCCGGCCGGGCCTCGAACCCGCTCGGCCAGCCTGCCGAGCTCGGCGTGGACGACCTCCGTCACCGCGGCGCCGGCCGACTCCATGAGGGCGTCCTCGGTGAGGCCGAGCCGCTGTGCCGCCTCGTCGATCCGCGCCATCTCGTCGGCGCCGATGAGGACCGGGACGCCGCGCCCCGGCCGCGCGGCGGGATCGGTCACCGCTGCGTCAGAGCCCCCGCAGGTAGGCGACCATCGCGTCGATCTGATCGCGGGTGTACTGGTTGCCGAATGCCGGCATGCCGCCGCGGTCGATGCCCTCCGTCTCCGGCGTCGTGCCGTCGATCCAGAGCGCGACCCACTCGTCGGGGTGCTCCTCGGCCAGGCCTTCCAGGTTCTCGCTGATCGGCCCCTCCTCGAGCTCCAGCAGGGTCGGGAAGGCGGCCTGGCCGCCGAGATCGGCTCCGTGGCATGCGGCGCAGCCGGCCTGCGCCACGAGCGCCTCGCCGACCGCCGGATCGGGATCGCCGTTGCCCGGGGCCGCATCGGTCACGCCGGGCATCGCGAACGGTGGGTTCTCGCCGGTCAAGTTCGAGGCGAGGTAGACGCCACCGACGAGGAACACGAACGCGGTCAGCGCCAGCGCCCAGCGGGGAATGCCGCCGGAGCGAGTCTCGATCGGGGTGTGAACGGTCATCGGTCAGTGTCCCGCAGCTGCAGCCGACGTCTGGCCCGGAACGGCGTAGTCGGCCGGCTCGCCGCTGGTGTAGGTGACGAAGAGGTGGCCAAGCAGCGCGAGCGCGGCGAGCGCCACGAGGCCGAAGCCGGCGAGCGCGGCGGCACGGTACGCCATGACCCCATCGCGGATGCCGTCGGGCGCCACGCCCTGCGCGCGCAGCGCCCCCTCGGCCATGCCGCCCGCCATCAGCGCCAGACCGGCAAACGTGGCGCCACCGAAGGCCAGCCACAGTTGCGCGTTGCCCAGCGTTCCCGCTCCGGTGGCCCGTCGCAGCATCCGCGGCGCTGCGTGGTCGGCGAGGGCGAGCGCTGTCATCGTGAAGGTCCCGTAGAGGGCCCAGACGAGTGCGCCGAGCTCCCAATCGGTTCCTCCGACCCCGGTGTGCACCGATCGAAGGGCGGCGATGGCGTCGAGCAGGGTGTGGGCCAGCAGGAAGGCCAGGGCAATCGCCGCGAAGGCGGCGGTGCCCGTGCGGAACAGGAGCGACCAGCGGCCCGACATCGTGATCGCCAGGTTGGCCACGGCAAGCGACGCGGGCAGGAGGAGCAGCATCGTGGCAACCGCTCCGGCCGTGGTGACGAAGAACGGCACGCTCGCGTCCATCAGGACCGCGAGTGCCGAGGCGGGCGCGAGAACGAGCCACGTGAGCCAGGTGAGCAGGCCCAGCCCGCCCGAGGCGAGCGGCTGCCCGGCGGCCCGCGGAACGACGTAGTGCAAGGTCGCATAGGCCATGCCCAGCAGCCACAGGACGATGATCGCGCGCTCGATGAAGACCGATGCGAGCGCGGACGGCAGCTCGTCGAGGCCGAAGAACGTCTCGAAGAGCCCGAGACCGGCGCTCAGGCTGGTCAGGCCGAGCAGGGCCAGGAGGGCGACGCCCGCGAACCAGACGCTGATGTACGCGCCACGGACCGCGGCGCCCGCGGTGGCCAGGAACACGCCGGTCACGACGAGCGCCCCGGTCGCGAGGCCGCCGTCGACGAACCACGGCATGGCGGTCAGCGCAGCGTTGACTCCCAGATCGAAGACGTACAACGCCGCGATTCCACCGGCGAGCGACAGGTTCCAGATTGCGAGGCCCACGTTGAGCAGCTTCTCCCCGACCGTGCGGCGGCCGAGGAGGCGCGGCGTCATGAACGCCACGGCGGCGAAGCCGGCATTGGAGAGCCAGCCGAAGACCGATGCGTTGACGAAGGCCGCGTCGACCCTGCGCTGGTCGAGCTCGAAGCTCAGGCCGAAGATGCCGAGGGGGTACGACAGCTCGAACTGGACGAGCCGGAGCCCGATGGCGATCGCCCCGATGCCGGTCGCGACGACGAACCACAGCGCCGCGGCCACGAGAAACCCGATGGCGGCGGTGTCGGGCGCGTCCGGGATGAGCGTCCGCCGTCGCTTCGGCGGCTCGTCGTACGGGCGCAACTTCTTCGGGTTCACCGTCATCGGGCGCGTCGACCCTCCTGGGAGCATGCAGCTGCACGTGGGTGGCGGCCCGCATTGTACCGAACGGCGGCCCCGCAACAACGCGAGAGCCCCGCCGAAGCGGGGCTCGATCGCGCGTGGTGTGTGGTTGCGGGGGATGGATTCGAACCACCGACCTTCGGGTTATGAGCCCGACGAGCTACCACTGCTCCACCCCGCGACGGCCAATGGTAGTGACCCTCGCCGGATCGGTCAAACCCCGATCGTCAGGTCGGCCGGTGGGCGCCGGGGTCCATGTCGACGATCGCGCGGTGGATGCCGTGGAGGTCCAGCAGGGCGAGGTACGGATCGGGGTCGAACGCCTCCGGACCGAGCACGCCGGCGCCGGACCAGGCGTTCGTGGCGAGCAGCTCCATGGCGATCGTCGGGTTGAAGCCGGTCTGCCAACCCACGACCTGGAGCCCGGTACGGCGCCAGACCTCCTCCGCGTCGGCCATCTGGTACGCGAACGTCTCGCGCCGCCTCCCGTCCTTGATGCCGATCGTCCAGGTCCCGACCACGGCCCGGCCCCGGAACTTGTCGCCGAGCGTGATCGGGTCGGGGGTGATCGCGGCCAGCACGTCGCGAGGGGCGACCTCGACGCCCCTGACCCTGACCGGATCGGTTCGGTCCATTCCGAGCGCATGGATCGTCTTGAGCTTGTCGATGAAGTCAGACCCCAGCGCGTACTTGAAGGTGACACGCCGCGTCTCGATCCAGCGCGGGACGAGGAGCACCTCCTCGTGCTCCACGTTGACGCACTCGATCGGACCGATGCCTTCGGGGAACGGGAAGTTCTCCGGGGCGCTGAACGGCTCGGTCGTGTGCCAGTCGCCATCGGCCCAGATGATCGGCGGATTCAGGCACTCCTCGATCGTGGTCCAGATGCTGAACACCGGAGCGAACGCGTGACCGGGAATCTCGAGATCGCCGCCATCGCGCACGTGCGTTTCGTGCACCTCGTCGAAATCGTGCTTCGCGGCATGCGCCGCGAAGACGTCGGTCAGTCCCGGATCCATGCCCATTCCGACGAGGGCGAGCTTGCCCTTCGCCTTCCAGGCGTCATCCATGGCGAACTGTTCGTCGCCGAGCTTGAGGCCCGGCAGCTCGAACGGCCGCTCCGGATGCGGCTTCGACAGGCTGCAGGCCATGTCCATGTAGTGGGCATCGGCGTCGAGGGCACCGCGGAAGATCGGCATGACGAACTGGGGGTCGACGGCGTTCATCACAAGGTCGGCGCGGTGCGCGCGAGCCGCCTCGGCGACGGCCCCGGCGTCGCGGGCGTCGAGCCGGATCGCCGGGAACCGATCGGGGTCGCCCAGCGAGTCGGAGAGGGTCCGCGCCCGGGATTCGTCGTAGTCGGCGAGGATCATGGACTCGCACCAGTCGGCATCGGCGGAGATGCGCGCGATGGCCTCGCCCACCGTGCCGACCCCCACCACCAGGACTCGCATGGCTGATCACCTGGGACGAGCGTGTTCCGACATGGCACGCGTCTGCGCAACAGGATCTCGAGTGCCGGAGGCTACCGAATCGGTGGCGGGACGAGGCCGCCCCGCCGTGACCGGTGGCTGAGCGGCGATTCTAGCACTGATCCGGCTTTGGCCTGGTCCCCTCGTGGCGGGCGACGTGGCATGCCGGTTACCAACCAGGTGAGTGCTACGCGAGCTATCGAGACGGCCGGGCGGCGGTGACGTGGTGGGTACCAATCGGGCTGCTGTCCAGCACG
>DATLGA010000122.1:0-4214 GCA_035540715.1 Candidatus Limnocylindrales bacterium | reverse complement strand
CCGCTCGACGTACGTCTGTCGCTCGACGACGCGGGTCTCGTCCGGATGATCGCGCGCGGGGTCGTTGGGATCGGTGCGGTCGTGGGTCATGGTCGCGATGTACCTCCCTCACGGCTCCGGGCGCCGTCTGACGCCCGGCGCAAGCGCGTGCACGCGCTGTGCCAGCACGAATCCTACGCCTCGCGCACCCCGTAGCGACCGATGAGCGGGACGAACACGACCGGCTCGAGCTCGGTCGAGGTCAGCTCGCTGCCGTCGCGCTCGACGAGGGTGAGGAACTGGTGCTGCCGATCGCCGACGGGCATGACGAGCCGCCCACCGTCGCGGTCGAGCTGCTCGAGCAATGGTTGCGGCACCGATGGCCCCCCGGCCGTCACGACGATGGACCGATACGGCGCGCCCGCCGGCCAGCCCTGGGTGCCGTCGCCGACGATGACCTCGACCCGGTCGCCGTAACCGTGCTCCGCGAGCCGTCGACGAGCCTCGTCGGCGAGCGAGACGTGGCGTTCGATGCTCGTCACCTTCGCGCCGAGTGCGGCGAGCAGCGCCGACTGGTAGCCCGAGCCGGTCCCGACCTCCAGGACCCTGGCGTCCCGCCACCCCTCCGGCGGCCGCGCGGCGGCGGTCATGCGCGCGACCACGTACGGCTGCGAGATCGTCTGGCCGGAGCCGACCGGCAGGGCGTGGTCGCCGTACGGATCGGGCTCGTCGACGAATGCGTGGCGGGGCACGATCCGAAAGGCCGCCAGGACATCCGGGTCGCGGACGCCCCGGGCCTCGAGCTGGGTCGCGACCATGCCGGCTCGCTCGCGGGCGTATCCCGCCTCGGCGGTCGGGTCGCCGTGTGGGTCGGCGCCGGAATGGGCGGCAGCGCCGCGCCGCCGCGAGAGTCGCGGCCAGCGCATCGGTCACTCCAGGGGCGATGGCGTCGTGCGGCCGGGGTTCAGGAGCCCGACGAGGACGAGCCGCTCGACGTCGCGGCCCGGCTGCGGCCGCGCGTCCCGCCGTTGCCGCGGCTGGAGCGCTTCGGGGGCTCGACCTGCTCGGTCTGGCTGAGCTCCTCGTCTGACACGTTGACCGATTCGACGGTGCCGAGCGTCGCGGCGTCGAGGACGTCGTTGAGCAGGCGATCGGCCTTCTGCCGGACCATGCGGCGGGTCTCCTCGCCGCTGCGGGGCGCGAGGAGCACGCCAACCGCCAGCCCGACGAAGAAGAAGCGGATCGCGATCCGTACGCGGCTGAACATGCGATAGCGTCCCTTCGTGCGTGTGGTGTCTGGTGTCTGTGCTCACCGGATGCGCAAGAAGGATACCACCGGCGCTTGCTCGCTCCGCCGAGCACCGGCTCTGCGTGCGCGGTTTGCTCCAGTGCCGATAGATCGGTCCTGCTGACACCTGACGCCTGCTTCCCCCGCGGTTTGCCCGACAGATCGGGCCGGCGCGCACCGGAGCGCCTCCCCTGACCCTTTCCGGCGTCCGCGTGCCTCATTGATCGGTGGAAACGCCGCACGAACCGCGCTCGCGTGTCCCAGCGCCCGATCTATCGGCGCGGAGGCCGCGGCGGAGGGCGCATCCAGCACAGGCCATCGGTCCCGAGCGGCTCGCCGGTTCGAATGGCCTGGAGGACGGCTCGGGAGCCGGCCGGCAGTGCACGCTCGATCACGGGGAGGAAGGGTCCGACAGCCGCGCGATTGCGGCGGGTATCGGTCACGACGACGACCAACCGCACAGGGCGGGCGTGGCGCGCCGCGAGCCAATCGCGCTTCAATGCCCAGCGTCTCGACTGTGCCTGCCAGTCGAGCAAGAACCGCTCGATCTCGACGGCCAGGATTTCGGACGCGCCCCAGAAGACCTGGTCGATGGCCTCCCCATGGTCGCCGGCCGGTTCCTCCAGCGTGATGCGCCAACCCGGCCCGGCCATGTCGGACAGCATCGCCGCCATCGCGAGCTGGCCCGAGTCCCGCAGGCCCGGTTCGTGACCCGGATACATCTGACACACCAGGTCCAGTCCCACGGCATCGGCCGCGGCGACGAGATTCGCGAACGTCACGTTCGTCGCGCCGCCCTCGATCCGCTCCCAGGTGGACCGGGCGATCCCCGCACGAGCAGACGCGGATTCGCGCGTCATCCCTGCCACGCAGCGCGCGTGCCGGATGCTTCGGGCGGCCGCCGCGGCCTGCTTCTGGGCGCGCTCGGCGCCACGTCGTCGTCGGGCCATCCGCGGAGTGTGGCAGTGGACGATTACCGGCCCCTTATCACCCGGTTGTGCCGATAGATCGGGCCGGCTGACGCGTGGGGCGTTGCTCCTGTGCGGTTTGCCCGATGGATCGGGTCTACGAGCACCGGAAGGGCGCCAAAAGGCCAGCCATGCGCCGGCATGCCCCATCTATCGGTCGAAACGCAGCGCGCCGTGCGGAAGTGCGTCCCACGACCCGATACATCGGCGCAGCAGGCCCCGGGACCAGGGGCTCACTCCAGGCCGTACTCCTTGATCTTGGCGTACAGGAGGCGCCGATAGATCCCGAGTTCCTCGGCCGCCTTCGTGCGGTTGCCGCCGGCGCGGTCGAGCGCCTCCTTGATGAGCTGCTTTTCGAGCGTCGCGACCCGGTCCTTGAAGGATCCCCCGTCGCCGGTGCCGGTGCCGGTGCCGTTGCCGTTCGTGGCGGCGGCCACCTCGGCGGCCTCCTCGGCCTCGACGGCTGCCTCGTCCTCGGCGAGCGCGATCTCATCGGCCTCGAGACGGCTGCGTCGCTTGGCGAGCTTCGCGCGATCGCGGGCCTCGCGCTTGTCCCCGAAGGGGAGGTGGTCGACGGTGATCGGGTTGCCGCGGGACAGGACGACCGCCCGCTCGATCGCGTTCTCGAGCTCGCGCACGTTGCCGGGCCAGTCGTACTCGATGAGCCGCTGGAGCGCGTCCTCGCTGATGGAGGTCGGGATCGCGCCGGGCGCGTGGCGGAACTTCACGAGGAAGTGCTCGACGAGCAGCGGGATGTCCTCCTTGCGCTCGCGCAGCGGTGGCATGTGGCAATGGATGACGTTGAGGCGGTAGTAGAGGTCCTCGCGGAACTTGCCCTTCTCGACCTCCTCCGCCAGGTTCCGGTTCGTCGCCGCGATGACGCGGATGTCGATCTTGATCGGCGTATTCGAGCCGATGCGTTCGAACTCGCGCTCCTGGAGGATGCGCAGCAGCTTCGTCTGCGTGCCGAGCGTCATCTCGCCGATCTCGTCGAGGAAGATCGTGCCCTTGTTCGCCGTCTCGAATCGGCCCTTGCGCATCGTCATGGCGCCGGTGAAGGATCCCTTCTCGTGGCCGAAGAGTTCCGTCTCGAGCAGTGACTCCGGCAGCGCCGCACAGCTGACCTTCACGAGCGGATGGGGATTCCGCTTGCTGGCCCGATGCAGCGCCTCGGCGATCAGCTCCTTGCCGGTGCCCGACTCGCCGGTGACCAGGACCGTCGCCTCCGACGGGGCCACCTTGCCGATGAGCTTGAAGACCTCGAGCATCGGCTTCGAGGAGCCCACGATTCGCTCCCGCTCCGCCGCGCTCTTGCCGAGCTCGAGGCGCAGCGCGCTGACCTCGTGGCTCATGTCGGCGTGCTCGAAGACCCGCTTCAGCGTGGCGAGCAGGTCGTCGATGTCGAACGGCTTCGTGACGTAGTCGTACGCCCCGTGCTCCATCGCCTTGATGGCGGTCGAGCTGCCGCCGAACGCGGTCATGACGATGACCTCGAGGTCGGGGTGCTCGCGCTTGAGCTGCTTCAGGACGGCGATCCCGTCCTGGTCGGGCAGCTTCACGTCCATCATCACGAGATCAGGGAGCTCGTTGGCGACTTCGGCAATCGCCTCGGCGCCGGTTCCGGCGGTCCGGATCTGATAGCCCTCCTCCGCCAGGAGGTCACTGAGCAGGGAACGAATGTCGGACTCGTCGTCGACGACGAGGACCGACCGCGGGGATTCGGACAATCGGGGTGCCTCCGTTGGGCCAGTCGTGCCAGTGCCAGTGCCGTGTCAGTGGAGCAACTCGAGCCCTTGCGGCGCGCTCGCTCGGGTGTCGCGCAGCCACCAGTATAGGCAGCGTCCGCATTCCGTACAACGGGGTGCTGGAGGGCGCGCCTTGCCCGGTACATCGGCTCTTCGGGACGCCGGTGCCGCGGCTCCGTGCCATAGATGAAGTCTCCAGCGTCAGGGCTCATCCCGGTGCCGCGGATCGGTCAT
>DATLGA010000121.1:0-2833 GCA_035540715.1 Candidatus Limnocylindrales bacterium | reverse complement strand
ATGAAGCTGAGCAAGGTCGAAGGCGACGCGGTCTTCGTGTACATGCCCGGCAACCGGGTCGACGCCTCGATGCTGCTCGACACGCTCGACGCGGCGTACTTCGCGTTCCGGCGGCGCCAGGACGCGATCGATCGGGCCACGCAGTGCGACTGCAACGCCTGCGTCCTCATCCCGCGGCTGGACCTGAAGTTCGCGGCGCATCACGGCCGGTTCGGCCGTCAGCACGTCGCCGGCGGCGAGGAGCTGAGCGGGTCGGACGTGATCCTGGTGCATCGGCTCCTGAAGAATCGCGTGGCCGAGGTCATCGGCCACCCTGGCTATGCGCTCTACACCGATGCGGTCGTCGCCGCCATGGGGATCGATCCCGGCGCGCTCCGCATGTCGCGGCACAGCGAGGAGGTGGAGGACATCGGCACCGTCGACGGCTGGATCCAGGATCTCCACGAGCGCTGGGCCGAGGAGCGGGAGCGTCGCCGTGTGAAGGTCAGCCGCGACGAAGCGGCCGACGTGGTGTCGTACGAGGTTCCGGCGCCGCGCCCGCTGACATGGAGCTTCCTGACCGAGCCCGAACGGCGGCTGGCATGGGAGCCGGGCGTGCAGCGCGTCGACGAGTCCACGCCCGATGGCCGGCGGGGGACGGGGACCCGCAACCACTGCGTTCACGGCAAAGACGTCTTCCTCGAGGAGATCCTCGACTGGCGGCCCTTCGACTACTACACCCTCGAGGTGAGGCCGCCCATGCCGCTGCTCAAGCCGATCCGGCTCACCTACGAGCTGGAGGAGGTAGCCGACGGCACCGGCACGCGGGTCACCGAGTACACGGCGCCCGCATCGGGGTTCGGGCAGCGCATGCTCTTGCGCATGGTGTTGCGGATGATGGCCGGAACGTTCGCGGAGTCGCACGCGTCGCTCCGCGCGGCGCTGGCAGCGGCCACCACGGGCAGCGCGATGACGGAGCCCGCAGCGGACGCCGCGGAACCGGACGACGTGAAGCCCTGACTGTCGCCCGGGCCTCGCGGGCGTACCATGGCGGCGGATTCGTCGAACATGGAGTGAGCGAGTGACTGCTCAACCCGGGCTGCACCAGGGCGACACCTTCACGGTCCAGCGCATGGGGACCGAGGAGGGACCCTACAGCTTCGCCGACCTGCAGGCGCAGCTGCGAAGCGGCCGCCTCAACCACAACACCCAGGTGCGGCGCGGGACCAGCAACTGGTTCCCGGCATCCGAGATCCCGGGGTTGTTCTCGGACAAGGACTGGCTGGTCGCGGTGCTCCTTTCGTTCTTCGTCGGCTATCTCGGCGTCGACCGGTTCTACCTCGGGCATATCGGTCTCGGGATCCTGAAGCTGATCACCCTCGGCGGACTCGGCATCTGGTACATCATCGACCTGATCCTAGTCGTCGCCGGACGCATGACCGACGCCCAGGGACTCCCGTTGCGCCGATAGCCGAGCGGGACCGGCCAATCAGCGTCGGTCCGTGGGTCAGTCGGTGCCCGCGGCGTCGGAATCGGGGAAGCGGACCTCCATCTGGGCCTGCTGGCGCGTGAAGTAGCCCGACGTGCCGCCGATGACGACGGTGAACGTGAAGATCGTTCCGATGAGGCCGACGATGATGGCGGCGGTCGCATCGGCGTCGAAGAGCAGGGCGAGCACGCCGGCCAGCACGCCACCGACGAGCGACACGATGAGCCCGACCATCCCGCCCGACGTCGTCATGCCGTACAGGATGACGCCCGGGAAGGTCGTCGGGGGGCTGCCGTAGCTGATCATCACGCTCGCCGGGTCGTCGTGGACGCCGGTGGTGAAGTACGGCCGCAGGTGCGGCGCGATCTGCATGTACCCGTGCCGGATGCGCGACATGCCGTGGACCGCCCGCAGGTCGTCCGCGTTGGCGCCGATGATCCGCCCGTACGTCGTCAGTCCCACGATCACGTCGAACGCGAGCACGATCGCGGCGATGGTGAGGAACTGCCGATCGAACGACATCGCCTGGGCGACCAGCGCGAGGGCGACGAAGCTCATCGACAGGAACGAGAGGAACATGCCGCCGCGCGTGAACGCCTCGTTGTAGGCCAGTGACCGGGCGGTGAGCAGGCTCCAGTGCTCGGTGCTCATGATCTGGATCGAGCGAGGGTCGTGGAGTGCGGTCACGGGATCCGGACCTTGCCCTGGCGCCGGTCCGGGTCTTGGTCGGGCGCCATCGGGGTCGGCGGGTTGGTGATCGGCGCGGTCCTCGCGGTGCTCGGGGTGCTCGGGCGGCATCGGTTCCTCCTTCGATCGAACGGACGTCGAGGCCTCGATTGTCCGTTCATCCGGCAAGGGATTGCGTGACAGACGCGCGCCGGCGGTGCAGATGACGAAACCGGGCGCGTCGAATCGTCATCTGATCGCTCCGCGCGCAATACCGCGGGATTCGGCCGTCTCGCGCGCCGTTCCACGCTCGGAAACGCCGCGGCGCTGGCTGATCGGGCAGCTAACGCGCGCCGGCGGAGCAGATGACAAAACCGCGCCCAGACGCCCGCGAAGCGATCTGGCTACGACGCGTCGCGGTCGCTGTCCTCCTGGGCACCCGGCGGGGACTCGCCGAAGGTGCCGCCGCGCGGGACGCCGCTCTCGGCCCGGGTCTCGTGGTCCGGGTCGACCTCGTGGCCCATCTCGTACTCGGTGCGAACGCCGCCGGCCGGGGCTGGCTCATCGGTCTCGCTGGTGGACGGCGTGGCGCCGATCGCGCCGCCCGCACCCGCTCCGCCCATGGCGGCCGTCGATCCCGTCCCGCCGGTCGCGCCGGTGACGCCCGACGCCTGCGTGGCCCCGTGGGCTCCGGCGTTG
>DATLGA010000120.1:0-12489 GCA_035540715.1 Candidatus Limnocylindrales bacterium | reverse complement strand
CCCACGGCGTTGGCGATCATCTGCTGCTCGGCGATGTACGCCTGGACGAAGCGCTCCGGGATCTCCTTCGCGAACAGTTCCGTGTAGGTGCTGTTGCCGACCTCGCCGTCGATGGCGATCACCTTGCCGTCGGCCCGGCCGAGCGCCACGAGCGCGTCGCCAAAGGCCTTGCGCGTCGCCTCCTTCGTGCCCGGCTCGTAGCTCGGAAGCGTCAGCTCTCCGGTCTCGAAGACGTGCGGCTCGCCGTCGATCCGCGGCAGCGGCACCTCGACGCCGCCGTTGCGCGGGCCGCCGAGCTCGGCGATGGATGCCGCCTCGTCGTCGACCGGCTTGCCGTGCTTGCCCGGGAGGTCCGACACCGCGGCGACGCCGTGGCCCTTCTGCGTCCTCGCGATGACGACCGTCGGGCGGCCGGTCGTCTCGATCGCCCCGGCCAGCGCCTCGTCGATCGCCGCGACATCGTGCCCGTCGACGGTGATGGCGTGCCAGCCGAACGCTTCGGCGCGGCGCCGGTATGCGTCGAGATCCCACTCGTGCATCGTCGGCCCGGTCTGGCCGAGCCGGTTCACGTCGATGATCGCGACGAGGTTGTCGAGCTCGTTGTGGCCGGCGGCCTCGAAGGCCTCCCACATGGAGCCCTCGGCCATCTCGGAGTCGCCACACAGGCACCAGACCCGGAACGGGAGACGGTCGAAGCGCTTGCCGGCGAGTGCCACGCCGACGCTGATCGGCAGGCCCTGCCCGAGTGAGCCGGTCGCGACGTCGACCCAGGGCAGTACCGGGGTGGGATGGCCCTCCATGCGCGAGCCGAACTCGCGGAAGGTGAGCATCTCGTCATCGCTGATCGCGCCGGCGGCCTTGTACATCGCGTACAGCAGCGGCGACGCGTGGCCCTTGGAAAAGATGAGGTGATCGTTGCGAGGGTCGTCGGGCGACCCGAAGTCGTAGTGGAGGTACTTCGACATCAACACCGCCATGAGATCGGCGGCCGACAACGAAGAGGTCGGGTGGCCGCTGCCCGCGGCACTGCTCGAGCGAATCGAATCGACGCGGAGCTGCGCGGCGAGCTCGCGCCAGGCGTCGTGCTGATCGGTCATATCGGTCGGGTGCTCCCGCAAGTTCACTGCCGAATTCATCGTGGAACGTCCATGATACGGCGGCCGAGCATCAGCGGCCGCTCGGCGAGCAAGCCATCGGAATCCCGGTCAAGCAAAAGCGGGCGGCCCCCGAAGGGACCGCCCGCATCGGCGTCGCGAACGGGACGCGGCTCAGCCGCGCATCATCCGGAAGCAGTCGGAGCAGTACACCGGCCGCGCGCCGGTGGGCCGGAACGGCACCTGCGTCTCGTTGCCGCAACGCGCGCAGGTCGCGTCGTGCATCTCGCGCGGACCGCGCGAGAATCCACCACCGCCACCGCCGCCGTAGCTGGCGCCACCGCCGTTGCCCGTCGCCCGACGCTGCGCGCGGCAGGACGAGCACCGCTTCGGAGCGGACGAGAAGCCCTTCTCCGCGAAGAACTCCTGCTCGGATGCGGAAAAGACGAAGTCGATTCCACAGTCGCTGCAGGTGATCACCTGATCGGTGTAGGTCACGAAGACCCCTCCCAACAAAAGATGTTGACCACGTCGGTCCAGCTTTGTCGCTCGACGCCGGCCGGGGTCTTGCCGCTACCCCGAGGCCGACGATGGACGTGGTGGAGGGGAGGGAAGGGGTGGCTGGTCGCCGCACGCTGCGGCCCGACGAGCGGAGTATTGCGCCTGCGACCCGGGTCCGCAAGTGGTTTTCGACCGGTACGATCGACGCATGCGTGCCGCTCCACTCGTCCTCGGGATCCTGCTCGTCCTGGCCGGCCTGGTCTGGATCGCCCAGGGGCTCAATCTGCCCTGGGCGCCCCGGAGCTTCATGACCGCCGATCGCACCTGGATCGTCATCGGTGCGGCGACCGCGCTGGCCGGGGCGGTCCTCATCGGCTGGTCCCGGCAGCGCGCGTCGCGGTCATAGATCACCGACTCTCGCCGCAGGCGGCATCCCGCGACGAGAATCGGTCATGGATGGCCGATCAGCGCTCCGAGGAGGCAGGACCCTCGCTCGAGCCTCGGCCGGAGCCGCCACTCGATCCGCCGCCGCTGTCCGCGGGCGGCACCACCGGCTTGACCCCCGCCGCGCCGCTCTTCTCCGGCTGCTTCCCGCCGACGAAGGCGCTGATGAGGTCCATCGGCAGCGGGAAGATGATCGTGCGGGTCTGGTCGGAGCTGATGTCACCGAGCGTCTGCAGGTAGCGGAGCTGCAGGGCCGATGGCGCCGCGCTGATGATGTTCGCCGCCTCCGACAGCTGCTCGGCGGCCAGGTACTCGCCCTCGGCGTGGATGACCTTGGCCCGCTTGTCGCGCTCGGCCTCCGCCTGGCGTGCCATGGCTCGCTGCATCGTCTGCGGCAGCTCGACGTCCTTCACCTCGACGACGCTGACCTTGATGCCCCACGGCTCGGTCTGCTGGTCGATGATCTGCTGGAGCCGGTTGTTGATCTCCTCGCGGTTCGCCAGCAGCTCGTCCAGCTCGGACTGGCCGAGAACCGATCGCATCGTGGTCTGCGCGATCTGCATCGTGGCGAGCATGTAGTTCTCGACCCGGACGACGGCGGCCTCGGGGTCCACGACGCGGAAGTAGGCCACGGCGTTGACCCGGACGGTCACGTTGTCCCGCGTGATGGCCTCCTGGCTCGGGATGTCGAGGGTCACCGTCCGCAGGTCGATCTTCACCATCCGGTCGATGAACGGGATGATGAAGAAGAGCCCCGGGCCCTTCGCGCCGACCAGGCGGCCGAGGCGGAAGATGACGCCGCGCTCGTACTCCTGGACCACCTTCACCGCCGCGCCGACCAGGCTGAAGATCACCAGGGCGGCGATCGCCAGGATCGGAAGCAGCTCGAACAGTTCTCCCACGGGTTACGACTCCTTCGATTCGGTCGTTGGCGTCTCGTCCGCCCCTTCGAGCGGCTCGACGATCAGTGTCATGCCCTCGCGTCCGACGATTCGAACGCGGTCCCCCGCCTCGAGGGTACCGCCCTCGCGCGGCCGCACGCTCCACAGCTCGCCCTCGACATACACCGATGCGGGTCCGCGGAGCACCGCGCTCATCCCGTACATGTCGGTCCCGCCGATGGCGACCGGCCGATGACGGCTGCGCATCACGGCGCGGACGGCCACGAGGCTGAAGAGGACGAGGGCCAGGGTGATGCCGTAGATGAGCGGGCGGCTGACCTCCATGAACGGCGCCTGGGTGTCGTCGATGAGCAGGAAGCCGCCGAGCAGGAACGCGATCGCGCCCCCGATGCCGAGCACGCCGCCCGACGCCACCCAGATCTCCGCGCCCATGAGAGCCAACCCCAGGAGGAGCAGGGCGAGGCCCGCGTAGTTGATCGGCAGCGTGCCGAGGCTGAACAGGCCCAGGATGATGGCGATCGCGCCGGCGATGCCGGGGAAGAACGACCCCGGCGCGCTGAGCTCGAAGTACAGGCCGAGCGAGCCGAGGCTCAGCAGGATGACGGCGATGTTCGGGTTCGAGAGGACCATGAGGAAGTCCTCGAACGGCGACATCGCGCGCAGGTCGATCGGCGCATCCGCCGTGGCGAGCGTGACCTCCTCGCCGCGGATCGTCACGGTGCGGCCGTCGATCTCCTCGAGCAGCGCCGCGCGGCTGTCGGCGACGAGGTCGACCACGTTCAGCTCGACCGCATCGGATGCGTTGGCGACGACCGCGTCGCGCACGGCATCCTCGGCCCAATCGGCGTTGCGGCCGCGCTCGTCGGCGATGATCCGCGCATACGAGACGGTGTCGTTGATGATCTTCTCGCGCAGGTCGTCCGGGATGTCCGAACCGTCGCCGCTCACCGGCGTGGCCGCGCCGATGCGGGTGCTCGGCGCCATCGCGGCCACGTGCGCCGCCATCGTGATGAAGGTCCCGGCGGAGGCGGCGCGAGCGCCGGGTGGTGTGACGTAGACGATGACCGGGACGCGCGCATCGAGCATGGCGCTGGTGATGTCCTCGGTCGCGTCGAGCAGGCCGCCCGGCGTGTTGAGCTCGATCAGCACGGCCGCGGCGCCGACCTCCTGTGCGTCCTCGATGCCGCGCATGAAGTACCGGGCCGAGATCGGGTTGATGATCCCGTCGAACGTCAGCACGTGCACCTCGCCCGCCGCGCCACGAGTCGCGGCAGGAGCGGCCAGCCCGAACGAGCCCGCGACCACGCAGAGCGCGGCGAGCCAGCGCAGGGTTGCACGAACGATCGGCGGCATCGGTCCTCCAAGCGGATAAAAAAGAAACCACCGGCTTGTGCCAGCAGTCTCCACCTTGTGCCCGGATCAGGGAAGGGCACGCTCCCGGCGGGCGGCGGCCCGCGCTGTTGGGTTATGGGCGCACGCTAGGGCCGGCCGGTGGCGGCGTCAAGCGACGGTCACGCCGGCGTCGGTCATCTCGGCGATCGCACGTTCGCCGTCGCGAGGCTCCAGGTCGACCGCGGCGGTCGCATCGGCGAGGAGCGACGTCTCGAACCCGAGCCGCGCCGCATCGAGCGCGGTGGCCTTCACGCAGTAGTCGGTCGCGAGCCCGCAGACGACGATCCGCTCGACGCCGGCCGCGCGCAGGATGGCGTCGAGCTCGGTCGGGGTCTCGTCGCCGCTTTCGGGGTCCCGCATCGTGAAGCCGGAGTACCCGTCCTCACCGTTCGACCCCTTCCGGACCCGCGGCGCGCCGGCCGGGAGCTCGAAGTCCGGATGGAGCTCCGCCCCCCACGTGCCGGCCACGCAGTGGACCGGCCAGATGCCGCCGTCCTTGGCGAAGTGCGGGGTCGACTCGGGATGCCAGTCCTGCGTCGCGACCACGAGCGCACCCGCGGCGGTCGCCTCGCGGACCGCCTGGTTCACCCGCGGCACGATTGCCTCGCCGCCGGCAACCGAGAGGCCGCCAGCCGGATCGGCGAAGTCGTTCTGGAGGTCGACGACCACCAGGGCCGTCCGGGAGTCGTATCGGCTCATGCGCCGATGGTAGGCCCGATGGGCCCGCCTCACATCGTCGCGTTGCCGGTGATGTACGGGAGCAGGCCGAGGATGCCGACCACGATGAGGTAGATCGCGACGAGGTAGTTGAGCAGCCGCGGGACCACGAGGATCAAAATCCCCACCACGATGGCGAGCAGCGCCGCGATGAGCGTCATGTCCATGGTGAACACCTCCTTCGGCGTGGCGCATCCTGCAGCCAGCGTGCCGGATGGCGGGTCAGCGGTCGCCGGCCAGCCAACCGAGGAGGTTGTTCCAGAACCGATCGTAGCCGTCCCAGGCGAGAAACTCCGGGGTGCCCCAGTGCGGCGCGCAGTCGCCCGCCACGGCCGCCACGCGGCCCGAGCCGTGGTCGCCGACGACGAGGAACGGATCGCCGTCCGTGCCGATCGTCATGAGCACCTCCCCCTCACGTGGTCGGAGCCGGTTGTAGCCGAGGAAGTGCGGCCACCCCGGCGGCACACCCTCGAGCACCGGATGCCCGGGCGCCACCACCGTGGGGGTCACACCTTCGACCTCCTCCATCCGATCGTCGATCCCGAGCATCTCCACCGGGAGGACGTCGCGCAGCCGGGTTGCGTGGTAGCGCGCCTTGCCCTCGATCCCCGAGAACGACATGTAGCCGCCGATCATGAGCAGCCCGGCGCCACGGGCGGTGTGCTCGGCCAGAAGCCTGAGCCGATCCGGCGTCCGGCGCCCGCGAACGGTGGTGTCGGGATGGAGCAGCAGCGTGTCGGAGGTGATGTCCGACAGGACGACCACCGCGTACGGCGCGAGCTCGTCCGCGCTGGCGGGAAACTCGCGCGTGGCGGTGTGGTTCGGGACATGCGTCACGTCCCACCCGCCCGCGGCCATGGCCTCGAGGAATCGGCCGAGCTCGACGGCGTGGCTCGCCTCTCCGTACGTCGTGATGCCCTTGTGGTGGACGTGGTACGTCACCGACGACTCCCCCGCCACCAGGATTCGATTGGTCATGCGTCCTCCTCCGGCTCCTCCGTGATGTCGTCGACGACCACCACGGCATGCTCGGTGGGCCAGTGGACCCGAACGCGATCCCCGGGCACCAGGTCGTCGCCGGGCTGGCCGGCCTGGACCCGTACGACGAGCTCGGGACCGCCGGCGAGGCGCACCGTGTAGCGCCGGTTCGAGCCGAGGTACACGACCTCGGCGACCTCGGCGGGCTCGCCGATCTCGGCATCGGGCGCCGCGATCCCCACGCGTTCCGGCCTGATCGCGATCGCGGCGCGGTCGCCGTCGCGGAGCCCCCGCGACCGGACCGTTCCGGCGTCGAGCGCGAACGCGCGGCCGGAGGCGTCGAGGCGTGCGCCGGCCTCGCCGAACGAGATGCGGCCCGGGACCAGGTTCGACTCGCCGATGAACGAGGCCACGAACCGGGTCGCGGGGCGCTCGTACAGCTCGGCGGGCGCGTCGAGCTGCAGCACGCGGCCGCGGTCCATGATCGCGGCCCGGTCGGCCATGACGAGCGCCTCCTCCTGGTCGTGGGTGACGATCACGAAGCTGATGCCGACCGCCGCCTGGAGCCGCTTGAGCTCGAGCTGCATCTGGCCGCGCAGCTTGCGGTCGAGCGCGGCGAGCGGCTCGTCGAGAAGCAGGAGCCGCGGCCGCTTGACGAGCGCGCGCGCCAGCGCCACGCGCTGCCGCTGACCGCCCGAGAGTTGGTGCGGGCGACGGCGCGCCAGCCCGCCGAGCTGCACCATGTCGAGCGCATCCGCGACGCGACGGCCGAGCTCCGGCTCGCGCACCCGCTCCTGGCGCAGCCCGTAGCCCACGTTCTCGCCGACGCTCATGTGCGGGAACAGCGCGTACGACTGGAACATCATGTTGAACGGCCGCCGGTACGGCGGCACGCGAGCGATGTCGCGGCCGTCGAGCAGGATGCGCCCGCTGTCCGGGCGCTCGAAGCCGGCGAGGCACCGCAGGAGCGTCGTCTTGCCGCATCCCGAGGGGCCGAGCAGCGCGAAGAACTCGTTCTCGGCGATCTCGAGGCTGACCCGGTCGAGGGCCCGAACGGCGCCGAACTCCTTGCGCAGCTCCTCGACCCGGACGATGGCGGCGCCGATCGGCTCGGTCACGGCTCCTCCCGTCCGACCCGCTGCGACACGAACACGAGGACGATGCTGACGGCCACCACGATCGTGGCGATGGCGTTGATCTCGGGGGTCACCCCGAACCGGATCATCGAGTAGATCCGGATCGGGAAGGTGACCGCCGTTCCGGCGGTGAAGAAGGCGATCACGAACTCGTCGATCGACAATGTGAAGGCGATGAGCGCACCGGCGATCACGCCGGGCGCGATGACGGGGAGCGTGACCCCGAAGAACGTGCGGACCGGCGTGGCGCCGAGGTCCATGGACGCCTCCTCGATCGAGGCGTCGAAGTGTCGCAGCCGGGTGCGGACGATGGCGGCCACGAAGGCGATGCTGAACACGACGTGCGACAGGATCACCGACCACAGGCCGAGCCCGAGGCCCATGATGCCGGTGAAGACGAGGTTGTAGAAGCTGAGCAGGGCGATCGCCAGCACGATGTCGGGGATGATCATCGGCACGAACACCCCGGCGTCGAGCAGCGACGAGCGCGTCGTGCGCTCGAGGCCGATGGCGAGCAGCGTGCCGATCACCGTCGCGACGAGCGTCGACACGATCCCGACCACGACCGTCGCGACCACCGCCTGCTGGATCGTTGCGTTGCCGACGAGCGACTCGTACCAGCGAAGCGAGAACCCACCCCAGGCGAACGGCTGGCCCGACGCGTTGAACGAGAGCACGGCCAGCACGGCGACCGGCGCGTAGAGGAAGAGCAGGACGAGCCCGAAGTGGGCCGCCAGCCAGCCGCGCGCCAGGGACCGGTCACGCATCCGCCGTTGCCCCGGACTCGCGACGCCGCTCGCGCATGAGCAGCCAGGCCTGGACGAGGAGCAGGCCGACGGTGATGGCGATCAGCCCGGCCGCCAGCGCCGCCCCGAACGGCCAGTCGCGCGCGCGGAGGAACTGGCCCTGGATGAGGTTGCCGATCATCGGGTGCCGTCCGCCTCCGAGCAGCTCCGGCACGATGAAGTTTCCGAGGCTCGGCACGAAGACGAAGATCGCCCCCGCGGCGATCCCGGTCGACGACAGCGGCAGGGTGACGGTCAGAAAGGTTCGAACCGGCGAGGCGCCGAGATCGGTCGAGGCCTCGCGAAGCTCGGGGCTGATCCGCTCGAGCGCGGCGTAGAGCGGCAGGATCATGAGCGGCAGGTAGATGTACACGAGCCCCAGCACGATGGCGAACTCGTTGTTCAGGAGGGGCAGCGGCTCACCGATGATCCCGGCGTTCAGCAGCGGCCGGTTGATGAGCCCCTCCCGGTTGAGCAGCACGATCCAGGCGTACGTCCGGATCAGGAAGCTCGTCCAGAACGGCAGGATGACCAGGATGAGCAGCGGCGTCCGCCACCGCCGCGGCCGCGTCGCGACGAAGTACGCCACCGGGTAGCCGATGACGAGCGCGATCACCGTGGCGAGCGCAGCCATCCGCAGGGAGTTGAGCAGGACCGACGTGTAGAGCGGATCGAGCGCACGCCCGTAGTTGTCGAGCGTCAGGTTCGGCACGACGCCGCCGAATTCGCCGCGCTCGAAGAGGCTGTAGCCCAGGACGATCCCGACCGGGAGGACGAGGAAGACGAGCCACCACGCCAGCGCCGGACCGAGGAGGAAGAGCCGCAGCTGCCAGCGGCTCACCGCGCCGGCCCCCACGGAAGGGGCCGGCGCCGTCCGGCGCCGGCCCATCGGCTCGCGAGATCGGCCATGGGGATGGCCCTCCGTCCCGCGGCCGGCCTACGAGGCGGTCACCTCGGAGACGATCCGCGTGTAGATCGGCAGGGCGTCGCCGACGTCACGCATCACCTCTCCTTCGAAGAGCTCCTCGGCGGTCATCCCGAGGTTCGGAAACGCCTCGATCAGCTCCGGGTCGAGCGATTCCATCGCCTCGGCGTTCGGCACCTTGTAGAGGATGTTCTCCGCCACCCAGGCGCCGACGTCGGGCCGGAGCACGTAGTCGATGAAGGCCTGCGCCCCCGCCTTGTTCTCGCTCGATTCGAGGACGACCATCGTGTCGACCCACAGGTCGGAGCCCTCCTCGGGGATGACCCAGCCGATGTTGGGATCCTCGGCGATGCCGTAGTTGCACCAGCCGTCCCACGCCTCCACCAGCACCGCCTCACCCGACACGAGCCGGCTGTAGAAGGTCGTGTCGTCGTAGGCGAGCAGGCTCTGCTTCGCCTCGATGAGGAGGTCTCGGGCCTCGTTCAGCTCGGCCTCGTCGGTCGTGTTGATCGAGTGGCCGAGAAGCTTCTGGGCCGGCAGCAGCAGCCAGCGGTCGGTCGCGAGCATCGTGATCTTGCCCTGCAGATCGGCCGACGGCTGGAGCAGGTCGGCCCAGCTGTCGATCTCCTCGTCGACCAGGTCGGTGCGATAGCACAGGCCGGTGGTGCCCCACGCGTACGGGACGCTGAATGCGTTGCCCGGGTCATAGTCGAGCTCGCTCGCCTCGGGGTAGAGGTTCGCGAGGTTCGGGATGGCCGAGTGGTCGAGCTGCGCGGCCCACCCTCGCCGGTTCAGCACCTCGGCGAACGGCGCGGACACGAAGACGACGTCGAAGCCGCCGCCGTTGGCCGCCTCGAGCTTGCCCATGATGTCCTCGTTCGTCGTGTGCAGGGCGAGCTCCACCTCGATCCCCGTTTCGGCGGTGAAGTTGTCGAGCAGATCGTCCGGCATGTAGCCGTCCCAGTTCGAGACCACGATCCGACCGGCCGGAGCCTCGTCGGTCGGCTCCGCGTCGTCGGTCGGCGCGGTGTCGTCATCGGTGGCCCCCGGGTCCGCGGTCGTGGGCGACGGCGAGGCCGTCGCCGTGCCGCCACAGGCGGTGAGCGCCAGCGCCAGGACGGCGAGGATCGCGGTCAGGCGCAGGGAAAGGCCGTGGATGGTCATCTGACCGATACCTCCGTGTGCTCGTCGGAGCGGTGGATGGGTCCGCGCTCGTCGGCCAGGCGCAGCAGCAGCTCGGCGGCACGGTGGGTCCCGGGATTGGCCTGCAAATCGTCGGAGATCTGGCGCATGCGCCGATGGAGCGCCTCGTCGGCGAGCAGCCGCTCGACCGCAGCGAGCAGGTCGTCGTCGCGGAATCGATACGGCGCGAGCCGCGTGCCGAAGCCCAGCTCGTCGATGCGCTGCGCGTTGTCGTGCTGATCCCAGAAGAGCGAGTGGGCGATCATCGGCTTCCCGTGGTGGAAGGCCTCGGTGACGGTGTTGTTGCCGGCATGGGTGACGACGAGGTCGACGTGCGGCAGGATCGCCGGCTGCGGGACCAGCTCGGCGCCCCACATGTTGTCCGCCAGGCGCAGGTCGGCGTGCTGGGGACCCATGCTGACGATCACCCGATGCTCCGTGTCGCCGAGCAGGTCGATGAAGCGCTGCATGAGCTCCACGTCGGCCGACCCGAGGGAGCCGAGCGACAGGTACACGAGCTTGCCGTCCGCGCCGAGCGAGGCGGGGACCTGCCAGGTCTCGTCGCTGCGCCGGACGCAGCTGCCGAGGTTGTGCCAGGTCGGCGCGAGCGGCCGGGAGCGCTCGTAGTCGGCGGCCGGCGGGTACAGGTACAGGTTCAGGTAGGGCGACTCGTGGATGAACTCGCCCTCCGGGAGCGGCGGTGCGCCTCGCTCTTGCACGAACGTGTCGAAGTCCCGATGCATCTCGGCATGGAGCTCGGCGTACCGGGCGCGGAAGGCCTGCCACTCCGAACGGTCCGCCGCCGGCAGGCCTGAAAACGCCGGCGGGACGGCAGGATCCTTCAGCTCGAGGGGGTTGCACGACACGATCCGCACCCACGGCGCGCCGTGCGCGACGAGCGCGGGGAAGGCGACGACGTTGTCCTCGACGATCACGTCCGGCCTAACCTCGTCGAGGATCTCGCGGAGGCGGTCGTCGACGTACTTCGCGCCGCCGATGAGCTCGGACCAGATCGGCGCGATGACCGTCTCGAGCTGGTCGTACGTGCTCTTGCGGTACTCCGGAGCCGTCTCGCGGATGAAGTCCTTCCAGAACTGGCCGGGAACTTCGGGCTGCTCCGGCGGCGGGTTGAGGCGCATGAGCCGCTCCTCGAAGCCACGCGGCTGCATGCTGCCGGCGAAGGACTCCTCGAGCACGAACACGACGCGGGCGCCACGCTGCCTGAGGACCTGCGCAATGCCGACGCAGTTGTTCGTCGGCCCGTACGCCCCTTCGGGGAAGAACAGGATCGTCGGTCGGCCGTCGGACATGGGCACTACCTCGCTACCTGGCTCGGCTTGCCCCCGCCGAGGAGACGCGGCGCCGGATCGGCCGACGCGACGCCCCAGCCGTAGGCGAGCTTGTGGAGCTCGAGGATGATGAAGGACTCGGCGCCGAGCACCCCGTCGATGGCGTGCAGGTCCTCGGTCAGGAAGCGGCGGAAGTCCTCGGGATCGCGGCAGATGGCCTCGACGAAGACGTCGAACGAGCCGGTCACCATGGCCACGTAGCTGGCCTGCGGCAGCGCAGCCAGCTCGCGGCAGACATGCTCCATCGACCCGGGTCGCACGCGGACGCCCACGAGCGCCATCGTGTTGAAGCCGATGCGGAGCGGGTCCGCGATGCCGACGACCTGCAGGATCCCCGCGTCCTCGAGGCGTTGCACCCGGTAGCGCACCGAGCCTTCGCTGACGCCGATCTCGTTGGCGATCCGCTTGTACGGGCGACGGCCCTCGGCCTGCAACGCCTCGATGATGCCGCGGTCGATCTCGTCGAGCCGAATACGGCCGGCGGGGGTGGGGGGCTGCGCGGGGGCCAGGTTCGTCTCTCCTCGGCTCGTTACGCGATTCGCAGATTACGACCCTCATTCTTGCGAATTGCGCTAGACAATGTCAAGCAATGTGTGGAAACTCACACCGATGCCGATGCACGTACCCGCCCCGTCCGGTCGCACGCGCAACCCGTGGCTCCGCGAGGCGCTCGATGCGGAGGGGCACCCGCCGGCCCTGTCCGGCCCCGGGGCCGACCTCGAGGTCGACGTGGCCATCGTGGGCGGTGGCTATACCGGCCTCTGGACCGCACTGGCACTCTTGGACCGAGATCCCAGCTTGCAGGTGGCGGTCCTCGAGCAGGACATCTGCGGCGGCGGGCCATCGGGACGCAACGGCGGATTCGTCAATGCGTGGTGGGACGAGCTCGCGGCCCTGGTGGACCTGTTCGGTGACGCCGGAGCGCTCGCGGCGGCGACTGCCCTGGCGGAGTCGGTGGAAGAGATCGGCGCGTGGACCGTGCGCAACGGCGTCGACGCGCAGTACCGCCGGGCCGGGATGCTGCTCGTGTCCACGACCCCGGCGCACGACGGACGCTGGTGCGACGACGTCGAGGCGGCCGAGC
>DATLGA010000119.1:0-3212 GCA_035540715.1 Candidatus Limnocylindrales bacterium | reverse complement strand
TCGGTCAGATCGATGGCGTCACGGTGCTCGACCACACCCGCGACGAGACGCACAACCGCAGCGTCGTCACGTTCGCCGGGAACGCGGAGCCGGTGGTGCGGGCCGCGACGGCGGCCGTCGGACGCGCGCTCGAGCTCATCGACATGGAGCAGCACGTCGGGGCTCATCCGCGCATCGGCGCCGTCGACGTCATCCCGTTCGTCCCGCTCGGCACGACGCGCCTCGAGGAGTGCGTGGACCTGGCACGTCGGTTCGGCGAGCAGATCGCCATGCGCTTCGAGATCCCGGTCTACCTCTACGGCGAGGCGGCCCTGCGCCCGGACCGGCGGCGCCTCGCGAACGTGCGTCGCGGACAGTACGAGGCGCTGCGCGAGGAGATCGGCACGAATCCGGACCGGGCCCCCGACTTCGGTCCCCGCCGCCTCCATCCGCGCGGGGGCGCCGTGGCGGTCGGAGCGCGACGACCGCTCATCGCCTTCAACATCAACCTGCGGACCGACGACCTGGCACTCGCGATCAAGATCGCCAACACGATCCGCGAGAGCTCCGGTGGCATGCCGGCCGTCCAGGCCATGGGCGTGCTCCTCGAGAATCCCGACATGCCGCCGATGGCCCAGGTCAGCACGAACCTCGTCGACTGGGAGCGGACCGGGATCGCGGCCGTCGTCGGCGAGGTGCGCCGGCTGGCTCGCGACGCGGGGACCGACATCGACCACTGCGAGCTGATCGGCCTCGCCCCGACGGGGGCCCTGCTCGAGGTCGCCGCCGACGCGCTGGGCCTGCAGGGGTTCTCCGCGGACCAGGCGCTGGAGCTTCGGATCGCGCGCGACCGATAGCGCCACGTTTCGGTGCCGGCGGGCACCAGGGACGAACGCGTCTGGCACATCGCTTGCCTGTAGGTGCGTCAGGGGGGAACGAAGTCGAAGTTCAATCCGAAGTCGGGACGCCCACATCGATGAAGCCCAACACCATCGCCGCCACACAGAGCCGACCGAACCGTGTCCTCGTCGCTCTGGCGGCCGCCTGGATGATCCTGTCGCTCGCCATCGGCGGAGCCGTCACCGCGGAGAGCCGCGCCGAGACGCCGCCGTCGACCGCGATCACATCGGCCCAGGAGTAACCGGCCGGTCGGAGGCGCCGAGGCGGTAGACTCGACGCCCCGATGAGCCTCCGCACCGATCTCACCCGAGCCCTCGCCGCCGCCCGCGACCGCGCCGCAGCGGCCGGCGCCTTCAACCTTCCCGCCGATGCGCCGCTCCCGCCGATCGGCCTCGAGCGGCCGGCCAACCCCGATCACGGTGACTGGGCGAGCAATGCCGCGATGCAGCTCGCGCCGGTGGCCCGGACTGCGCCGATGCGGATCGCCGAGGCCGTGGTCGACCATCTCGAGCGCCCACCGTCCATCGCCGATGTCACGATCGCGGCGCCCGGCTTCCTGAACTTCCGGCTCGACCCGGCCTGGGTCGCCGCCCAGGTCGGCCCCATCCTCGACGCCGGCCCGACGTACGGCCGCAGCTCGGCGACGGAGCCTCGCCGCATCAACGTTGAGTTCGTGAGCGCCAACCCCACCGGCCCGCTGCACGTCGGCAACGCGCGCGGCGCGTTCGTGGGCGACGTGCTGTCGCGGGTCCTCTCCGCGGCCGGCCACGACGTCACGCGCGAGTACTACTTCAACGACTTCGGGACGCAGGTCGTCAACCTGGGACTCTCGGTGCTGGCGCGCCGGACCGGTGCGGCTCTGCCGGCGGACGGCTACCAGGGCGCCTACGTCGACGAGCTCGCGGCGCAGCTGCCCGACGAGCTCGCGACGCGAGCCACCGCGGAGCCCGACGAGGCCGGGATGCTCGTCGGGCGGTGGGCCTCGGAGCAGGTGCGCGCCGGCATCGAGGCCAGCCTCGGCCGGTTGGGCGTCCGCTTCGACGTCTGGAAGGAGGAGGGCTCACTGCACACCGAGGGCTGGGTCGAGCGGGCGGTGGATCGGCTCCGCGACGCCGGATACGTGTACGAACGCGACGGCGCGACCTGGTTCCGCTCCACCGCCTACGGGGACGACAAGGACCGGGTGATCTATCGGTCCAACGGGCAGTCGACGTACTTCGCGTCCGACATCGGATACGTGACGGAGAAGTTCGCCCGCGGCTTCGACGAGCTCATCTACATCTGGGGCGCCGATCACCACGGCACGGTCGCCCGCGTCCGCAACGCCGCCGAGGCGATGGGCTACGACCGCGAGGCGGTCCGCATGCTCCTCATCGCCTGGGTTCGCTTCGTGCGCGACGGGGTCGAGATCCCGATGAGCAAGCGCTCGGGGGAGTTCATCACGCTCGACGAGGTCCTCGACGAGGTCGGCGTCGACGCGGCCCGCTGGTTCTTCAGCTCGCGCTCGTTCACGAGCGGGATCGACTTCGATCTCGAGCTCGCCAAGAAGCAGAGCAACGAGAATCCCGTCTACTACGTGCAGTACGCGCATGCGCGGGCGTCATCGATCCTGCGTCACGCCGAGGAGGTCAGCGCCCGGCCGGATGCCGCGCGCACGAGCGAGCTCCTCACCCATCCGTCGGAGCAGACCCTCATCCGCCATCTCCTCGACCTGCCCGACACCGTCGCCATGGCGGCCGAGCGGCGCGAGACGCACGAAGTGCCGCGCTACGCATACGAGCTGGCCAACGCGTTCTCGATGTTCTACCGCGACTGCAAGGTGCTGACGGAGGACCCCGAGCTGACGTCGGCGCGGCTGGCGCTCGTCGGCGCCACGCGGGCCGTCCTGGCCAACGCGCTCGATCTGCTCGGGATCAGCGCACCGGAGTCGATGTAGCCGCGCCTACCCGGCGGCCTGGATCGTCCGGCGCAGGAGGTCGGCGTTCGTGGCGTGCACCACGAGCACGTCGGTGCCGCCGACGCGGGACACGGCCGCCTCGACCTCGATCGCCCCGATCGCCCGACGGTAGGCGGACTCGAAGTCGGCGGCATCCTGCTCGGTCGCCCAGGTCGTGCGCCAGGCGAGCGCGAACTGCTCCTCCGGTCCCCGGGCCACGACGTATCGGTCACCTGTCCAGCCGTCGGCGGCGCCGGATGCCTCCGCCGCGGACAGGCCGAAGTGCTCCAGCATGATCCCGATCGTCGCCTGCCCGACCGGGGAGCTGGCGACCTCCTCCCATCCGTCTCCGACCCCGCCGGCGAGGTCGCCGATCTCGACCGGCACGGGCTCGATC
>DATLGA010000118.1:0-14168 GCA_035540715.1 Candidatus Limnocylindrales bacterium | reverse complement strand
CTCGCCTTCGGCGGCGGGCCGGTGCTGACCGGGCTCGTGGCCGGGTACGCCGGCTACGCGGCCGGGTTCGGCGCCGTCGGGCTCGTGGCGCTGGCCGGCGCGGTCGGGACCGCGTACGCCGCCCTCGGCCGTCGGACCGTCGCCGCGGCCGCGTGAGCGGCTCGCTCAGGTGCCTCGGCGTACCGCCCGCCAGGTGACGAGGATCAACGTCAGGAGCGTCAGCGGCAGGACGAACGCCATCATCACCAGGCTGAACGGCCCCGCCGCGGCATGTCCCACGGCGTCGAGCACGAGGTAGGCGGTGTAGGCAAGGGCGTAGCCCACGAAGACGATCCCCTCCCAGCGCACGATCACGTGCCCGGTGAAGAAGATCGGCAGGCAGGCGACCGCCACGGCGATCATGACCGGCAGGTCGAACGTGATCGCTGCGGCCGCGACGCCCACGCCGTCCGGCGCCAGCAGGCCGGTGAGGCCGGTGACGGCCAGGATGTTCATGATGTTCGACCCGACGATGTTGCCGACGGCCAGGTCGCGCTCCCCCCGCAGGGCCGCCACGACCGAGGTCGCCAGCTCCGGCATCGACGTTCCGAGCGCCACGACGGTCAGGCCGATCACGAGCCGATCGAATCCGAGCGTCTCGGCCACGTCGACCGCACCGTCGACCAGGAAGTTGGCTCCCACGACGAGCAACCCGATCCCGCCCAGGAGGAACGCGACGTTCACGGCCACGTCGCGGCCGGTGAGCCCGCGCTCGCGGAACTCGCGCACGAAATCGTCGGTCTCGTCGTCGTCGGCTCGCTCCCGCCGCGCCTCCAGCACCGCAAAGGTCAGATACGCCCCCAGCGCCCCGACGAGGATGAGCGCATCGATCCGGCTCAGGTGACCGTCCGCACCGAAGACGAAGAGCGCGACCGAGGCGGCGATCATGACCGGCACGTCCCAGCGCACGAGCTTGCGATGCACGACGAGCGGCACGATCATCGCGCTCAGCCCGAGCACGAGCAGGACGTTGTAGATGTTCGAGCCGATGACGTTGCCGATGACGAAGTCGGGCTCGCCGCGCATCGCCGCGCCGAGCGCCACGGCGAGCTCGGGCGCGCTCGTACCGAACGCGACGACGGTCAGGCCGATGATGACCGGCGGGATCCGGGCGCCGGCTGCGAGCGCCGTCGCGCCCCGCACGACCGCCTCGCCGCCCGCGACGAGGAGCGCGAGGCCGCCGATGATGAGGAGGATCGCCATCGGCCCCGATGCTAGCGGGCGCGGGGTTCAGTGGAGCCGGGAACCGCCCTCGGAGCCGTCGTCATCGTCCTCGCCCTCGCGCAGGAAGCGCTCGATGTCGGCGATCAGCTCGTCGCCGACCGGCAGGCCCGACTCGTCCGCGATCCGCTCGAGCCGCTCGACGTGAGCCTTGGTCGACTCGTCGGTCGCCGCCGCGGCGTCGAGCAGGTTGCGGCGCTCGAGCGCGCGCGTGGCGAGCTGTCCGACCGGCAGGTCGACGCCGAGATGACGGCCGAGCGCGGTGAGGAGCGCGATCGAGGCGCTCGGATACGCGCCCGAGACATAGTGCGGCACCTGCGCGAAGAAGCCGACCGCCGGGATGCCGCCGCTCGAGACGGCGAGCTCGAAGACCGACAGCGCCGCCGACGGCACGCGAAGGAGGCCGTCGGGCCCCTGGCGGATTCCGTCGGGCAGCAGGCCTGGCGCGGACGCCGTGGCGAGGATCGGCACGGGGCGCGTGTGCGGCACGGCAGCCGGGATCGCCCCCAGGCTGGCCCACGACGCCGCGCCGAGCCGCCTCGCCAGCTCGACCACGTCGGCCGAGAGCTCACGCCAGCGATAGTCCGGCTCCGGACCGCGGAGGACGAGCAGATCGCGCGCCTCCACCCGCACGGCGCTCACCGTCAGGGCCGGCCACTCGAGCCGGGTGGGGCGTCCGTCGAGGATGTCGAGCGTCGGACGACGGGCTCGATAGTCGTAGATCGCGTCGGCGTCGAAGCGTGCGACGACGCTTCCGCCGGCGGCGAGCTGCTCCGCCGCGGTCGTGCCGGCGCTGCCCGCATCGACCCAGCCCTCGAGGGCGGCCACGAGGACCGGGGCGTCCAGGGCAGGCGATTCGGTGATCTCGAAGAGGGTCATCGGACGGTCAAGGATACCGGGGCTCGCGCTTCACCCGGTCGGGCACAATGGGGCCCTGCCCGATGGTTGCCGAGATCCGCGTTCGCCCCGCCCGTCATGACGAGATCCGCGAGCTCGCCGGCGTCCTCATGCGCGCGTTCGAGCACGACCCGTTCTTCAGCTACCTGGCCGGGCCTGCCTCGGAGCGACGGCAGCGCATGCGCGACGGCTGGAACGGGATCCTGCGATACGCGTCCGCCCGCCTGGCGCACACCTGGACGACCGACGACATCGCCGGGGTCGCGCTCTGGCTGCCGCCCGGCTACAGGCCGTCGCTCATCGACAACCTGCGGCTCGTCCCGGAGATGGCCCGCTTCGCCGGCTGGCGACGGCTGCGCCTGGTGACCGATGCGCTGGAGGTGCTCGAGGAGCGACGACGCCGTCACGTCGACGGACCGCACTACTACCTGTCGGCGCTCGGCGTCGAGCCCACGCGGCAGGGCGCCGGGATCGGGACGGCCCTCATGCGCCCCGTCCTGGACCGATGCGACGCGGAGGGCGCGCCCGCGTACCTCGAGACGGCGACGGCGCGCAACGTCCTCCTCTACGAGCGCGTCGGCTTCGAGGTCGTCGAGGAGCTCACCCTTCCGAAGACCGATATTCGCGGCTGGCTCATGCGCCGCCCCCCGGCCGCCGACCGCCAGGTCAGCTCCGAGGTGGCGCGCTACCTCGACGTCGCCGGGAACCTCTGAGCGTCGTATCGGTCGCAACGGCGTGCGGAACGCGCGACACTGAACGCGTGGCGAAGAAGAAGCCGAAGTCCGCTCCCCCGCCCGACCCGAACCGGCTGCTGCGTCAGCAGGCCGGCACGTATCGCAGCGAGGATGACCGGTTCGAGGTCCGCGAGGGCGGCACCGGCTGGTTCCTGACCGACAGCCAGCAGACGAACGAGTTCGGCCAGGAGCTGGTGCTCGGCCCGTATCCCACCCTGAACGCCGTTCGAGAGGCGCTCCCCGAGGCACGCCGGACGACCATCAAGCCGCTTCCCGCGCCGCGCAGGCCAGCACGCCAGCCCACGTCGAGCTCGAAGTCGAAGCCCAAGCCGAAGCCCAAGCCGAAGCCGAGGCCGAAGCCGCCGGAGCATCGGCTCGTCAAGCTCCTGCGCGAGGCCGCTCGAGACCGATTCCCGCCGGCCGAGCTGGACGTCGAGGTCCTCTCCGCGCCGCCGGGCCCATCCGACGCGGTCGTGGCCTTCACCGGCCACAGCGTCATCTCGGCGGGCGTGGAGGCCGACGAAGCGCGAGCGCACCTTCCCGACGACGATCCCGGCGGACCGATGAGCGCACCCTTCCTGACCTGGCTCGGGCTCCAGCTCGGGGTGCCGCCAGGTTCACTCGACGTCGTCATGGTCGCCGAGGGCACGGGCGCCGTGGATCGCGACCATCCGCTCGAGCCGCTCGATGAGCCGGACGCCTGGGCGGCTGGCCGCATCGAGCGCGCCCGGCGCTATCGCACGGCGGTGCGAGTCTTCACCGATTCGCGCCGGGCCGGAGTCGTGATCGTCGGTCGCGGTCTCGCCGAGCGGCGAGAGGTCAGCATCGAGGTCGACCCGGACCGTCGCGGCCGCGGCGTGGGGGTCGCGCTCGCGCGCGCCGCGCGCGGGCTCGTCCCGGAGGGCGAGCCGCTGTTCGCCCAGGTGGCGCCCGGGAACGTCGCGTCGGTACGAGCCTTCCTCCGGGCCGGCTACCGCCCCATCGGCGCCGAGGTGCTCTTCCTCCGCGCGACGGACTGACGACCGGACGCGGCCCTGGGCGGTTGATGGGCCGAATGACGTATTGCGGCGCGCTCCGGTCAGGAGTAGCTTCGCCGCGGCGCCCAAGCCGCTCACGGGGGTCCTCGGATGGGACTCATCTTCGAGGTCGCTGCCCACGGCCTCACCGCCATCCTCGCCACGTGGCTCGGCCTCCTCGTGGTGACCCGTGCCCGGCGCGCGCACGGTGCGCCCGTCTTCGGCCTGCTGGCGCTCCTGCTCGTCGTCTGGTCCGTCGCGATCATCGCGCAGCGCATGGGAACCGTTCCGGAGGTGAAGGACGGGCTCAACGCATTCGAGGACGTCGCCGCCTTTCCGCTGCCCGCGGTGACGGCTCACCTCGCCATCTCGGTCGCCCTGGAGGGACGGCCATCCCGCATTGCGACCGCGTTCCTGCTCGCGGCCTACGCGATCGGCGTCGGGGCCGCCTTCCAGGCGGTGGCCGACCCGGCGCATCCCATCGTCACGACGCCGCCGCACTGGGAGCCGTTCGGCATTCCCGGTGAGGTCCTCGGCTGGGGCTTCATCGCCGTCCGGGCGGTCATGTTCGCCGGGGCGATCGGCTGGCTCGTCGGCGCACTGCGCCGCGCCGGCGATGACGTGCCCCGCCAGCGCCAGCTGAAGGTCATGCTGCTCACCCTCGGCATCGGCGTGGTCGGCGGCATGATGCGCATCTTGCCCGAGGAGGTGGGCGGACCGGCGTGGATCGGCGTGTCGCTGATCGCGCTCGCGACCGTTCTGGCGGTGTACGCCGTCCTCGCGCAACGCGTCTTCATCGGCGCGGAGGTGACCGCTCGCGAGTTTCGTGCCTCGCTCGTCGTCGGGCTCGGCGTGGTGGGCTACGTCCTCGTACTGGTGGCCGCCGACCGCGCGGTCTCGGCCCTCATCGGCCTCGAGCTGCCGATCGTGATCGCGCTCGCCGTGGTGGTGACCCTGGCGCTGTTCGAGCCCATCGCCGAAGCGGTCCGCCGCGTTCTCAGCGGACCGAGCGCGATCGAGCCCCTCGCCCTGGCCCCGGCCGTCGCGGGCGTCGAAGGTCAGCCAGCCGGGACCCGTGGCCACGAGCTGCTGCGCCCGGCGCTCTCGCGGCTCGTGCGCACCTTCGATCTCACCGGCGCGGCGGTGGTCGACAACCGTGGCCAGCCGACGATGGTGCACGGCCGCCTGGATCCCTCGGACGATCCGCACGCCCGGCTGCCACTCGAGGCCGCCGACGGCCACGCCGCCTTCGGCCTGAAGCGGTCGGGGCTCCCCCTGCGCCCCGCCGAGCTCGACCTGCTGCGCATGGCCACGACCTACGTCGATGCCGCGATCCGGCTGGGAGAGCGCACCGGCGCGCACGAAACTGCCCTGCGCGAGCTGTCGCGCGAGGGTCGGGCCGTGGAGGCGCACGAGGCCGCCCTGGCCGAGGCGCTCGCGGTCCACGCCAGCGGTCGGCGCGGGCTGTACGTCTACGCCCTCGGACCGCTCCGGGCAGAGCTGGACGGTGAGCCGATGCGTCGCTGGGGCGGTCCCAAGGCCGGCTCGCGCCAGGCGGAGGCCGTCTTCGCGTTCCTGTTCGACCGCGGCGAGCGTGGTGCCTCGAAGGACGAGATCGTCGAGCTGGTGTGGCCGGACGTCGACCTCGACCGCGCCGACACGGCGTTCCATCGGACGATGCTCGGCCTGCGCTCGGCCCTCGCGCCGGCCCGGAAGCGCGGCCGTGCCGACGGTCCGATCGAGTTCGGCAACGACCGATACCGCCTTCGCCCCGACGTCGTGACCTGGAGTGACGTGGCCGAGTTCGAGAGCCTGCTGCAGCGCGCGCGCGGCTCCGCGCCTGACGAGCGCCTGCTGCTCCTCGAGGCGGCCCGCACCCTGTACCGCAGCGAGCTCTTCGACGACTGCCCGTTCTACGGCGACTCCGTGTACGTCGAGGAGCGCCGCGAGGAGCTGCGAGAGCGGTACGTCGACCTGCTCATCGATCTCGGCGCGCTGTACGAGGAACGCGGCGACCGAGCCGCCGCCGCGGACGCGAGCCGGCGTGCCCGCGCGATCACCGGCCGCGATCCTGACGTCATCGCGTCGCGGACGGCCTGACGGCGCGCGGCCTCCCCCGACGGGCACGGAACCTTGGGCTGACCGATTGGTCGGCCAAACGCGACAAGATGGCATGTGCCCGTCGCGAATGACCGATACGTCGGCTGGCATGCGGCGTGACGGACGCGCGCAGGCAACCTTCCCGCCACTTCCTGACCGATAGATCGGCCAAACGTGGTCAGAGGAGGCCGCCGCGCCACGGAGTGGCGATTTATCGGCCGCCGAGCCGAGCGGGAACGTCGCGCAGGCGCTCGGCGGCATCGGCCAGCGTCTCGAGCCGCTTCGGAAAGGCGAACCGCAGCTTCGTGCGGCCGAGCTCGGGACGCGAGTAGAAGGACGAGCCCGGCACGGCAGCGACGCCCGGCGACGCGGTCAGCGCCAGCGCGAACTCGACGTCGGAGGCATCGGTCAGGCCGGTGATGTCGGTCATGACGTAGTACGCGCCGTCGGGCGTCCAGGTGCCGAAGCCCGCCTCGGCGAGCGCGGCGACGAGGACGTCCCGCCGCTGGCGGTAGCCATCGGCCAGCGCGGCGTAGTAGTCGTCCGGCAGCTGGAGAGCCACCGCGCCCGCGGCCTGGAGCGGCGCCGCGGCGCCAACCGTCAGGAAGTCGTGGACCTTGCGAATGCCCGACGTGAGATCGGGCGGCGCGATGACCCAGCCGACCCGCCAGCCGGTGACCGAGTACGTCTTCGAGAGCGAGTTGATCGCCACGGTTCGCTCCCGCATGCCGGGCAGCGTCGCGAGCGGGACGTGCTCGCCGGCGTAGACGATGTGCTCGTAGATGTCGTCGGTGAAGGCGACGACGTCGTGCTGGACGCACAGCTCGGCGATCATCGTGAGCTCCTCGCGGCCGAACACCTTGCCGGTCGGGTTGTGCGGCGAGTTCACGACGATCCCGCGCGTTCGCGGGCCGAAGGCGGCGCCGAGCTCGTCCGGATCGATCCGCCAGTCGGGCTCGTGGAGGGTCACGTAGCGCGGGACGGCATCGGCCAGGATCGCATCGGGACCGTAGTTCTCGTAGAACGGCTCGAACACGATCACCTCGTCGCCCGGGTTCAGGACGGCGAGCATGGCGGCCATCATCCCCTCGGTCGCGCCGCAGGTCACCGTGATCTCGCGCTCCGCATCGACCGCCCAGTCGGGATGGAAGCGTTCCGTCTTGGCGGCGATGGCTTCGCGGAGGTCGCGGGCGCCCCACGTGATCGCGTACTGGTTGAGATCGGCGTCGATCGCCGCCTTGGCCGCCTCCTTCAGCTCGGGTGGGCAGGCGAAGTCCGGAAACCCCTGGGCGAGGTTCACGGCTCCATGCGCGATGGCATGACGGGTCATCTCGCGGATGACCGATTCGGTGAAGCTCGCCGCCTTGCGTGACACGTCCGTCATGGCGGTGAGCATACGCGGGCACGCGCCATGCATTTGCGGCGTGCCGATGGGCGAGTCGACCGATCCCTCCTCCCTGGCCAGGGCGCTGAACGGCGCCCTGTCGCTGCTGGCGCGCGACGCCATCGGCCTGGCCGTGGCGGCGGGCACGCTGCCGGGTCCGGAGGGGGTCGCCCTGTCCGATCGCCTGCGTGCCATGGCGGCATCGGCCATGGACGACGTCCGGCAGCTCTCGTCACGGATCGCGACGCTGGGCGAGACACCCGAGGTGGAAGCCGCACACCTGAGCCTGCCTGCGGCGTGGCCCGCATCGGTCGAGCGCCTCGTGGCCGACGCGCGGGAGACGCTCGCCGCACTCGTCGAGGCCATTCCGGCCGATGCCGACGACACCGAGGGCGAGGCCACCGAGCACCTGCTCGAGCACGTCATCGCCCGTAAGCGTGACGACATGGAGCTCCTGGAGCGCGCCCTGCGCTGATCGGCGCCTGCGCGGGCTCCGCTCATCGGGGTGACCAACGGCCCCCCGCCGGCGGGCCGCTCGGTCCCGAGATCGGTCCGTGTGTCACATGCTTCGCCGTCCCTCTCCGGCGACAGTGGCCGTGGAATCAATCAACCAGTCAGCAAGCACTCACACGAGAGGGATACTCCAGTGACCAGTCGACTTCAGAAGCTCGGCATCGTGCTCGCGGTCTTCGGCCTCGGGTTCGTGATCGCCGGCGGCTATGCCTTCTTCAAGGTCCAGGAAGGGACCGCATCGCTCAATGCCTTCAGCGCGGCGCAGGGCGTCGAGCTCAGCTACAACGAGCAGGGCCAGCTGCTCGACCGCGGCACCCCCGAGGGAGCCGAGCCGATCATGGCCCTCCTCACCGACGACTGGGGCTACCCGGTGGTCGCCTCGGAGCTCAATCCGAACGATCCGGTGGTCAACACGGCCAGCGAGTACATGTACCAGATGGCCGTCATCGCCTACCACACGCTGCACGGCGAGGCGACCGTCGTCCTCCCGGAGACCGTCGAGTACAACGGCGAGGTCTTCGAGGCCGGCGAGTACACCTTCGTCAATGACGGCCGCTACTGGGTCGATTTCGACCGGATGCACCCGATCGAGGGCCCGGCCCGGGCGCAGATCTGGAGCGGTACCGCGCACGCGCTCATCGGCGAGCTCGGTGTCGGGACGGTGACGGCGCAGGCCCTGCAGCTGGGTCTCGGCCTGGCGGGCCTCTTCGCCGGACTGGGCGCGACGCTGATGGTCGCCGGCGGCGGCCTCGTCTGGGCCACCCGCCCCGAGAAGGCTGCGGCTCCGGTCCTCCGACCGGCCGGCGTGGCCGCCTAGAGCCGATCGCAGCGCCGGCCCGCCGTGGCCGGCGCTCGGCTCCACCGGGAGCCTGTCCCCGGCGAGCGTTCCGAAGAGGACGCTCCCCGGACGGACAGGCTCCCGTTTGCTGTCTCTCACCGGATTTCGCCGATCCGGCCCGCGGCGTGCATTGGGGCCGGCATCAACCGCACGGGAGCTTCCCGATGGCCGATGACCACGACCCGATGCCTCGCCACGACGAGGAGGACGAGACCGAGCGCGAGAGCGCGAGGGCCGAGTTGGGCGGCGCGTACGGCGAGGACGACACACCCGTCCCGACCGAGACCGCCGAGACGCTCGGCAATCCCCCGCGCGGCGAGGCGCGGTACGAGACGAAGTTCGAGGATGGCGAGACGGACGCGGACGCAGACGCGGACCGCTGAACGAGGAGGCACGAGATGGGCGACATCGACGAGCGAGAGGGCAGCAGCCTCGACACCGATGCCGGTCCGGGATCGCAGGGCGAGACCGACCCGGGCTCCGAGGGCGACTTCGGGGGTGAGCCGATGGACGAGGAGCTCGGCAACGGCGGCGACGCCGATCCGGGCACCGGCACGGGTCGGGACATCGACGAGCACGAGCTCAGCCGCGACGAGCGCGGAATCTGACCTCGCCCCGTTGCGGCCCGACTCCTGCAAGGGACAGCACCAACGACATCGCAGTGGAGACCTTCCACGATGGCTGACCATGACGAGAGCCTGATCGACAAGGCGAAGCGCGCCCTGGGCATGGGTGACGACGACGACCGCCACGAGACCGCCGGGACCGCCGACACGGGCGAGCGCGGCACGTACGACGACCTCGACGCCGATCGCGGCGAGGGCTGGGCCGGCGTGCCGGATGCGGCGGGGGTCGGCACCTCGGAGCATTCCGTCGGTGGCGCACGGGACGACGAGATGGGCCTGCACACCGCCCGATCCGGCGCCGAGGCCGATGCGCCGTTCCGTGACACGACCGAGGACCAGTTCGCCGGCTCGGGGTACGACACGAGCTACGGGGCCGGCACCGACGCGCGCCGCGAGGATGCCCTCGGCTCGGGCGAGCCCGAGATGGGGATCGGCCTGGACCGTGAGGCGACCTCCGGCACGGGCGAGCACAACACCGGGACCGGACTCGACTACGACTTCGAGGAGCGATCCGTCACCGAGGAATCGCCCGGCGGAGCGGCCGGCACCGACGAGGACGGCCCCTGGACCCGTGGCGAGGCCGCGTCCGGGCAGTCACCGCTCGTCGGCGGCGAGGACACCACCGTCGACCGCGAGCGTCGCGAAAGCGGCCTGTAGGCGCCCGCCCAGCGCGGGGTCGACCTGGTCGCCCGACACCAGGTCGACCTCCGTGGTGGACGCACAGCCGCAGCGCTCAGCGGCGCTCCGCCTCGGCGTATTCGACCAGCTGGCACAGCGCGTTGACGAGGCGCATCTGCTCCGGGGTGCGGCAATTCGCCTCGAGCAGGCGCGGGTTCGCCACGACCACCGCCACGGCACGTGCCCGTGAGACCGCCACGTTGAGCCGGTTGCGGCTGTAGAGGAAGTCCATGTCGCGCGGGGCGTCGTCGCGGCTGGAGCTCGCCATCGAGTAGATCGCGATGGCGCCTTCCTGGCCCTGGAACTTGTCGACCGTGCCGACGCGCACGCGGGTCTCGCCACCCAGCCGCCGCTCGACGGCCTTCGCGATCTCCGCGACGTGCGCGTTGTACGGCGCCACGATGCACAGGTCATCCGCGGTGATCGGCCTCGTCTGACCGTCGCGGTTCGTCCACGGCTGCCCGATGACCCCCGCGACGACGTCCGCCACCGCCGCCGCCTCCTGGGGCGAGCGCGACGCGTTGCCGTCGTGGTCGAGCGGCACGAACCGCACGCCGGTCCCGTCGACGAGCGGATCGGGCGAGGAGATGCGCTGGAGCGAGGTCGACGGATGCGTGTCGAGCCGGTCCTCGTAGAAGGCCGTCGAGACATACGCGTTGACCGACGGGTGCATCCGCCACGTCTCGCCCAGGAAGAGGCCGAGCCGGTCGTCCAGGGTCGTGGCATCGGCGAGGAGATGCTCGAGCGCCGATTCGCCGGCGCCCTCGGGGTGCACGCCCTGGCTCACCATCGGCAGCTGGTTCGGGTCGCCCAGCAGCACGATCGACGACGCGGCCCCGCTCATCGCGACCACGTTCGCGAGCGACGTCTGCCCGGCTTCGTCGACGAACAGGACGTCGAGCGAGCCTTCGAGCTGCTCCCGGGCAAAGAGCCACGCCGTGCCGGCGAGGACGTCCGCCTCGTCCTCGGCCACGGCTCGGTCCACGTCCTTGTTGTCGGTGACGACCCGGATCCCGTCGTGCCCGTCGACCTCGTCGCCGGTGTCGCACTTCTGCACCGCGCGCAGCGTCACCCGATCCTCCCCGGCGGCCACGCACACCTCGCGCAGCAGGTTCGAGATCGCCTTGTGCGACTGCGCCGCGATCCCGACGCGCTTCCCCGCCGCGACGAGCGCGGTGATCATCCGCGCGCCGGTGTACGTCTTCCCCGTCCCCGGCGGCCCCTGGATCGGAAAGACTGTCTCGTCGAGGCCGATGGCGATCCGCCGCGCCGCCTCGAGCGCCGCCTCACCCTCGCGACGAAACCGCTCCCCCGGTTCCGTGCCGGCCACTCGCGGCGCTCGACGAAGAAGCAGCTCGCGCGCGGCCCGATACGGCCCCGGCCCGTCGATGCCGTGCGCGATCACGTGGTCGGCGATCCGGAGGAGGGCGCCACGCATCGCCGTCGCCGGGATCGGCGTGCCGGGAATGAGCGCGGTCGGGTGGTACGGCTGGCGCTTCGGCCCGACCTTGAGGTCGAGCGTGCCGTGGAGGTCGTCGATCGCCACGATCGTGCCGGCCGGCGCGCCGAAGTCGCCGTGCCGCGGGTCGGGGTCGACCGGCTCGGAGCCCGGGCGGAACTTGTGGTCCTGCGGCGGGAACCGGTACCGGCGCACGACACTGCGCTTCTCGGGACCCAGCTCTCGCTCGAGAGTCATGCCGCCGATCCCTTCGCTGGCGTTGACGAGGTCCTCGGTCGAGCGCTGCCGCAGGTCGTGCCAGAGCCACCACCCCGGCTTGTCGTCGCGCCGATGCCAGTCGAGCAGTTGTGCCAGGAGCCATCGGCCCTGCTGCTCCGGCGTGCGCTGCTCGCGGTCGGCCGGCACGCCATCGGTCAGCGCGTCCATCCGTTCCTGCACCTCGCGCGACCGCTCCTGCTGCGCCTCCGACGGGAGGCCGTCACCCGGCTGCGGCCGCGTCCAATCGGCCGCCGGCCAGCGCGCCACCGCCTCCGCACGGCGCTGCTCGAGCCATCCACGGAGCTCGAGCGTCGAGATGCAGTCGTCACGGTTGTAGTCGGCGATCGAATCGAGGATCGACTGGTCGCGCTCGCGCATCCAGCGCTCGTACTCGACCACGCTGAAGCCGGCCTCGGTCACCGGCCCCTCGCGCTCGGCGAGATAGAACTTCTCGATCTGCTTGAGCGAGTACGACTCGACCGATGCGCGCACGCCCTGGCGGACCACCGTCAGCAGGTCGACGAGCACGCCCGCCCGCAGAAGCCGATCCACCTCGTCCTCGCGTGTCGCGTGCCGGCGCATGAGCCGCTTGATCGCGCCCGACTCGTAGCCGCCGTAGTGATAGACGTGCATGCCCGGATGCGCGTCGAGCCGCTCGATGCACAGGTCGATGAACGCCTCGAAGGCCTGCTTCTCCTCCTCGCGGTCGTGCGCCCAGAACGGGAGGTACGCCGGCTGACCGTCGACCGTCACCGCCACCCCGAGCAGGTACTCGAGCCCATCGTCGAGCGCCCACGGATCGGCCTCGATGTCGAAGAAGACGTCCCACGGCGTCGGCTCCGGCAGGGCGGCGAGTCCCTTGCCGGTGACCTCCGGCTCGGGCGGGACCAGCTCGTGGACGCGCTCCCCCGTCTCGCGCTCGTGGAGCTGGAGTCGTGCCTGGTCGCTCAGCCGGCGAAGGGCGTGCGGGTTGACGTCCTCGACGACCGTGCCGGCAGGCAGCGTCGCGATCTGCGTCAGGGTCCGATGCCCGGCGGTCATGAAGCGCTCGGTGTCCACGCGGCGCATGCCGGCCACGATCGAGGGGTGGTCATCGGCGCGCCGCCGGGTGATGCAGGTCGGGTACCAGACGCAGACGTGGCAGAAGTCGACCGGATCGGGGTACGTCGCTGCTCCCTCGGATCCGCGCAGGACGCGCTCCTCGAAGCGGCGCCGCGCATGGCGGAAGTACGCGGCATAGTCGGTCAGCCGATGCTCGTGCTCGGCCCCATCGCCGGTCACGACGTACACCTTCTCCGGCGGCGTGCCCTGGAGCTTCGCCAGCAGATCGGCGTAGACGCACATCTGGATGATCGCGGCCGCCTTGACGCCGCGCGACAGCTTCGTATCGGCGATGTCGTAGCTGTACGCGCCCAGCGCGGGGCTCGGGCGCTCGACGCGGTACAGGAAGTCGGCGTGCCCGCGCCATAGGCCGTCGAAGAAGGTGGCCTGGAAGATGACGTCGGCGCCGTCGCGCATGGCCGCGAGCGTGGCGTCCTGTGCGGCGCGCAGCTGGGCCGGCGTCTTCAGCTCGTCCTTCTGGATCTCGACGATGCTGCGGCCTTCGGCGCGCAGCTTCTCGAGGTGGGCCAGCTCGTGGGCATCTCCGCGGTCCTGCATGAGCTGCACCGTCGGATCCGCGCGACGCGGCGGCCGATCCCAGCGCCCCTCGACCCGCCCCAGCTCGAGCGTCGCGAGATGGTCGCAGGCGAGGTAGCCCACCAGGTCGGTGGCGCTGACGATGATCGTGCCGTCGTCGGCTCTCTGCACGGATCTACCCTAGCCGCCGATCGTGTCAGGTTGCGCGTCGCGTCCGCGGGTGGGTGAGTCGGTGTCTTCGCGGCCGCTTCGAGTTGTCATCTGCACGCCCGGCGCTCATTTGGCGAGTCGGCGGGCGCCGAGTTGTCATCTGCACGCCCGGCGGGCGTTATGCGGTCGAACCGCCGCTCAGTCGGCTGGAACCGTGCTCGGCTGCTGCCGTTAGGAGCGAGTTTGACCGGGTAACGCACCGTATCGGCGCATATGACAAGTCGCCCGTGGCCTCCGCGGTCGGGACGCCACGCCCGGGGATTTTCGGCCGGTGGGTCGAACGCATATGCGCTCAGCGCACGCAACTGCGAAGCAGCCCCCCTCACCACGTCCTGGTTTGCGCCCAACGCACACGCCGCGGCCGCGCAGGGGGCTCGTTTGCGTTGAGTGCACAGCGTGACCAGCATGGCGATGTCGCGCCGCCCCTGCTTCGCAGATGCGTGCACTCAGTGCACAGCCCGCGGCCGCGGCGTGTGCGTTGGGCGCAAATCAGGACGTGGTCAGGGGGCTGCTTCGCAGTTGCGTGCGCTGAGCGCATATGCGTTCGACCCACCGGC
>DATLGA010000117.1:0-2980 GCA_035540715.1 Candidatus Limnocylindrales bacterium | reverse complement strand
CGACGGCCCCCACGGCCGCGATCGGCACGATCGCCGCCAGCGAGGTCGCCTGGGCCCGATGCTGCGCCACGGCGAGGAGCAGCACCATCGCCGGCACCATCAGGATCCCGCCGCCGACGCCGAAGAGCCCGCTCAGCACGCCCGCCGCACACCCCACCCCCACGAGTCCGAGCAGGGCCGTCGGGGGGCGCATCGTCATGCCGGCCACTCTAGCGACCCGTGACATGGCCGGAGCCCGGTCGCGGGGTGGCGCCGGTCGACGCGCCTCGTCTCGTCATACGCTCGGCCCGCGCGCATTAGCGGCGGAATCGCCTCCCACCCAAGCCGATCCGAGCGTGGCGGAGCGCCGAAACCGCCGCACTTGGCGGCTGATGTGCGCTCCTCGGTGCAGATGACAAGTCCATGAGCCTCGACTCGTCATACGCTCCGCCGGCGCGCATCAGTCACGGATGCGCCATGGCAACTCCGCCCTCACAATGTCGGCCATGCCCCACGACCGCCAGCACGACGCGAACACAGCACCGGCAAACATGGACGCCTGCGCCATCTGCGGCGGTGACCTGTGGGCCGATGGCCTCGAGCCCGCGCGAGACGGCGACGACTGGATCTGCGGCGACTGCGACCAGGGTCGCAATTTCACTGCACTCGACACGTAGCGCAGGGCGGGGCATCGGTCCTGCATCGGTTCCGAGCATGACCGATCAGCTGCACCGCGACACCGACGATCCCGACGCCGACGAACGCGAGTCCGAACGCGAGCCTGAGACGACGCGCCCGCCGCGTCCGAGCCAGGCCGAGGGCGACGCCCCGGACGCCGACTCGACCGCCAACGAAGAGCGCCCGCCGCGTCCGAGCCAGGCCGAGGGCGACCGCTAGCCAGGCCGCCGCGGGTTCGGCGCACGCACTTCACCCACCGCACGCGACCTGCAGACGCCCGCGAAGTGGCCACCCGAGTCATCCTGACCGCCGATACGCACCTCCCGCGCTTCGGGCGTCAGCTCCCACCGCCCCTGACCGATGCCCTGCGCACGGCCGATCGAATCCTCCACGCCGGCGATCACACCGAGCCGTTCGTGCTCGAGCTGCTCGAGGCCTTCGCCCCGACCGACGCGGTCGCGGGCAACAACGACCCGCCCGATCTCCTGCAGCGGCTCGGGCTGATGCGCGTCGTGGAGGTGGAGGGCGTCCGCATCGGCCTCACGCACGGCCACGCCGGACGCGGCCGCACCACGCCGGAGCGCGCCTGGAACACGTTCGTCGCCCCCGGCGCGGATCCAACGCTCGACGCGATCGCGTTCGGCCATTCCCATCAGCCGATGGTCGAGCGTCGTGGCGAGGTCTGGCTTCTCAACCCCGGCTCGCCGACCGACCGGCGACGCGAGCCGGCCTTCAGCTTCATGGTGCTCGAGGTCGAGGGAGCCAGCCTGCGGCCACATCTCGTGACGTTTCGGAAGCCGCGCCCCTGAGCGGTCGCCATCGTCCGGAGGGTCGGGCACAGCCCTTGCCTCCACGAGGTGTGACCACAAAACGACCCACTGCAGGAGGGGGAGAACCTCTGATGCGATATCTCTTGACGCTCGTCGCCGTGCTCGCGCTCGTTCTGACCGCGTGCGCCGAAGGCGACAACGGCCCCAGCCCGGCCGGGACGGGCATGGACCTCGACCCGATCTTCTCCCCGGGCGCGACCGGCGAGGACGACACGGACGCCGATGCCTCCCCGGGCGCGACCGGCGAGGACACGGCACAGGCCTCGCCTGGCACCACCGGCGACGCCGGCGCGGCGGGCGCGACCGGATCTCCGGACGCCACGCGCTCGCCGGGAGCCACCGACGACGATGACGACGACGCCGATGCGTCGCCGACGGGCAGCCCCGGCACCGGAACGGGCACCGGTACGGCGGCCAGCTGCGAGGACGCCTTCGGCGACGTGCCGGACCTCAGCCGGATCGACAGCCTGCGCCAGCTCCAGGAGGCGATCGCCGCGCTCGACGAGACCATCGAAGCCTGCGACTCGGTCTCCGAGTGGACCGATCAGGCCGAGCAGCAGCTGGACCTCGGCAACCTCACGCTGGACGCCGAGTCCTTCCTCCGCGATCGCTGCGATACCGACGAGCTCGAGGACACCCAGCTCTGCCAGGAACTCTGACCGATCCATCGGTCGCGCAGCGAGGGCCGACCCCGAAACCGGCACGGATGCTGCTTCCTCTCGGGGGGTAGGGGTCGGCGTCACGAGGGGAGCCGCCGACCCCGCTACGTGCCCGGCAGCTCCCGACGGCCCCCCGATTTCGGTCGTATCGGCCCTTGGTCGCGCATCGGCGCCGGTCCAGCATCGGCGCAGTGATCCAAGCGATCGAGGAGGAGCTGCATGTCCCTGCGAACGATGCGCCTCGTGGCCGCGGCGGCTGCCGCGGGCAGCGCGGTGCTGTACTACCTCATCGGGTTCGGCGTCCTGTTCATCGGCGAGTCGACGACCGGTGAGAACGACATCCTCGGCTTCGGGCTGACGGTCGGGACGGTCTTTCTGGTGGCCGGCGCGCTCGTGCTGTTCGTGCATCGGCGCTGGTTCGTGGCGCTCGTCACGCTCATGAACCTCGGCGTCATCGCCGGCTACTTCGCGCTCGCCGGCGTTCGCGTCCCGCCCTTCGAGCCCTGGGGCCTGCTCATCAAGGCGCTCCAGGTGGTGCTGCTCGCCGCGCTGCTGGGCCTCCTGTTCCGCCGGCGCTCCCACGTCCTGAACGGAGTGCCGCGCCACTCGGCGGCGCGCTGACGCGCCGCCGAAGAGCTATCGCAATCACGAATTCCTGACGCAACCGGCCGCTCGGCTCACGACGGGGAGGCGTCCCGGCGTGTCGCCACGCGAACGGCCAGCCCGGCCAGAACCAGCAGCATCCCGATGACCGCCATCGGCGCCGATACCGCATCAACGACCGGCAAGGCCATGGCGGTGTCCGGAGCCGCGGCCGTCACGACGAGCGAGTCG
>DATLGA010000116.1:0-9100 GCA_035540715.1 Candidatus Limnocylindrales bacterium | reverse complement strand
GTGGCGCGGTGGTCGAGAACGACCAGGTCAGGTCGACCTCGTTGCCATCGGCGTCCCTCGCACCGTCGAGCTTGACCTCGAAGGTGCGGCCGCCGGCGAAGGCCACGTCGGGCCGATAGACCAGCTGCGTGGCCGCCTCGTTCCAGTCGAGCAGCCCGCCCACGAGCGCGCCGGTCGAGGTGTCAGTCAACGCGAATGCCTCGTTCGTGGCCTCGATGTCCATCGGTGCGCTGAACCACATCTCGACCGACTCCGGCTCGACATCGGTCGCGTCGGTGTCGGGCGTCGTCCGGGTCAGCTGGGCGCCTTCCTGGACGATGAACGAGAAGTTGGCCTTGCCGCCGAGCACGTTGCCCGTCAGGTCGTGGGCGCCGATCACGCTGATCGTGTAGCGCGACCCGGCTTCGAGACGCTCGGACGGTCGGAACACGAGCGTGTTGCCCTCCCAGGCGACGTCGCCCTCGACGGTCGGGTTGATCGAGAAGTGAGCCTCCGTGTCGGGCCGGTCCATCGCGGCGGTGAACCCGACGCGAATCGCGCTCGTGGCGCTCACCTCGGTGGCGGTCGACGTCGGCGCGTGGGAGCCGGGCGCCGGCACGGTCGAGATGCCGTCGGTGGCGAGCTCCTGGGCGACCGGAGTGGCCGGCGCGTCGACCTCCAGGTCGGCCGAGACGAGGCGGACCTGGAACTCCGAGACGGTCGGCGCGGTCTGCGTCGAGAAGGCGAAGCGCTGTGCCGCGCGAAGCGGTTCCCCGTCCTCGCGCTCGGCGGAAGCCGGCACCACGATGAGGTACCGCTCGTCGGTGCGCCAGAGGCGCTGCGGGGCCACGGTCAGCTCGGTGTGGTCGTCGTTCCAGGTCAACGTCACCTTGGCGGCGGGGAGGACCTGGAGGGAGGATTCGACGGACTCGGGGTCCATCGGCGTCTCGAAGGAGACGGTGACTCCCGCGTCGGTCACGATGCCGACGCCGATGCTCTGGGGGAGAAGGGACTCGGGAACCAGCGGTGCCGGCTCCGGGCCAGCCTGCGTGGTCGCAGTCTGCTGGCTGAAGGCGATGATGAGGGTGAACGAGAGGGCGGCGGCCGCGACGCGGGTGACGGCGCGGTGGCTGCTCAGCAGCGTGCCGAGCGACTCGAACGGGGCGGACCTTGCCGCTCTTACGGTTCGGATCGGACGCAATAGACAGACTCCATGGGAAACGGGGCCGCCCTTCACGCTGGGCACGTGGGCGACTTCGAGTGGCGGCGGAAGCATAGCCCATCGGTACAGGCGTGTCATACGACCTTCGTCAATCGACGCGCGGACAGGGTCGGATGGAAGGTGGCGCCACCGAACGCGCTGACGAGCCCGCGGGCCTCCAGCAGGTTCAGCGCGGAGGCGACCGCGGCGGGCTGGTGGCGGGTCCGATCGACGAGCTCCTCGAGCGATCCGCTGCGCTCGAGCAGGCGTTGGAGGACCTGCCCCTCCATCTCCGACAGCGCCCGGACCGCCGGAGGCTGTGCGCGGCGGGCGAGGCCGATCTGGCGCAGCAGATCGCCGCTCGACGTCACGATGACCGCCTGCTGATCGGCGATGAGCCGGTTGCATCCGCGCGACGCCATGGCGGTGATCGGTCCGGGTACGGCGTACAGCTCGCGGCCGGTGGCCGACGCCGCGGCCGCGGTGAGCAACGCGCCGGATCGGTCCGGCGCCTCCACGACCACCACCGCCTCGGCCAGGCCGGCGATGATCCGATTCCGGCGTGCGAAGTCCGGCTTGCCGATCTCGGCGCCGACCGGCACCTCGCTGACCAACGCGCCGCCATGCCGAAGCAGGTCCGCGGCGAGCGAGCGGTGGCGCGGCGGGTACACGCGGTCGAGGCCCGACGGAAGGACCGCGATGCTGCGACCCCCGGCCGTGACCGCCGCGCGATGCGCCGCTCCGTCGATCCCCAGCGCGAGGCCCGATACCACGACGACGCCCGCTTCGGCGAGGTCGGTCGCCATCTCGGCCGCCACCGACAGACCGTACCCGGACGCACCACGCGTCCCGACGATGGCGACCGCCCGCTCCTCGAAGGCGGCGTCGTCGCCCATCACCGACAGGGTCGGTGGGCGCGGATCGAGGTTCAGCAGCGCCTTCGGGTAGGCGTCGTCGAGCGCGGTGACCAACCGCGCGCCGACCCGGGCGGTCGCCGCCGCCACGCGAGCCGCGAGTGCCCGCGGGTCCCCGTTGCGTTGCTCGGCGAGCGCCGCGTGTGCCTCCGGGGTCACGTGGCGCAGCTCGGGCAGCCCCTCCGGTCCGGCTCGCCAGGCGTCGGTCGCCGAGCCGTGGCGCCGGAGAAGCTGCCAGAAGGTCACCGGGCCGATCCCCCGCACCATCGACAGCGCGATCCAGTGGTCCCGTTCGCTCGCGCGACCCGAGGCAGCACGGGGCTGCCGGCCGATCGGCCCGCTCCGCCCGACTCCGTTCACGGCTGAGCCGCCTTCGGCCGGTGGAGCATCGCCTCGTCGAGATGCTCGACGGTCACGCTCGGCGATCCGGCCAGATCGGCGATCGTGCGCGCAACCCGTGCGGCCCGATGCAGCCGGCGAAGCGACAGCCCCAGCTGCCGGCCACGGCGCTCGAGGACGGCGAGGAGCCGTGGGTCGAATCCATGCGACGCGTCAAGCTCGCCGGCGTCGAGCTCGGCGTTCGGCTTGCCCTGCCGGGCGCGCTGGCAGGCCTCGGCTGCCGCGACGCGTTGCGCCACCGCCGCGGATGGCTCGGAGCGCCCCGAGCGGCCGGCCACCGGAGCGAGCGGCACGAGGAGATCGATCCGGTCCCGCATCGGCCCGGACAGCCGCGCCTGGTACCGCCGGCGGGCACCGTCCTCGCAGGTGCAGGCGTGCGCGTCCACGGCGAACCACCCGCACGGGCACGGGTTGAACGTCGCGAGGAGCATGAAGCGCGCCGGCAGAGCGCGGACGCCCTCGACCCTGGCGATCGTGACGAGTCCGGAGTCGAGGGGCCCGCGCAGCGCATCGAGCGCGTCGGTCCGGAACTGGAGGGTCTCGTCGAGCAGCAGCACGCCCCGATGCGCCAGGCTTGCCTCGCCGGGTCGCACGCGCGGCCCACCACCCACGAGCGCCTGGGTCGAGATCGTGTGGTGCGGGGCCCGGAACGGCCTTCGCCGCAGGGCCCGCCCGTCGACCGGGACGCCGGCGATGGAGTGGATGCGGTGCACCTCGGTCGCCTCGTCGTCGGCCAGGGCGGGCATGATTCCGGCTGCGGCACGGGCGAGCAGCGTCTTGCCCACGCCCGGTGGACCGGACAAGGCGAGGTTGTGCCGGCCGGCGACCGCGATCTCCAGCACGCGACGAGCGACCACCTGCCCGATGACCGAGGCGAGGTCCGGCGCGTCCGACTCTGGCGCCTCGGCTCCGTTGCCGGCGTACGTGGCACGCGCCACGCGCTCGATCGGCTCGACGCCGGCGAGGTGGCGTACGGCTTGGCGCAGCGACCCGGCCGGATGCACGCCGATCCCCGCGACCGAGGCCGCCTCGGCGGCGCTGCCGGCCGGCACGATGACCGAACGCGCGCCCGTGGCCCGGACGGCCCCGACGAGTGCCAGGATGCCGGGGACCGGTCGGAGGCCCCCGTCGAGCGCCAGCTCGCCGATCAGCCCCGTGCCGGGGAGCGCGTCCGGGGCCAGCTGGCCGGATGCCACCAGGATGGCGACCGCCATCGCGAGGTCGTGGCCGGTGCCCTCCTTGGGCAGGTCGGCCGGCGCCAGGTTCACGGTGATCCGGCGGGCCGGCACCTCGAAGCCCGAGTTCCGGATCGCGGCCCTGACGCGCTCCCGGGCCTCCAGCACGGCGCTGCCGGCGAGCCCGACGATCGTGAGGCCGGGGAGGCCGAACGCCACGTCCACCTCGACGCGCACCGGGATGCCGTCGACCCCGATGATCGACGCGCTCAGCGCGGTGGCGAGCATGGCGCTCCCTTCAGCGGGAGGCGCTCGCAGTCGAGTCGAAGAGTGCCGGTCGCCCGCCTGCTCGCCTCCCTACTACGGGCGGCGACCGGCTCCGCCAGCCTAGGGAGCGCCGCTTACCGGTCGATTAGGCGCCGCTTACCGGGCCTGGGCGCCCGAGCTCACCGGGACGGGCGTGCCGGTGAGGGCGGCGTCGAGCTCGCGCGCGAACTTCGAGACGCTCTGCCCGAGCGGCCCGTCGGGCCGGCTCGACATGAACGGCTCGCCCGAGTTCAGCGCGCCGATGGCGCCTCGGTACTCGTTGATGACCTGGTAGTCGATCCGCCGTCCCAGCGCCGATTCGGCGTTGTCGACGTTGATGCCGGTGTAGGCATTCGATCGGTTCAGGACGAGCTGGATCTTTCCGCGCTCGTATCCGAGCGAGTCCATCGTCTCCAGGACGAGGCGCACGTTCTTCAAACACGACAGGTCCGCGGTCATGACCACGAAGATCGTGTCGGCCTCGTCGAACAGCTGAAGATTGAAGTCGTCGATCGACTTCGCCATGTCCACGAGCGTGTAGTCGTACGCCTTCCGCATCAACCCGAGCAGGTTCGTGAGCGAGCCGGGATCGCTGCGCTGGCGCTCGGCCACGATGTCGGCCGACTCGGGGTTCGGCGGAGCGAGCAGGAGGTCGATGCCCGAGTGGTGGCGCGTCACGAGACGCTTCAGGAGCTCGGCGTCGAGATCGGGCTCGGTGATCGCGTTGACGATCGATGGTGTCTCGAGGCCCAGGTCGAGGAAGACGCGCGTGTCGCCGAACTGCAGGTTCGCGTCGAGGAGCGCCGTCTTGCGCTTCAGGCGCATGTGCAGGGCGATCGCCGAATTGATCGCGATCGTCGTCGTGCCCACGCCGCCCTTCGCGCCGTAGAAGCAGTACAGCTGGCCGAGGGTGGGCTGCTCCGCGGTGGCTGCCGGCTTGTTCGTGCCGCTCCGCGCCAGCAGCGCCTTGATCCGCGCGATGAGCTCGAGCGGATGGAACGGCTTGACGATGTCGTCATCGGCTCCGGCACGCAGGCCCTTGACCCGCTGCTCGACGTCAGCCTCGGCGGTCAGCATGATGATCGGCACGCGCCGTCCACCGCCCTCCGCGGCGCGGATCTGCTGGGTGGCGGCGTACCCGTCGAGCTTCGGCATCGCCACGTCCATCAGGACGAGGTCCGGCTGGATCGCCGCGGCCATCTCGACTCCCGCTTGCCCATCCGAGGCGACGTGGACCTCGAACCCCTCCTGCTTGAGGGTGAACACGAGCACGCGCTGGATGTTGAGGTCGTCGTCGACGACCAGGACCTTCGTGGCAGCCATGCAAGACCCCTGGACGTGGTGGAAATCGGCGCCAGTATATCGGCACGAGACGGTCGCCCTCGTCGGCGGCGTCGCTCCGATGGCCGATGCTCCGCGCGAGCGCGCGTGAACGTGTCGAGTGACGGCACGCGAGTGACGCACCGAGTCACCCGACGCATGAAACGGTGATGGAGGCAATCCAACCGCGCGCGAAGCGCCGCGTCGCTGGTCTACCCGAGGTGACGCTCGAGGAACCCGAGCACGCGTGACCGATACGCCTCGGGATCGATGGTGTACGCCTCCGCGTGGCCGGCGTTCGGCACCCGGAACAGCTCCTTCGGCTCGCCGGCACGCTCGAACAGGCGCTCGCTCTGGGTCCGGTGGATGAGCCGATCCTCCGCCGGCGAGATGATGAGCAGCGGCCGCGGCGCGATGTGCGACACCGCACTGATCGGGTCCCGCAGCCAGGATCGGGTTCGGAGCGCCGCCGCGAGCACGATCGCTCGCGCGCCGACGGCTGCCATCGGGTAGCCGGCCTCGCGCATGCGGTTCGCGACCGGGTGGTGCAGCTCGGCGAACGGCGCATCGGCCACCACGGCGGCCACGCGCAGCTCCGGCGCAGCGACGATCGCGGTCGAGGCGCCCATGCTCACGCCGAACAGCGCGATCGGCCCGAGCCCGCGGCTCTCGAGGAAGCGCACAGCCGCGGCGACGTCCTGGCGCTCGTGCGAGCCCAGCGTGACGATCCCCGGATCGGATTCGCCGTGGCCGCGAAAGTCGAACTGGAGCACGTGGTGCCGCTCCTGGAGCCACGGGACGAAGGCGGCCAGCTCGGGCAGGCGGTGCCCCGAGAAACCGTGCAGGATGATCACCGCGGTGCGCGTCTCTCGGCCGGCGGGCACGAGCCAGGCGGACAGCGTCACGCCGTCGTCACAGGTGAAGCGGACGGCCTCGTAGTCGAGGCCGAGATCGCCAGGGGTGACCGGCGCTCCCTCGTACTCCGGCAGGAACGGCCGCACCTCCGGGCGCGTGAGGATCCGCGAGCCGCGGGCTGCCACGTAGGCGAGATACGCGCCGGTGATGAGGCCGAGGACCTGGCCGATGGCGCGCAGGAGCGCGCCGATCATCCGGCCGGGCGGTCCTCGGGCCGGTTCCGCGTCGGCGGCGGAGGCGAAGACGAGGAGGACGAGGAGGACGGTGCGTCCCCTCCGCGGTCGCCCAGGCCGCGGGCCTGGTGCATGGCGCCGGTGATCGGCCGCGTGAGCTCACTGAGCTCCATCGGCACGATCCACTTCGTGCTGTCGCCATCGGCCAGCGCCTTGAGGGCGTCCAGGTACTGGAGCGCCATCGTGTTCTGGTCGATCCCGCGCGCCGCCTCGAAGATGGTCTTCAGCGCGTTCGCGTAGCCCTCTGCGCGGAGGATCTGGGACTGCCGATCGCCCTCGGCGCGGAGGATGGCCGACTGCTTGTCGCCCTCGGCCACGTTGATCGTGGCCTGTCGGGTGCCCTCGGACTCGGTGATGACGGCGCGGCGGTTGCGCTCGGCGCTCATCTGGCGGTTCATCGCGTCCTGGATGTCGCGCGGCGGCACGATCTCGCGGATCTCGACGCTCGTGATCTTCACGCCCCAGCGGTGGGTCGTCTCGTCGAGCTTGGCGCGCAGGATGTTGTTGATCTCCTCGCGCTTGGCCAACACGTCGTCGAGCGGGATGTCGCCGATGACGGCGCGCAGCGTCGTCGCCGCCAGCGCCTGCGAGGCGCCGGTGAAGTCCGTCACGGCCGTGACCGTCTCGGTCGGGTCGAAGACCTTCGAGTACACGAGGAAGTCGATGTTGATCGGCGCGTTGTCCTTCGTGATGCAGGTCTGCTGCGGCACCTCCAGGAAGCGTTCCCGCAGGTCGACCTTCACCGCCTGCTGGACGAAGGGGATGAGCAGCACGATGCCCGGCCCGCGCGCTCCCTGGAGCCGTCCGAACAGGAACACGACGAGGCGCTCATACTCGCGGACGATGTGGATGATGCTGAACAGCAGCCACAGGCCCAGGGCGACGCCGATGACGATGAAGACCAGACCGATCAGGTCATCCATGACGGTTGCCTACTCCTCCGATTCTCCCCCGTCGCCGGCGGGCGCCGGCTCCACGATGAGCTCCAGCCCGTCGACGTCCACGACGCGCAACGGCGTTCCCGGGTCGATCTCGGCATCGCGGGTGCGGGCCGACCAGCTCTCCCCGCCAGCATAGGCGATCCCCGTCGGGGCAATGAGCGTCTGGGCGGTCGCCATGCCCCCCACCAGCGAGGTGATCGGCTTGTTCGCGATCACGCCGCCCTTTCGCATCTGGAGCACCGCGCGGATGAGCACCCAGATGTACACCACGCCGACGGCGGCCAGGATGCCGATCAGCCACGGGCTGACCATGATCTGGACCTCGAGCTCGCCCGGCGCAACCCCGGTCCACAGCGCGAAGGCGCCGAGCACGAAGGCCACGAGCCCGCCGATCGTCAGCAGCCCGTAGCTGGAGATCGTCACCTCCAGCGCGAAGAGCGCCACGCCGATGGCGATGAGCACGAGCCCGCCGATGTTCAGCGGCAGCGCGTTCGAGCCGATGAAGGCCAGGATGAGGGCGATGCCGCCCATGACCCCCGAGAAGCCGTTCGCGTAGAAGAACTCGGCGATGATCCCGTAGAAGCCGAGCGTGAAGAGCAGGAAGGCGATGTTCGGATCGCTCAGGGCGTGCAGGAAACGCTGGCCGAAGTTCATGTCGATGTCGGTCACCGGGAGCTCGGCGAGCGGCGGGATCGGCTCGCCGTCGAAGGTGAACGCCCGCCCATCGGCACGCTCGCCCCCGTCGACGGTCGCCAGCAGCGTCGAGACGTCCGCCGCGATGAAGTCGACCACCGGCGGCTCGAGGCTGACCGCCTGGCTGGCGTTGATGCTGGCGGCCTCGCGTACCGCCGACTCGGCCCAGTCGGCGTTCCGATCGTGTGCCTCGGCCAGCGAGCGGATACGCGCCACCGCGTCGTTCGTGACCTTCTCGCCGATCGTCTCGGGCAGGTCCTCGCCGCCTGCGCCGACCACCGAGGCGGCGCCGATGTTCGTGTTCGGCGCCATGGCGGCAACATCTCCGGCGAGGGTGATGAACGTGGCGGCCGATCCGGCGCGAGCGCCTTCCGGGGCGACCCATGCGATGACCGGCACCTCGCTGGCGAGCATCGCCTTGATGATGCGGTCCATGCTCGACAGCTCGCCGCCCGGCGAGTCGATCTGGACGATCGCGGCGGCCGCGTTGCGCTCGCCGGCGACCCGCAGGGCCTCCTCGATGAAGGCGGCGTTGACCTGGTCGATCACCCCTGTCAGCTCGATGCGGGCCACGTGGTCACCATCGGCGGCCACCGGCGCGGTGAGGCCGACGATTCCGAACGCCAGGCAGAACGCGGCAAGCGTGCGACGGGCCATGCCGGAAAGTATACGGAGGACCGGCCGGACGGCCGCTCAGCGGCCGAGCTCGAAGACGGTCTTGATCGCCCCGGATCGCCGACGGTCGAGATTGGCGGCGATCGCCCGGCGCCAGCGTTCGAGCGGGAACCGATGCGTGACGAGCTCGCCGAGTCGGAGATCGTGGCGCGTTAGCAGGTCGAGCGCCACCGCGAAGGTGTGGGGCGCGCCCTCCAGCGACGGCTCACGACCGTACACGTACGTTCCTTCCAGCCGCACCTCGCCGATCCAGCTCGGCGTCAGGTCGATCGGCCCCACCACGGCCGGTCCGCCGGCCAGGACGATCCGCCCCCGGGGTCCCGCCAGCCGCAGCGCCAGGTCCAGGCTC
>DATLGA010000115.1:0-3790 GCA_035540715.1 Candidatus Limnocylindrales bacterium | reverse complement strand
GCCGGATTGCCGGTCGTCTCGACGCCGATCCGCGACGTCGTGCGCGGATACGGCGACCTGGGCGCCGCGGTGCAGATCGCATCGGGGGCGCGCGACTTCGTGGACGCCTGCGAGCGCTCGCTTCATGACCGCGGGCCCAGTCTCGCGGTCGACCGGCACCTCGCCGGTCGGTCGTGGGCGGCGATGTGGGATGGGATGGAGGATCTCATCCGTCGCCAGGCGCTCGGCATGGACGCCGCGTGATGGACGTCGGCATCATCGTCCCGCAGGGCTGGACCGGCGAGTACGCCGGTATGGCTCCGGCCGACGCGTGGCGCCGCTCGGTCGAGATCGCGCGCGAGGCCGAGGATCTCGGCTTCGAATCGCAGTGGGCCTTCGACCACATGCACACGACGCCCGACCCGACGGACGAGATCACGTTCGAGTCGCACACGGTCCTGTCGGCGCTCGCCGCCCACACCTCGACCGTTCGGCTCGGGCACATCGTGAGCTGTGCGGCGTATCGGAATCCGGCGCTCCTCGCGAAGATGATCTCGACCCTCGACGTGGTCAGCCATGGTCGAGCCGAGCTCGGCATCGGCGCCGGCTGGAAGCGTGACGAGTGGGAGGCCTACGGCTATGGCTTTCCCCCGACCCGGGAGCGTCTTGCCATCCTGTCCGATGCGCTCGAGGTGGTGACCCGCATGTTCGCCCCCGGCCGCGCGACCTTCGAGGGCCGTCATGCCACGGTTCGCGACGCGATCAACGAGCCGCGAGGCCTCCAGGATCCCTCGATCCCGATCATGGTGGGCGGCAACGGGCCGAACGTCACCTGGCGACTGGCGGCCGCGCACGCCGACGAGCTCAACCTCGATGCCATGCCGCCCGAGGATGTCGAACGCGCGATGACCGTGATCGCCGAGCGCTGCCGCGAGGTCGACCGAGACCCGTCGAGCCTGCGGGTCTCGGTTCACGTGTGGTGGGAGCACATGCCCCGCGAGCCCGAGGAGATCGCCGAGCTGCTCGGTGCCTACCGGGATCTCGGCGTGGCGCGCGTGCAGACGCTGCCCCGCGACGCGGTGTCCGATCCCGAGGCGCTCAGGCGGCTCGCCGATGGCATGCGCATGGCCGAGCCCGCGCAGGAGGCTGCCCTGTGAAGGATGGGCCGATCCTCGGCAGCTGGTTCATCGCCGGCTTCGAGGGCTCGACCCACGTCCGAGCCGATGGGCGCCGGCTCGATCTCGTCGCCGCGACGCAGCACGACCGGCTCGCCGGCCGGGACTACGCTCGCATGGCCGCGCTCGGGATCAGGGCAGCGCGCGAGTCGCTCCGCTGGCACCTGTCCGAGCCCCGCCGGGGTCGCTGGGACTGGTCGGCCGACCGACCCCGGATCGCCGCGGCGGCTCGTGCCGGCGTGACGGTCGCGTGGGACCTCTGCCACTTCGGGTGGCCCGATCACGTGGACCCCTTCGCCGCGGACTTCCCGGAGCGCTTCGCCGCGTGGGCCGGTGCCGCCGCCGAGCTCGTCGCGAGCGAGCAGGACCCACCGTACTGGTTCGCCCCGCAGAACGAGATCTCGTTCCTGGCGTGGGCCGGTGGCGACATGGGCGTGATGAACCCGATGGCCCGGGGGCGTGGTCAGGAGCTGAAGCGGCAGCTCGTCCGGGGCGCGATCCTGGCGATGGACGCGATCCGATCGGTGCTTCCGGTCGCGCGCTTCCTCCACCCCGAGCCGCTGATCAACGTGGCGGTCGACCCGGCGCGTCCGCACGAGCGGTCGCACGCCGCCGAGGCCACCCACGCCCAGTTCGAGGCGTGGGACATGCTCGCCGGCCGGACCGCGCCCGAGCTCGGCGGGTCGGAGCGGTACCTCGACGTGCTGGGCGCGAACTACTACCCGGACAACCAGTGGACGGCCGGCGGCGGAACGCTGCCGTTCGGCGACCCGTCGCGGGTTCGGCTGTCAGCGCTGCTCGCCGTGCTGCATGCCCGATACGACCGGCCGATCGTCATCTCGGAGACCGGGACCGAGGACGAGCTTCGCGCTCCGTGGTTGCGCTCGGTCTGTGGCGAGGTCGACGAGGCCCGCGCGGCCGGAGTGCCAGTCGCGGGCGTGTGCCTCTACCCGATCCTCAATCATCCCGGCTGGGAGGATGACCGGCACTGCCACAATGGCCTGTGGGACTACGCCGGCCCGCGCGGCGGCCGAGACGGCCACCGGCCGCTCCTGGACGCGATCCGGTCGTGGAGTCCACCGGCGGCCCCGGTCGGAGCGTCGATGACCGGCTCGCGGGCTCGCCCGGGTCAGGCCCCGCGACGCCCGGCACGACGCCTCGCGGAGGCATCGGAGCGGCCCGCCTGACGCGACGAATCCCGCGCCGCCGACCCCCCTGATCGAAGGCCCGGCATCCGGCTTGCTCGTGCCACGGACAGGCACCGGGGAAGGAGGGAGTGCATGGATCAGCTCGACCTGTGGCAATGGCTGTTGGCCCTGGCGCCCATCGCGGTCCTGCTCGTGCTGCTCGTCCGCTTCCACTGGAAGGGCATCGAGGCGGGACCCGCGGCGGTCGCCACGGCCGCGGTCATCGGCCTGCTCGCCTTCGGCGCGCCGCTCGACACGCTGGCGGTGGCCGCGGGGAAGGGCATCTGGGACGCGGTGTTCATCCTCTACGTCGTCTGGACCGCGCTCCTGCTCTACCTCGTGACGCTGCGTGCCGGCGCGTTCGACGCGCTGCGCCAGGGGTTCATGCAGTTCAGCCGCAACGAGCTGTTCCTCGTCCTCGCCATCGGCTGGGTGTTCTCGACCTTCTTCCAGGGGGTCGCCGGCTTCGGCGCCCCGATCGCGGTGACCGCTCCGCTGCTCATCGGCATCGGCGTCCGGCCGATCTACGCGGTCCTGATCCCGCTCATCGCGCACACGTGGGCCAAGATGTTCGGCACCCTCGGCGTCGGCTGGCTCGCCATGCTGCGTGTCGCCAACGTCGACGACCCGCTGCGGACCGCCATCGAGTCGGCCGTCCTGCTGGGCATCGTGAACCTGCTCGGCGGCATCGGCGTGACGTGGATGTACGGACGCATGGCGGCCGTGCGCCATGCCCTCCCACTGATCCTGATCATCGCGCTCATCCACGGCGGTGGACAGCTGGCCATGATGTTCGTCAACCCGGTGCTGTCGACCTTCGTGGCCGGGACGCTGGCGCTCGCGGCGCTCTATCCCCTGTCGCGCTGGCGCCGGTACGCCGAGCCGGCCCAGGGCATCACCGACCGACCCGCGATGGCGGAGGCACCGCCGACCGCAGGCACTCCGGAGGTCGGTCCACCCCGTGAGCCGATGGGCCTCGGCATGGCGCTCTTCCCGTACCTGTTCCTGACCGTCATCGCCGTCCTGGCCTCGGGCATCCCGCCGATCACCCGGATCCTGTCGCAGTTCCAGATCGGCCTGCCATTCCCGGAGGTCAGCACCGGCCAGGGAATCGTCATTCCGGCGGCTGACCCGTACGCGCCATTCGCCCTGCTCACCCACCCGGGAACGTTCGTCCTCATCACCTCGCTCGTCGCGCTGGCCGTGTACCGCTCTCGCGGCTACTCGACGCCGGGAAGCGGCGAGGGGCCCGGGCTGCTGCGGAACCTCGTGAAGGACTCGGTGCCCTCGTCGATCGCCATTGCCTCATTCCTCACGATGAGCAAGCTGATGGATCACTCGGGACAGACGAGCATGCTGGCCCAGGGCATCGCGGCCGTGGCAACGGTCCCGATCTACGCCTTCGCCGCGAACTGGATCGGCATCCTGGGCGGGTTCATGACCTCCTCG
>DATLGA010000114.1:0-14593 GCA_035540715.1 Candidatus Limnocylindrales bacterium | reverse complement strand
GGCTTGACCGAGCGACAGCCATTCGCGCTAGGATGAAGGGCGCGAAGGCGACGACGTGCCGCATTCGTCTAGAGGCCTAGGACACCGCCCTCTCAAGGCGGAGATCACGGGTTCGAATCCCGTATGCGGCACCATTTCCCACGCCACGTGCGTAGACTCGCGCGGTGAGCGAACGGTTCGACGCGATCGTCATCGGCCTCGGCGGCATGGGCTCCGCATCGGCCTTCCACCTGGCTCGACGCGGAAAGCGCGTGCTCGGTCTCGAGCAATTCGGGCCGCTCCACGAGCAGGGCTCGTCGCACGGGCTGACCCGCATCATCCGCCTCGCGTACCACGAGCATCCCTCGTACGTGCCGTTGCTTCGGCGGGCGTACGAGCTGTGGCACGAGCTCGAGACGCTGGCCGGCGAGCGGCTGCTCGTCACCACCGGATCGCTCGAGGGCGGACCAGCCGATGGGGACACCTTCCGTGGCGCGCTGGAGGCCGCCGAGCTGCACGACATCCCGCACGAGGTGCTGGACGGCCCGGAGCTGCGCCGTCGCTACCCGGCGTATGCCGGCTTCGACGACCGGACGCGCGTGGTCTGGCAACCCGACGGCGGCTTCCTGCTTCCGGAGCGGACGATCCAGGCTCATCTCGACGGCGCGGCCGCCCAGGGGGCCGAGCTGCGCTTCCACGAGGCGGTCACCGCATGGGAGCCGGTCGGGACCGATGGCGTGCTGGTGACGACGGCCGGCGGCACCTACGCGGCCGATCGGCTCGTCGTGTGTGCCGGGCCGTGGATCGGCAGGATCGTGCCCTCGCTGGCAGCGGTGGCCGCGCCGGAGCGCCAGGTGCTGGCCTGGCTGACGCCGCGACGGCCGGAGCTGTTCGAGCCGGAGCGGTTCCCGGTGTTCCTGGTCGACGTGCCGGAGGGCAGCTACTACGGGTTCCCCACGTACGACGGCCACGGCTTCAAGTTCGGCTGGTATCACCACTTCCGCGAGCCGATCGTCCCCGACGAGCCCGATCGCTCGACGACGGCGCGCGACGAGGCCGCGCTGCGCGGCTTCGCCGAGCGTTACTTCCCGGCGGGCGCCGGACCGACCGAGATGCTGAAGGCGTGCATCTTCACGAATTCGCCGGACGAGCACTTCACGATCGGCTGTCTACCCGACGCGGCGCAGGTGAGCGTCGCAGCCGCGTGCAGCGGGCACGGCTACAAGTTCGCGAGCGTGGTCGGCGAGATCATGGCCGACCTGGCGATCGAGGGCCGGACGGCGCACGACATCGGCCTGTTCGCGCTCGATCGGTTCGCCGATTGACCGATGTCCACCGTCCGCGCATCCGGCGTCGCCGGAATGTGGACAACTTGGTGGACAGACCCCTTCCGATCCGGGCCGATTCGGACCTACGATGCGCGTCGGTCCTGCATCCTTCATCCATCAGGTCGCAGGACCGCAGCCATCATCCATCCATCGCGAACCTACCCGGGAGGGGTGCCATCGCATGACCCAGCGGTCGTTGGTGTCCGACGCCACCGCGCGGTCGGGACCATCGGGCGACGTCCCATCGCCCGACGTCACTGCCTTCATCCGTTACTGCCACCGCCGCCGAGGGGCGACCTGGCCGGAGCTCTACGACGAGATGTGCGGCGTGGCCGCGCGGCGTGAGTTCAACGGCTGGGACCACGGCGAGCTGGCGGCTCGCGGATTGACCTTCTCGCTGCTCGAGATGCCACGCCTGGCCGCCTGGTCGCGCGCCGTGCTCGCCACGGCGGACGACGGGCGAGAGCCCGTCACGAATCGCGGGGCCGGAACACCACGAATCGAGGCGCAGGCGGCGGTTGCCTGAGCGGCCCGCCTGCGGGCCCATTGCAGAACGTTCGAGGACGCCCCGATCCGAGCTCGGCGGATCGGGGCGTTACCCTGCCGGACGAGAGCGCCGGTTCAGTACGTGTGGCGGCGCGCCATCTCCCGCTCGATCATCCGCTCCATCACCATGTACTTCGTGATGCGGCGTCGAAGCTCGTTGGCCTCGGGCGTGTAGAGGTGGACGTACTGCTGGAGCTCGAGGCTCAGCTTGCGGCTGAACATGCGCGCATGGTCGAGATTACGGCGCAGCAGCACCTGGTCCATGCGGCGGAGGTGCTCCTCGTTGAGGAGGTCCTCGTCACGCAGGAGCTCCCGATCGATGTCGAGCTGCGTGCGCTGCAGCTGGGTCTTCGTGATGATCGGTTCGTTGGCCATCGCCAACCAGTCTACCGGGTGGCCGGCTCGACGCGGCCGACGAGCTTCTCCACGAGATCGGTGATCTCGTCGACCGAGAAGGGCTTCTCGAGCACGTGGAGGTTCGCGATCTGCGCCAGCTCGCCCGCCCGCTCACGCAGCGACGTGACGTCGGCCGAGCACACGACGAGCGGCGTATCGGCGAGACGCTCGTCCGCGCGAGCGAGGGTGACCACCTCCCAGCCCGATGCGCCCCCGAGGAGCAGATCGACGATGATGAGGTCGGGCTCCGAACCGGCAAGCTCGTCGATCGTCGTCTCGTCGCCGTTGAAGAGCGTCACTTCGTAGCCGGCATCCTCGTCGAGGATCGCCGACATCAGCTCGAGGAAGTCCGCGTTGTCGTTGACCACGCTGATGCGCGGACGCCCATCACTGGCCATGCGGGATCCCTCCGTGGGTGCGGCATCGGGGAGCACTGCGCGCGAGTATAGTCGGGCGCCGCGCAAAGCGCTCGTCCGGTGGAGGCGCAGGCGGCCGGTGGGTATCCTGTGCGCGGTCCCCGTAGCTCAGTGGACAGAGCAGCCGCCTTCTAAGCGGCCGGTCGCAGGTTCGAATCCTGCCGGGGACGCCACGCCTTCTCGCCGATCGCGCGGCTAGATCGCCGCGATGCTGCGCGGCGCCAGGCGAGGCCCGTAGCGGGGCGCGCTGATGCGGCCGACCTCGAGCAGCCGCTGCACGCGTCCGCGCTGCCCTCGGTACGGTTCGAGCAGCTCGATCATGCGGGCGTCATCGCCGCGAGGCTCGCCGGCCAGCGCCCAGGCCACCATGTTCGGCACGTGGAAGTCGCCCACGCTCACCGCGTCAGGATCGCCGAACGCCGAGCGCAGGACCTCGGCGGCCGTCCAGGCGCCGATGCCGGGCATCGAGGTCAGACGCCGGCGCGCATCGGTGGCGTCGGCCGCCTGTTCCAGCCAGGCAGCACGAGCCGCCGCCCTGCTGATCACCGTTGCCCGACGGCGCTCGACGCCGTGCGGGTGGAGGGCGTAGTAGGGCAGGCTGGCCAGGCGGGCCGGCGAGGGAGGCAGCAGCAGCCGCATCGGCCCGGGAGCCGGCTCGCCGTGGGCACGAAGGATGCTCGCATAGGCGCGGAAGGCCTCGGTGCCGGTCACCTTCTGCTCGAGCACCGACGGGACGAGGGCGTCGAGCACCCGCCGGCTCGAGGGCAGGCGCAGCCCCGGGTGGCGACGCTGGAGGTCGCGCAGGACCCGGTGCGCCGGGACGAACCGCTCCGGTTCATCCTGCTCGCCGATGACGGCCGGCACGGCCGCCAGTCCGCGCTCACCGCCGGGGCCCCAGGCGCTCGCGCGGAGGCGTAGCGGCTCGTCGTGCACGAGGCGCACCGTCGCGGGGCCGTCCGCGGTCCGGAACGCGAGCCAGGCCTCGCCGCGCGCGAGGCGGATGGTCCGGTCACCCCGACCGTGCGCCAGCGTCTCAAGGGTCGCCGCCAGGTCCAGCGGCCGTTCCAGCACGACGACGCGATCGGTCACCGCCGCATGGACAGCAGAAGCGGATGCTCGCTGCGCTGCGCCGCCTCGAACTCGCTCCGCGAGCGGACGCCGCGATAGCCCTCGGCCACGATGAGGTGCGCGCACGCCGCGCCGAGCGAGCTGCCCGGACCGGGAAGCAGCACCACCTCGGGCGCGTACTCGCGCAGGGCGACGCGGACCGCCGTGGCGGTGTCGAACGGGTTGATCGGAAAGTCCGCGAGGGTGTAGCTCGCCAGGGCCGCCGGATCGCTCGACCACGGCGTGAAGCGCGCTCCGCGGCCGTCGACCAGCGTGACGTTCGGCCGCTCCCAGGTGAGATCCGACAGATCCGCGGCGGCCGATCCGGCGTCACGGGCGCGCAGCGGCGTATGCCAAGCGTCGCCGCCCGGCATGCGGACCGGGTATTGCCGGCCGGAGACGCTCACTGGCTCGAGAGCGCTCGCGACGCGCTCGACGGCCGGGGCTCGCCCGCCGACCACCCCGTAGGCGCCGAGCTCCAGGGCTCGAAACGCGTCGTCACCGGACTCCCCAACCGCAGCATCGAGGGCCTCGCTCCGGACGGGGTCGGCGCGCCAGCCGTCGTCAGCGAGAGCGTAGATCAGCTCGGCGGGCGGCTCGTCGCCGTCGAGGGGCTCGTCTGCCGCTGCGGCCATGCGCTGAACGAGCCGGAAGGCGTCGTCGAACGACAGCACGCCCGCGGCCGCCAGGGCCGTGTACCAGCCGGTGGAGCTTCCGGCGACGGCGACGGCGTCGTGGTCCTCGGCGATCCGCTCGGCATCGAGCAGGCTGGCGAGGAAGGTGAGTGGCCATGCGTTCGAGGGCCGGAGATGCACCGCTGGATCGAAGCGCGGCGCCGCATCCAGCTCCGACAGGGTGACCAGGCCGGCCTGCGTCCGAAGCTCATCGGCCCGGCGCACCCACGCATGGGCCGGCTCGAGCGCGCCGAGTGCGGACGGCAGGTATGCTCCCCGCCCCGGAAAGACGACGACCGCTCGCGTCACGAACGCGAGGTCCGGCTGCTCGACGCCTGCCGGCGCCGCTTGGCAGCGCGTACGCCGGCGGCCACGACCTGGTCGAGCCCGACGAGCACGGCCGACGTCGCCGGACCGAGTGGCACGAACGAATCGACCGCACGCACCGAGGCGAGCTTCCGACCGATCCGCCGTTCCGCGAGATCGGCGACGATCGCGTCGGCGACGCCGCCGCCGGTCGCACGGCACTCGTCGACCACGACGACCGCTCCAACGTGGTCGGCATGCTCCCGGATCGCTTCGAAGGGCAGCGGGTTTAGCCAGCGGACATCGAGGACCCGGGCGCGCAGGTCGTGCTCGTCGGCGAGTCGCCGGGCTGCCTGCAGGCTGAGCCGCAGCCCGTTCGCATAGCTGACGAGCAGGACATCGGCGTCGCCATCGGCCTCCGGGTAGAGGCCGACGTCGCCGGGAAGCAGCACGTCCGGTGGTGGCGGATAGGCATGCAGCCACTGGCCGTCGCCGTCGGCGTGCAGGTCCTTCTCGTGATAGAGCGCGATCGGCTCCACGAAGGCGACCACGCGACCGTCCTCCGCGGCCATGGCGATGGCACCGCGCAGCATCCGCGCGGCGTCGTCCCCGCGGCCCGGTGCGGCGAGCACCAGGCCCGGGATGTCCCGCAGGGCGCCGACCGAGTTGTCGTTGTGGAAATGGCCGCCGAAGCCCTTCTGGTACGCGAGGCCCGGAACTCGAACGACCATCGGGTTGCGGAACTGACCGGAGCTGAAGAACTGGAGGCTGGCGGCCTCGCCGCGAAGCTGGTCGAGGGCGTTGTGGATGTATGCGAGGTACTGGATCTCCGGCACCGGCAGCAGGCCGGCGTGGGCCGCTCCCTGGGCGATGCCGAGGATGCTGGTCTCGTCGAGGAGGGTGTCGAACACTCGTGCCGGGCCGAACCGGCGCTGGAGCCCGTTCGTGACGTTGTACACGCCGCCCTTGCGGCCCACGTCCTCGCCGAACAGGAGCAGCTCCGGACGGCGCAGGAGCTCATCGGCGAGGGCGGCATTCAAGCACCCGGCGAGCGTGCGCGCGTTGGGTGCGGCGGCATCTTCGGGCAGGTGGTCGCCGAACGACTCGCGCCGCTGTTCGGCGTCGATCACCGGGTTGGCCGCGCGGTGCCTCACGCGGTCGGGGTGGAACGGCGCCATCGGCGCGACGACCTCGTCGGTCGTCTGGAGCCGCGGCCGGCGCGCGGCCTCCTCCGCCACGGCGAGCACGCGCTCGCGCGTCTCCCTCACCAGGTCTCGCAGCTCCTCCGGCGTCGCGGCGCCGAGCTCGACGAGCCGCCTCGCATTGCGGACCAGCGGATCCCGTGCCTCAACCGCCTCGATCTCGGCGACGGATCGGTACGCGTGCTCGGCGTCACTGCCCGCGTGTCCCCACAGCCGCACCGTGCGCAGATGCAGGAATGCCGGCTGGCGCGTCGTGCGGACGTGATCGACGGCGGTGCCGACAGCATCCCAGATCTCGTCGATCTCACCGTCGGCCAGGACGTAGCGGAGGTGGGGCTGCTGCCCGAAGGTGTCGGCGATCCAGCCTTCGGGCGTGGGCACGCTGATGCCCGTCTCATTGTCCTCGCAGACCAGCAGGAGCGGCATCGGCTGGCCAAGGCGCACGGCGTAGCGGGCGGTGTTGATGGCGGAGAGGGCCGCCGCGTGGTTCGCGCTCGCGTCGCCGAACGAGCAGGCCACGATGGAGTCGGCCGGGAGGAGGCTGGCGACGCCGAGCCGCTTGGCGCGCGCAAGGCTGAAGGCGAGGCCCATCGCCTTCGGCAGATGGCTGGCAATCGTGCTCGTCTGTGGCGGAATCCACATGCGCCGGCTGCCCCAGACCTTGTGGCGGCCCTGCGCGATCGGGTCGTCCGACGAGGCGACCACGCCGAGCAGCGTGTCGAGCACCGGCGTGCTGCCCGGAAGCTGGCGGGCCCGCGCCAGGAAGAAGCCTCCCGATCGATAGTGGAGGAACGCGGGGTCGTCCGGCCGCAGGCGCGCAGCCACGACGGCGTTGTTCTCGTGTCCGGCCGAGCTGATCGTGTAGAAGCTGCGATTCGTCTTCTTGAGCTCCCGGGCCGCCACGTCGATCTGGCGGGAGGCGAGCTGGTCCTCGAACAGCGCGCGCGCCTGGGCGACGCTGAGCGACGCTCGCGCGCCGAGGAGGTCGGCAGCGCCCAGGTGGCGGTCCACGGCCGCGAGGCCGGCAATGTGGCGGTCGAGCTCGCGCTCGACGATGGCGACGCGATCCCAGGTCATGCGGTGGGGAAGTCTCGGCTGGGTGGCGGGAGGGAACGCCCATCATAGCGCCGCCGACGCACCCGATCAGCGAAGCGGGAAGTCGCCGCCTCCGGAGCCTGCCGCGGCCGCGGCGACCAGGAGCAGTTGGGTGATGACGGCAGCGACGAACGACCAGACGACGCGTCGACGATGGGACAGGCGAAGCATGGTGTCTCCTCACGAGCGGCCCCCGGGCTTCGAGCGAACGCCCGTCGAGGCCAGCCCATGAGACCGCGCGGCCGCTTACCGGCCACTTACCATTGGCTTATCAGTGCTGCCGCGGGCGCGGACCGCAGGGTCAGCCGCCGACTGAGATGAGGACGATGCCGAGCAGCGCCAGCCCGACTCCGAGCTGTCCGAGCGCCGGGAGCCGCTCGCCGATCACGACCCGGGCGAGGAGCATCGTCACGATCGGGTAGAGGCCCGTCAGCGCCGCCGCCAGGCCGATCGGCAGCAGGTCCCGGGCAACCACGTAGAAGGCGTTGCCGCCGACGTCGAGCACGCCGGCCATGGCGACGATGCGGAGCGGGAATCGCCGGCGGTCGATCCGGCCGATCGCGAAGAGCGCTGCCAGGCCCGAGGACGCCGCGCGGCTGAACACGAGCGCCCACAGCGGGTCTCCGCCACGCGCGGCCAGGTCGATGAGGACGTACCAGGTTCCGAAGCTCACGGCGGCGACCGCCGCGAGCGCGAGCGCGTGCCGGCCGAGCTCGTCCCGGGAGGCGCCACTGGCGGCGGCCGCCGCCGCGGCGGCACAGGCCACGCCGACGAGCTGGAGGTCTCCGACGCGGATGCCGACGAGGGCCCCGACGACGAGCGGAATGGCCAGCGAGCCGACTCCGCTGAGGGCCGTGATGAGGCCCATGCTCCCGAGCGTCATCCCGCGATAGAGGGCGGCCAGGCCCGCCGCGCCCGCCGCGCCGGCCAGCAGGCCGACCCCGGCGGTCGGCAGATCGGGAAGCGGCGGCCTCACCCACGCAACGGCGAGGAGCAGCGCGACGAGGCCGATGGCGTGCGCCCCCGCCACGACGGCAAGCGCTCCGGCACGGCGCGCCGCCACGGCGCCGGCGAAATCGCCGGCGCCGAACGAGACCGCGGAGAGCAGCCCGGCGCCCACGCCTCCGGTCGGCATCGATCCCTCATGGTGAACGGTGTCGGCCGGCGGGTGCGGGCCGTGGTGCCGACTCTAGCTCAGATGGCCCGATCGTCCCGGCGCACGGCTGGCCGGGTGGCGGTAGGCTAGCCGCGTGTCCGGCCAACCCGAGCGCCGGAACCATCCGGAGAGCTGCCATGTCCGCGTCCCCCGAGCCCGCCCGCCGGCCGGAGCCGGCGATCGTGTCGTCCGCCACCGGCGTGCCCCGCTGGCGCCTCGTCGTCATCGGTCTCGTGGCCGTGCTCGCGGTCGGCATCGGCCTGGCGGCCGGATCCTTCCTCCTGACGACTCGCGTGGCCGCGCTCGGCGGCGGCGCCTCGTACGTGCCGCCCACGGCGGCCATGTACTTCGAGATGCGGCTCTCGCCGTCGGTCGCGCAGGACGAGGCGCTGCGCGACCTGCTCGGGCGGTTCCCGCGCATCGACGGCCTGGATCTCGACCGACCGCTGTTCGACCAGCTCGGTGAGGTGCTCGACGCGGCGCTCGCCGAGGACGGGGCGGACGTGAGCTGGAGCGACGACATCGCGCCATGGTTCGACGGCCACGTGGCGCTCGGCCTGATCGACATGCCGGCCTCTGCCTTCGACCCGACCTTCAACCCGATGGCGCCCCCGGAGGCACCGCGGATGGTCGTCCTCTTCGGCGTGACCGATGCCGATGCCGCTCGTGCCGCCGTGGAGCGGCTCGCGACCGAGTCCGCCGGCTCGGGCAGCACGTTCACCACCACCGAGCATCGGGGCGTCACGATTCATGCCGCGGACGGATTCGGCGAGGGAGCGTGGGCCGTGACCGGCGACCAGGTGCTCCTGGCTCCGACGGCCGCCGACATCGTCGCCGCCCTCGACACGAACGCCGAAGGGCCGAGCGTCGCCGGCGACGACGAGCTGCAGTCGCTCGCCGGCCGGCTCCCTGACGACTGGGTCGCGTTCGCCACGTACGATTTCACCGAGATGATGGCAGCGGCCATGGAGGCCGCGGCTCCGACCGCGGGCGCGTCGCTCGACGCACTGGGTCCGCTGCTGGAGCACCAGCCGTTGCGCGGCGCGTTCGCGATGCGGGCGACCGAGGACGGCCTCGCCTTCGACGCGGTGAGCGCCGCCCCGACCGGCCCCTTCGCCGTCGAGAACGCCGATCGCGGGCTGGCCGACGAGGTCCCGGCCGATGCGCTCTACTACGCCGAAGGCGGGAGCCTCGGCCCGGCGCTCGCCGCCTTCATCACGTCGATGAAGCAGAGCCTGGCAGCGGAGCCGGAGGCCGCCGATGGCATCGCCACCGCCGAGGCAGCGCTCGGCGCCAACCTCGAGGAGCTCGTGGCCTGGATCGGCGACGGCGCGATGGCGGTCGGCTGGGACGGCAGCCAGCCGTACGGCGGGCTCGTGCTCGTGCCGGAAGACCGCTCCTCCGCCGAGCGGCGTCTCGGTCAGCTCGCCACGTTCGCCCGCCTAGCGGCGACGGATCCGGCGAGCAGCATCGCCGTCTCCGAGCGCGAGGTCGCGGGCGTGAGCATCACCACGATCCGCTGGGCCGATCCGGCGATGTTCCTCCTGCCCGGAGCGGATGAGATGGCGCTCGTCGTCGAGTACGCGCTGAGTGACGACCGGGCGCTGGTCGGGTTCGGCGATCGGTTCGTGGCTCGCGCTCTCGAACTCGACCCCGCCGACGCGCTCGGCGCGGAGGCGCGCTACGCGGATTCGCTCACCGGCCTGGGCGGTCCGGCTGGAACGGGGATCGCGTGGATGGACCTCGCCGGCATCGTCGAGGCCGTCGAGGCGGCCTTCGCCACCGAGCTGGCCGATCCGGCCTACCGGAGCGACGTGCGCCCGTGGCTCCTGCCGTGGGACCGCATCGTCGGCGTCTCGCGCATGGAGGACGGCCTCCACGTGCAGCGATCCGTGCTCCTGATCCGGTGACCGACCGCGTCGGCCCGCTCGAGCCGTTCGACGCCCGCGAGCCCGGCATCGAGGCCGCGGAGCGGGCGCTGCGTGACGCCGGCGTCGCCCCGTACGCGTGGAGCAACGGCCCCGGCGAGCGGTACGGCGCGCACGAGCACCCCTACACGAAGCTGCTCGTCTGCGCGGAGGGGTCGATCACCTTCCTCGTCGGCGACGGCGAGGAAGCGGTCGACCTCCGGCCCGGTCGCGGCTTCGTGTTGCCGCCGGCGACCCGCCACTCGGCCCGCGTCGGGCCGGAGGGTTGCACCTGCCTGGAGGGTCATCGGTCCTAGCCGGCGGCGCGCTCCGCAGCCTCGCGGGCCGCGACCTCGAAGAGATTGTCGCGGTACCAGTGGCGTCCCCTGCGCCGGGCCCGCATCGCCGCCGCGAGGTACGTCAGCGGGAAGGTCCATCCGTGCGCCCGCCACTGACGAACATGCTCGAGCTCGTGGGCGAGCTCCCGCGCATCGAGAGCGCGCCAGGCGATGACGTGCCGCCCGAGCGAGATCGCCAGCCAGTTCGGCAGCAGGTGGCGTCCGACCCGTCGCGTCCATGGCCAGACGTGGATCCGATGCGGCGTCATCGAGCCTGTACCTCGTCGATGGAGGCGTCGAGCAGGAGGTCCGGCCGGCGCCCCCATCGGTCGAGGAACCGGTAGAAGTTGCGCCGGCTGAGGCGATCCCGCTCGGCCTCGGGCACGGACGCCCAGCCGCGGTGCTCGTGCCGCTCGAGCGGAAGCGGCGCCGTTCGCACGGCCCGCCATCCGGCGTCGCGGACCGCGAAGCTGAAGTCGAGATCGGCGTTCCGGTAGAACTGAAAGCGGCGATCGAAGCCACCGACCGCCCGCAGCGCGTCGCGTCGGACGGCGAGACAGTAGCCCTCGATCGCGTCCACCTCTCCGGGCGGCGCCTCGTCGAACTGGCGGCCGTTCCGCGACCGCACGCCCCAGCCACCCGCCAGGCCGACGTCCGGCTCCGCGAAGGCGGCGAGGAGGGGCGCGACGAAATCTCCGACCGGCTCGAGCGAGCTGTCGAGCAGGATCGTGATCTCGCCGCGCGACTCCCGGAGGCCGAGCGTCCGCGAGTCGGCCCAGCCGAGGCGCTCGTCGCGCCGGATGACCTGCGTCGCGGCGCCGGGCGCGACGTCGGCCAGGAGCCGGTCGAGGTCGTACGACGGCGCGTTCGCGACGACGACGAGCTCCCACGCAACGCTCGGAGGGTGCGCAGACAGCCCCTCGAGCAGGCGGTGCAGGTCGTCCGGATGGTCCTCCGCCACGACCTGGAGCGAAACCTCGACCGAGGGCTCGTCGGTCAGCGGCTCACGCTCGTCGGGCCGGGTCCCCGCATGCGCGAGGATCGGGCGAAGGCTCGTCCCTTCAACGCTGTCCTGAACTTCCCAGCCCAGGGCGGCGAGCTCGTGGCGGATGGCGTCGGCCTTCGCCCAGTCGCGTGCCGATCGAGCGGTTGTCCGCTGATCGACCAGGCGTCGAACCTCCTCCGGCGGCTGCGGATCGGTCATGAACGGAAGTACTCCTCGCCTTGACCTGAACGTACCGGGCGGCCGGAGGGCACCGCAACCTTACTATCCGACCACGAGCCGCTCCTACCGCACCTGCCCGTGCGGACGGCGCGCCAAGTGCCCATACAGAGGTTCGACGCCACCGATGATGACGAACGAGGTCGGGAAGTTGCTGACGGCGTCCGAGGTCGCCGAGATGCTGCACCTGCACGTGAACACCGTCAAGCGGCTCGGCGACCGCGGCGAGCTCCCGTTCTTCCGGGTCTGCAAGCGTGGTGACCGCCGCTTCCGATATGACGACGTGATCGAGTTCCTGCGCCGCGCGAAGTAGCTCTCACGCCGATTCATGCCCCCGGTCTCACGCCGGGTGCCACCCTGCCAGGGGGCAGGGGAACGACCGCCGAGGTGCCAACCTCTCGGCGGTCGTTCGCATGTGTCGCATAATCGACCGGTCGCATGACTGACGAACCTACCCTGCGCCTCGCCGAGGGCCGCCGGCTGCTCGACAGCGGTGATCTCGACGGGGCGACCCGCATCCTCGGCCAGCTGACCGGCCACCCCGACCCGGACCTCTCCGGCGAGGCGTGGCTGTCGATCGGCACGGCCCGATACCGCGCCGACGACGAGCCTGGCGCCCTCGCCGCCTGGCAGGCGGCGGCGCATACCGGGGGCCGCAGCGCGTGGCTCGGCTGGCGGAGCGTCGCCGAGCAGCTCGTCCGGGACGAGGACCTGGAGTCGGCGATCTCGGCCTACCGCGAGGCCGACCGGCGGGCGCCGCCCGAAGAGCGCGGACCGATCGCGAACCGCATCGCCTGGCTGCTCAAGGAGACCGGCCACGATTTCGAGGCGCGGCGGCAGTTCAACCGCGCTCGCGGGGCGTACGCGCGGCACACGCCGGTCGTCACCTACTCGATCATCGCGATCTGCGCCGCGCTGTTCCTCGTGGACGCGGCGCTGTCCGGTGGGGAGACCCTCAGCGGTGGGTTCTGGGGTGGCGGCATCGGACCGCTCGGGCGGGAGCACCTCATCAATGCGGTCCTCGTGGCCCAGGGAGAGTGGTGGCGGATCTTCACCAGCGCGTTCTTCCATCTCGGCCTGATTCACATCGGCTTCAACATGTACGTGCTCTACCTGTACGGGCCGATCGTCGAGCGGATGTACGGGCCGATCGAGTTCGCGGCGATCTATCTCATGGCGGCGGCGGGCGGCAGCGTCCTGACGATCCTGCTCGATCCCGCCCAGTTCGCCGCCGGCGCGTCCGGAGCGATCTTCGGGATCATCGGGCTCGTCTTCGTCGTCTCGCGCCGGCATCACGCGGTCGTCGGCCGGGAGGCGCGCGCCATGATGGCCGGCGTCGGCACGTACCTGATCTTCCTGCTCGTCTTCACGTTCGTCGTGCCGAACATCAGCTGGACCGGGCACATCGGCGGCCTCCTCGTCGGCGCGCTGCTCGGCTTCCTGCTGCCGCCGACCGGCGTCGCGACGCTGGCGGGGATGTGGCGCACGCCGACCGGCGATCAGCTGCACGGCAGCATGCCGGCCCCCGCCCGGGTCGCGGTCTACGCCGGGGTCGCCGCGCTGCTCGCGGTCGGTTCGTGGGTGGCGGTCGGCCGGCTGATCGGCTGACCCGCGCGGCACGCCGCGTGCGAGACTGTGCGGCATGTGCTTCTCCGCCGATGCCCGGCCGCCGCTGCCGCCGATCAGGGGAGCCGCGGTCGACGCCGGAGACCTCATCCTCACGAGCCGCGATGGCACGCGGATCCCGGCATATGCGGCCAGAGCCGAACAGCCGTCCGGCGCCGGGATCGTAATCGTGCCGGACGTGCGTGGGTTGCATCCGTACTACGAGGAGCTCGCGCTGCGGTTCGCCGAGGCCGGTGTCGACGCCGTCACGCTCGACCTCTACGCGCGCACTGCCGGAACGTCGAAGCGGGACGAGGGGTTCGACCCGCAGCCCCATGTCCTGCAGCTGGACCCGGCCCGCGTCGACGACGACGTGGCAGCGGCCTGGTCCCATCTTCGCTCGCACCACCGGGACGCTCCGACGCGCGTGTACACGGTCGGGTTCTGCCTCGGCGGGCGGGTCAGCCTGCTCCAGGCGGCGGCCGGGCTGGGACTCGCGGGTGTGATCGGCTTCTATCCCTGGCCGGTCGGCGAGCACCGGAGCGGCCTGCCGGCGCCCGCGGACGAAGCGCCCCGGTTCGCCTGTCCGGTCCTGGCGCTCTATGGCGGCGCCGATCCGGGGATCCCCGCCGAGGCGCGCGATGCCTTCGACCTCGCGCTCGACGAGGCGGGCGTGCGTCATCGCAGCGTGACGTACCCCGACGCGCCACACTCGTTCTTCGATCGCAAGGCCGAGGAGCACGGCGACGCCAGTGCCGATGCGTGGCGCCAGGTCCTCGACTTCATGGAAGTTGTCCGGACCTAGCGATCGGGCTGAGGTTGCCGAATACCCGTCCCACGGGTCGGAGAGCCAAGATTGGCCGCTCTCGGGCGCGGCACAGTCCTGCGACGGCGTGCCCCGCGTTATCCGGGATCGACAGCAGCATCCGGCGGCATGGAGGCATTCGGCGCCACCTCGCTGCCGACCGGGTAGACCGGCACCTCGCGCGCGCGGGCGTGGGCGATCACGTCGGTGCCGACCTCGAGCGTGGCGCTCGACGGGGTTGCCGCCTCGATCTCGAGGCCGGTGCTGCTGCGCAGCACGTGGTGGACCTCCGAGCCGTGGAAGACGCGGCGCACGATGCGGAGGACCGCCTCCGGCCGCGGCGCGGTCGACAGCCGGCCGACCGGCAGCATGTGGAGCTGTTCCGGCCGGAGGAGGACCTCCGCGTGGGTGCCGTCGGCGAGGGCGCCGTTGGCGGCGCGGAACCGCCCGACGATGGTCTGGACCTCGCCGTGGCGGACCTCCCCGGGAAGCAGGTTCGCCTCGCCGACGA
>DATLGA010000113.1:0-35021 GCA_035540715.1 Candidatus Limnocylindrales bacterium | reverse complement strand
CCACGATCGTCATCGGTGCTACTCCTCGGACGGGTAGGCCAGCGAGGTCATGATCGCCAGCTCCGGCTGGCGGCTGTCGAGCCGCGTGTGCTGGACGATGATCGGGACGTCGGACTCGATCAGGCTGGCGTAGTCCGTGTCCCGTGGAACGGGCTCAGGGTCCTCGAGCTCGTTGAAGCGCAGATGGCGGGTGCGTCGGGCCGGAACCTCGACCCGGTAGGGTCCGACCGGTTCGCGATCCACGAAGAACAGGCTGATCTGGACCTGTGCCGGATCGTCGCCGACATTCAGGATCGAGGCGGTCTCGTGGCTCTCCAGGTCGGGCCCGTCGGCGGTGCTCTCGGACGGGATCATCCCCTCCGGGATGGCCCAGCGTCGGCGGCCGAGTGGCTCAGGCATCTTGCGCTCTCCTCGTTGTGGGCGTCGTGTTCACTGCTACAGCGTGACCGCAAGTTGGCCGCCAGACGATGAGAACCGCCGACCAGGTCCTTTCGAACGCTGCCGCGCGCTGTGCGGCGATGCCGTCGGCATTGAGGCGCACCGAACGCCTGTGCTATCCTCCGGGCCGACGCGTTGACGCGGGATCAGTACGCGTGCGCCTCGTGAACAGCGAGCCGGGATCGGTGCAAGCCGGCGCACGAGGAACGCGGAACTCGCCCGTCGAGCAGCCCGGGCACGAGTCCGGGCCGGGATCGGCCTCCGATATCGGGCCGAAGAGTGGACCGATCGTGGGGTTGTAGCTCAGCTGGGAGAGCACCTGCATGGCATGCAGGGGGTCGGGGGTTCGAGTCCCCCCAGCTCCACCACCTTCCGATCGGTCAAGCTCAGGTGGTACCGCGAAGCAACCCCTTCGTCCAGAGCGACGGAGGGGTTTTGTCGTAGTCAGGAGCCGGAGCCGATGATCCAGACCGGAGGCGCGGAGGCCAAGGTCGCCCGGGACGGGCGGCGCTGGACGCTGCGCCCGGCACGGCCCACCGACGGTCGTCACCTGGCCCGCCTGTTCTCCGACGTGCGGCAGGAGGGCCGCTGGCTGATCACGGGGCCCGGCGCGGTCAGCGAGCCGTCCGAGGCGTTCTGGATCAGCGAGATGATCCGCGCCGCCGAGCATCTCGTGCTCGTCGCCGAGGCCGATGCCGAGGTCGTCGGCAACGTCCTGGTCAGCGTGGACCGGGGCGTCGCGACCGAGCACATCGGTGTCCTCTCGATCACGATCGCCGAGGGCTGGCGCGACATCGGCATCGGGACCGAGCTCATCGCCGCCGCGCAGCGATGGGCTGCCGAGCGCGGCCTGCGCAAGATCTCGCTGGGCGTATTCCCCGACAACGAGCGGGCCATCGCGGTGTACGAGCGCGCCGGTTTCGTCCGCGAGGGGCTGCGCCGGATGCAGTACCGGTCGGGAGAGGCGTACCGCGACGAGGTGCTCATGGCCTGGTTCCCGCGCGAGGAGGATCGGCCATGACCCGCGGATCCCGCGCCGTGAGGCGCAGCGCCGCTGACTTCTCAGACACCAGCCAGGTTAGTGCTACGCACGTCCTGGGCTCATCGAGCGCCCCTGGCGCCGCGGAGCGACCGACATCTGAGCGTGGACCGGCCGGCCGCCACGGCTCGCCATCGGCTTCGGCATGCGTACCACGAGCACCATTGGTATCCACCACGAGCACGATCGCGCCGATCGCGCAACGAGCGCCATGGACTGAACCGGCAACGGAAGGGAGCGACGCATGACCGCCCAGACGCCGCGACGGACGGAGCGCGCGCCCCGCTTCGATCCCGCGATCTTCGAGCAGAAGTGGCGCGACCGCTGGGAGGCGGACCGGCTCTACGCCGCGCGGGACGACGACCCACGCCCGAAGCGATACGACCTGACGATGTACCCGTATCCGTCGGGCGACCTCCACATCGGGCACTGGTACGCGATGACCGGGCCCGACATCGTGGCGCGCATGCATCGGATGCAGGGCTACAACGTGCTGTTTCCGATGGGCTTCGACGGGTTCGGGCTGCCGGCCGAGAACGCGGCGATCGACCGCGGCATCCACCCGGCGACGTGGACGTACGCGAACATCGACACGATGCGGCGCCAGATGCGACTCATGGGCGCCAGCTTCGACTGGAGCCGTGAGGTCGTCACCTGCGAGCCGGACTATTACCGCTGGCAGCAGTGGCTGTTCCTGAAGCTCTACGAGGCCGGACTGGCGTACAAGGCAATGGGCGCCGTCGACTGGTGCCCGAAGGACAAGGTCGTGCTGGCCCGCGAACAGGTCGAGGGCACCGATCGGCGCTGCTGGCGCTGCGGCACGCAGGTCGAGAAGCGCGACCTGGAGCAGTGGTACTTCCGCATCACGAACTACTCCGACGAGCTGCTGGACTTCGAGGGCCTGGACTACCCCGAGCCGATCAAGGCGATGCAGACGAACTGGATCGGCCGATCCGAGGGCGCCGAGATCGACTTCCCGACCGAGCCCGACGACGTCGAGGCGATCCGCGTCTTCACGACGCGCCCCGACACCGTGTTCGGCGCCACCTTCATGGTCCTGGCGCCCGAGCACCCCCTCGTGCAGGTGCTGACCACCGACGACCGGCGCGACGAGGTGACCGCCTACGTGGCCGATGCGCGGCGGGCGACCGAGATCGACCGCATGAACGCGGAGCGCGAGAAGACCGGGGTCTTCATCGGCGCGTACGCCGTCAACCCGATGACCCGGGAGCGCGTCCCGATCTGGATCGCCGACTACGTCCTGCCCGGCTACGGCACCGGCGCGATCATGGCGGTGCCCGCCCACGATGAGCGCGACTACGAGTTCGCACGCGCGTTCGACCTGCCGATCCGGTACGTCGTCGCACCGCGTTCCGGCGAGCTGCCCGAGGGACGGGCGCTCGTCGAGCACACCGACGACGAGGTGCTCATCGACTCCGGCGAGTTCACCGGCATGGCGGCCGCGGAGGCGATCGGCGCGATCACGCGGGCGCTGGAGGAGCGCGGCCAGGGCCAGTTCGCGGTCACGTACCGACAGCGCGACTGGGTCGCCGGACGGCAGCGCTACTGGGGTGCCCCGATCCCGATCATCTACTGCGACGAGCACGGCGCGCAGCCGGTCCCGGAGGACCAGCTGCCGGTCGTGCTGCCGACCGACGTCGACTTCGCGCCGACCGGCGTCTCGCCCCTGCAGTCGCACGCCGAGTTCCTCCATGCCGAGTGCCCGACCTGCGGCGCGCCCTCCCGGCGCGAGACCGACACGATGGACACCTTCGTGGATTCGAGCTGGTACTTCCTCCGTTACTGCTCGCCGCACGACGAGACGGCGCCGTTCCAGCGCGACGAGGTGGAGCAGTGGATGCCGATCAACCTGTACACCGGCGGCGCCGAGCACGCGGTCATGCACCTGATGTACTTCCGCTTTTTCACGAAGGCCCTCCGGGACCTGGGCTTCGTCGGCTTCGACGAGCCGACCCGCAAGCTGCGCAACCAGGGGCAGATCCTGGGCATGGACAAGCAGCGCATGAGCAAGTCGCGCGGGAACGTGCAGGCACCGGACGAGCTGGCCGGCCGATACGGCGCCGACACGGTCCGTGCCTTCCTGATGTTCATCGGTCCATGGGACCAGGGCGGGCCGTGGAGCGCGACCGGGATCGACGGCATCCACCGCTGGCTGGGCCGCGTCTGGGGCGCCGCGCTGCGCGACGGAGCGAATCACGCGTCGGCTCCCGCGCCCGACGAGGCACTCGGCACCGCGGACGAGATGTTCCGCGCGCTGCGGCGCGTGACGCACGCGACCATCGACGCCGTCGCGGACGACTACGAGGGACTCCGCTTCAATACCGCGATCAGCAAGCTGATGGAGCTCACGAACGCGATCGTCCGCGCGCGCGAGAGCGGGCTCGCCGGTACGCCGGCGTACGCGGAGGCCGTCGACACGCTGCTGCTCCTCCTGGCGCCGGTCGCGCCGCACGTCGCGGAGGAGCTGTGGGAGCGCCGCGGCCACCCCTACAGCATCCATCGGCAGTCCTGGCCGGTGGCCGATCCCGAGCTGGCCGTCGCGGAGACGATAGAGCTGCCGGTCCAGGTCGACGGCAAGCTGCGCGACCGCCTCGTGATCACGCCCGACACGCCGGCCGACGAGATCGAGGGCATGGCCCTCGCGTCGGAGCACGTCCAGCGCTACCTGGCCGGACGTGCGCCGATGCGGGTCATCCACATCCCGGGCAAGCTCGTCAACGTCGTGACTCCCCGCGACTGACGCGATCGTCGCCGACTCGGTAAGGCGGCGATAACCGGGCGGTAAGGCCGACCGCGATAGGCTGGCCTCCTGCTTCCGGAGCCCGGCGTCGAGTGCCCGGGCGCCGGGCTTCGGACGCAGCCCTGCCACCCGTCTCGCCTCCGCTGGAGGGTCGGCGTGTGTCTCGCTCCGATCGAATCCTCATCGCCACGGCCGGGATCGCCGTGCTCCTGGCCGTAGCCGCCGCGGTCGTCCTGTTCGTGCCCGACAGCGCAGCGGAGGCGGACGAGTTCGCGCTCGCCGGCATTCCGACGCCAAGCACTCCGATCGCGTCCCCCGGCGAGTCGGCCGTCTCGCTGCCGGACACGATCGTGGTCGACGTCGCCGGAGCGGTCCAGCAACCCGGCATCGTGCAGCTCCCGGCAGGCACCAGGATCGGCGACGCGCTCGCCGCAGCCGGCGGCTACGCGGTGGACGCCGATCTCGATGCCGCCGCGACTACGCTCAACCTTGCGCAGCCGCTGACAGACGGCGAGCAGGTCCGCGTTCCTCGCGTCGGGGACGCGGCCGCCGGTGCGGAGCCGCCACCCTCCGCCGGCAGTGGAGGAGCCACGGGCGGTGGCGCAACCACGGGCGGCGGGCTCGTGGACCTGAACACGGCGACCCCGGAGCAGCTCGAGGCCCTCCCGGGCATCGGACCGGTGACGGTCCAGAAGATCGTCGCCGCACGCCAGGAACAGCCATTCAGCTCCCTCGAGGACGCACACCAGCGGGGCGTCATCCACCGCGGGCAGCTCGACAGCATCCGGGAGCTGGCCACGGCGGGCTGACCGATGGGCCTCGCGCGCTGGACGCTGCCGACGGCGCTCGCCGGCATCGCCGGTGGCATCCTGCTTCAGGATCTCGGCTGGTCCCCGCCGGTGCTGGCGCTGACCACGGCCTCGGCGGCCGGCATCCTGGCGGGCACGGCGGGCGGACGCGCGGGTCGCGCGGCTCTCCTCGCCGCGGTACTGGCACTCGGCGTCGCCGCGGGCGGCTGGCGTCTCGCGTCGTCGAGCGAGCTGGCGCCGGGCGCCCTGGTGGCGGCCGACCTGGTCGACGGCGGCGAGCACGAGCTGACGGGCACGGTCACCGACGACCCCCGCCCGCGGGCGGACCGAATCCAGGTAGTCCTCGACGAGGTGGCGGTCCTCCGCGAGGGTCGTCCGCACCCCCTGGCGGATCGTGTGCTCGTCTGGCTGCCGCGCGGCATCGACGCACGGAGCGCGGATCGGCTCCGAGTCGTGGCGCGCGTGGAGCTGGCCGAGGACTTCGACGGATTCGCGTACCGCGAGTACCTGGCGCGGCAGGGCATCGGCGGAATCGTGCGGGCACGTGGTGCGGAGGTCGTGGAGGAAGCACGGGGTGCGGCCGCACTCCTCGCCGGCGTTCGCGCGACGTTGCTCGGCGGGCTCACGGCGGTCGTGCCCGAGCCCGAGGCAGCCCTGGGCGCCGGCATCCTGCTCGGCGTCCGCGCATCGATCGCGCCCGAGGTGAACGAGTCGTTCGCCACCGCCGGCCTCACGCACGTCGTCGCCATTTCGGGCTGGAACATCGCCATCGTCGTCGCGCTCGTCGGCGCCATGCTCCGGCCACTCGAGCGACGGCCAGGCGGGCGCTGGATGACCGCGGCGGTGGCCACCAGCTCGGTCGCCGGGTACGTGATGCTGACCGGCGCCAGCCCATCGGTCGTCCGCGCCGCCTTGATGGCCGCCGCCCTGCTCGTCGGGCGCTTCAGCGGCTCCCGCGCCCACGCCAGCTCGGCACTCGGGCTGGCGGCACTCGTCATGCTGCTCGCGGCGCCGGCGGTCCTGTGGGACGTCGGCTTCCAGCTGTCCCTGCTCGCGACGGCAGGCCTGATCTGGTTCGGACGCTCGATCGAGCGTCGCCTCGGCCGATGGCCGGCATGGATCCGCGAGCCGGTGTCGCTGACCCTCGCCGCGCAGCTCACGACCCTGCCGGTCGTGGCGCTCAACTTCGAGCGGCTGTCGCTCGTGGCGCCGGTGGCGAACGTGCTGGTCGTCCCGATCGTTCCGCTCGTCATGCTCTTCAGTGCCGTCGCCTCGGTGTTCGGGCTGCTCGCGGAGTCGCTGGGCGCCACGACGGCGGGCGAGGTCGTCGGTTGGCTGGCGGGCGGCCCCGCCTGGCTGCTCCTGCGGACGATGATCGCGGTCGGTCACCTCGCGGCGCAGGTCCCGGGCGCGGCGGTCGGCGTGTCCATGCCGCCGCCCGTCGCCGCGGCGTGGCTGCCGATGCTGTGGCTGGTCAGCTGGGCTCTCCGGGACGACGGGTCGCCCGACCCCGAGGCGGCGCGCGCGGTCCCGAACGAGGCGATGACCGGCGCGCTGGCCGGGCTCGCGAAGGTCCTTCGGCCGATGCCCGCGTGCGGCCTCATGCTCGTCACGCTGCTCGTCATCACGCTGGCCTCGCGACCGGATGGACGTCTCCACGTCACCACGCTCGACATCGGGCAGGGAGACGCGATCCTGGTCGAGGCGCCGAGCGGAGCGACGATGCTCGTCGACGGCGGGCCGGATCCCGAGCTGACGCTCCGGCGGCTCGGCGCGAACCTCCCGTTCTCGTCGCGCCGGATCGACCTCGTGGTGCTCAGCCATCCGCACCAGGACCACGTCGCCGGACTGGTCGAGGTGCTCGACCGCTTCCGCGTCCGCGCGGTGCTCCATGCCGGTATCGCCTTCGAAAACGCCGCGTATGACCGCCTGCTGACCGATGCGGCCACCGCATCGCTACCACTCATCGAGGCGCGTGCCGGACAGCGCTTTCAGCTGGACCCGGCGACCGCCGTCGAGGTCCTCTACCCCTCCGACCTGGACGCGGCCTCTCCGCTGCCCGAGGGGGACATCAACAACGGCTCGGTCGTGATCGTGCTCCGTCATGGCGGGTTCTCGGCCCTGCTCACCGGCGACGCCGAGGCGCCCGTGGAGAAGACGCTGCTCAGCCGCGGTGCGTTATCGCCGGTCGACCTGCTCAAGGTCGGACACCACGGATCGAGCTCATCGACCACGCCCGACCTCCTGGCGGCGACGAACCCCACCGTCGCGGTCATCTCGTCGGGCGAGGGGAACACCTACGGCCATCCCTCGCCGGTCACGCTCGAGGCCCTCGCCGCGCGCCCGCACGTGCTCGTGCTCCGCACGGACCTGCATGGCGACGTCGAGGTCGAAAGTAACGGCCGGACCTATCGCGTGGGCGGTGCCGGCGTGGCGGCCGAGGCACGCGCCGTCCGGGGCCGCGTCGATCCGGGTAGCATCGGACGATGGCCGTCCCCGACCGAGACACCGCTCGACGCCTGCTGGAGGACGCCGGCCTGCCGGACGGCATCGTCGTTCATTCCCAGGGCGTGGCTCGCGTGGCCGTGGCTGCCGCCGGCCTGGTGGCCGAGGCAGGCATCCCGGTCGACTCGCGGCTCGTGGAGGCGGCATCCCTGCTCCACGACATCGACAAGGTCGAGATCCGCCGAAGCGGCGGCGAGCACGGCGTCGTCGGGGCGAGGCGGCTGGAGGCGGCGGGCTACCCGGAGCTGGCGATGCCGGTCGCCTCCCACCCGATCATCTGCCTGCTCGACGACGATCGGTTCCCGATCGGCTGGCCGTCGGTCATCGTGGCCGTGGCCGACCGGCACGTGGCGCAGGAGTTCCTCACCGTCGACGAGCGGCTCGACGACATGCAGCGACGGCACCCCGAGCACGCCGAGCAGATCGAGGCGGCGCGCCGGCCGGCGCACGCCCTGGAGGCACAGGTCGCCGAGGCGGTCGGCCTGGAGGTCGATGATCTCGTGTCTCGCCTGCGCCAGGCCTGGGAGCGCGGGACGTGAGCGTCTCGCTCGTGCTCCTCCACGGTGACGACGGCTTCGGCCTGGATCTCGCGCTGCGCGAGTTCGCCACCGCGATCGACGCGACGGAGCGGGTCGAGATCGTCCCGGAGCGCAGCCCGGACGACGCGGCCATCGACCGCACACGGCTGGAGGCGGGCACGGTCTCGATGTTCGGCTCGCATCTCGCCGTGCTGCGCCAACCGCTGAAGGCGGCCGGTCGGTCGACCGCGGCCGCCGACCGTGTCGTCGCGCTCGTCCGCGACCTGCCCGACGGTTCCGCCCTGGCGCTCCTCGAGGAGCGGGCCTCGCGAGACCTCGCGAAGCCGCCCGCGCTGCTCAAGCGCCTGGCCGACGCCGTCCGTGAGCGCGGGGGCCGGGTCGAGGAACGCGCGGCGCCACGACGCGGCGAGCTGCGGGGCTGGATCAGCGCGCACGCCGCCCGCCAAAAGATCGCGATCGACGTGCGCGCCGCGCACGTCCTCGCCGAGCGCATCGGCGGCGCGGTCTGGGAGACCGACATCGAGCGCGGCGAGATGACCCGGATCGCGGACGGCGAGCTGCGCAAGCTGGGGACGTACGCCGGCGATCGACCGATCACCGTCGAGGACGTCGAGGCCCTCACGGCGGACACGCGGCCGGCATCGGTCTTCGCGATCACGAATGCCGTGGACCGGCGCGAGCCGGCCGCGGCGGCCGAGGCGCTGCGCCGTGCCCTCGACGAGGGACAGCCGGGACTCCGCATCCTCGCCTCCCTGGCCGGACGGGTCTCGGATCTCATCGTGGTGCGGGACCTCGCGGCAAGGAAGACACCGCCGAACGAGATCGCCCGACGCGCCGCCCGCGGCAACGCGCGGATGGCCGGCCGCCTGGTCGATGCCGCGCGGCGGTACCGGGGTGAGGAGTTGGAGGCGATGCTGATCGGCCTCCACGAGGCCGACGTGGCCATCAAGACGAACGCCGTCGACGAGGCGTCCGCGCTCGCGGCATGGATCGGCGAGCACCTGGTCGGCGCCCGCCGCTGAGGGTGGGCCGGCTCAGGCGGCGCCGGCCTGGCCGGCGCGCAGGACCCGATCGGACTCGATCGCGAAGGTGCAGCGGGCCCCCTCGAGGCCGAGGATGCCGATGAGCTGCTGGTCGACGTAGAGCTGGCGGCACGGCACACACAGCGCGCCGGGAATCGCGAAGAAGAGGCGCTCGTCGGCCTCCGGCTCACGGAACGCGGTGTCGAAGACGCTCGTGAGGAGACGGCCGCTGCAGAAGCGACAGGTCTCGATCGGTTGCGAGCGACGCGGGCGATCGGTCATGCACCGAGCATGCGAAGCGCGGGGGGCCAGCTCAATGGGACCGAAGGACCACCGGTTCGGCGCAGACCAGTACTACCGGCGGATGTATATACGGTATATGCGGTGGCGTCCGGGAGGGTGGCCTACACGACCCGGACGACCTGCGCCGCCTGGCCCCACAGCCGCTCGAGCCCGTAGTACTCCCGCTCCTCGGGCGCGAACACATGCACGATCACGGAGCCGAAGTCGAGGAGCACCCAGCGTGCCGAGCTCATGCCCTCGGTTCCGAGGGGGCGGATGCCCTGCTCGCGCAGCTCGTCGACGATGGCGCCCGCCAGCGCCTGGACCTGCCGATCGCTGCGCCCGGAGCAGATCACGAAGAAGTCCGCCATGGTCGTCAGCTCGGCGGTGCGCAGCATGACGATGTCGCTGCCCTTCTTGTCGGAGGCGATTTCGACGATCCGATGCGCCAGCTCTGCCGCCTCGGGCGGGATCTCCACGCGGTCCGGTTCGGTCAGGATCGGTTCCCCTTCAGCCACGGCGGTAGAGCCCGCGATCGACGATAAGCTCCTCGACGCCGCGCGGCACAAGGTAGCGGATGGCGAGGCCGGCCGCCACTCGGCGACGGATCTCGGAGCTGCTGACGTCGAGGGACGGACCGGCGAGCAGATGGATCCGCGACGCGCCGGGGCCGAAACGCGCCTCCAGTGCCGCGCGGTCCGGCAGCTCGATCCCCGGACGAGGCCCGACGGCCCACTCGACCCGCTCGAGGAGGCGGTCCGGCTCGCGCCAGGTGTCGATCTGCTCGAGCGAATCGGCGGCCATGATCAGCACGAGCCGCGTCTCAGGTCCGTACATCCGCTCGAGCTCGGCGACGCTGTCGATCGTGTACGACGGGCCGTCCCGCTCCATCTCGATGGCGCACAGCTCGAACGTGGGATCGCCGGCGATGGCGAGTCGCGTCATGAGCAGCCGCTCGGTCGCGCGCGAGACGAGGCGCCCCCCCTTGTGCGGCGGCTGTGCCGCCGGCATGAAGAGCACCCGATCGAGCCCGAGGGCATCGGCCGCCAACGTGGCGAGCCACAGGTGGCCGACGTGCGGGGGGTCGAACGTGCCTCCGAGCACGCCGAGCTGCCGCCCGAGGGCGTCGGCCGGCTCGGCCGCCCGGACGACCCGTGCGTCCGCCTCGGGAATCACTCGTCTCCCCACTCGAGCTCCGTGTCGCCGATGCGGACCAGCGTTCCCGGCCCCGCCCCCTGCCGGCGCAGCTCCACGTCGATCCCCTGCTTCTCGAGCAGGCGCCAGAAGCGATCACGCGACTCCTCGTTCTCGAAGTCGGTGCGCGCAGCCGCCGTCTCGATCCGCCGGCCACGCACGCGGTACGCCTCGTCCTCCGAGACGACCTCCCACCCCTCGGCAAAGGGATCGAACCGATGGACCCGGATTTCGTCGGCGCCGCGATCACCGGCGCTCGCCTCGGCGTCGTCGAGCGCCCGCGCGAGCCGAGCCCGGAGGGCGTCGAGCCCCGTGCCATCGTGCGCGCTCACCGCGAGCGGATCGTGGCCGTCGGACCGCAGCGCCTCGCGCACGTCCGGCCATGCCTGGGCGACCTCGGCGAGGTCCAGCTTCGTGACGACGATCGGCATCGGACGCTCCGCGAGCGCCGGATCGTGGAGCCGCAGCTCCTCGGCGACGGCTCGCCACTCCTCCACCGGCTCTCGCGCCGCCCCGTCGACGACGCCGACGAGGACGCGCGTGCGCTCGACGTGGCGCAGGAAATGGTGGCCCAGGCCCCGGCCCTCGTGCGCCCCCTCGATGAGACCCGGCACGTCGGCGATCACCGCGGTGCGGTCGTCATCCAGCGCCAGGACGCCGAGGTTCGGGGTGATGGTCGTGAACGGGTACGCGCCGACCTCGGGGCGCGCCTCGGTGAGGGCGGCGAGGAGCGTCGACTTGCCGGCGTTCGGCGCGCCGACCAGGCCAATGTCGGCGATCAGCTTCAGCTCGAGCTCGATCCAGCTCTCCTCCCCCGGCGTCCCCTTCTCGGCATGCTTCGGCGCGCGGTGCGTGGCCGACGCGAAGTGCACGTTCCCGCGTCCGCCGCGTCCACCTCGCGCCGCGACCAGCCGGGCGTCCGCCTCCAGCAGCTCACCGATCCACTCGCCGGACGGGTGAGCGCGGACCACCGTGCCGGGCGGGACGCGGACGACGAGGTCGGCGCCGCTGCGGCCGTGCGCCTTGCGACCCATGCCGCGTCCGCCGTCCTGTGCCCGGAAGTGGCGTCGTCGCTTGAAGTCGCCGAGCGTCGTCATGCCCGGCTCGACGACGAGCACCACGTCGCCGCCGTCGCCGCCGTCGCCGCCGTCCGGCCCGCCCCGCGGGACGTGGGCCTCACGACGAAACGTGCCGGCCCCGTCACCGCCCGAGCCGGCGCGAACCATGATTCGGGCTCGATCCGCAAACATCAGGCCGGAGCATAGCAACGCCGGCGACGTGCGCCGGCGTTGGCCATGGGCGGGCGAACAGCGAGGGTCAGAAGTGTCGGAGCGGGTTGTCGATCACGCCGTTGACCACGACCTCGAAGTGCACGTGCGGACCGGTGCAGAGGCCGGTGCAGCCCACCCCGCCGATGCCCTGCCCGGCGCCGACGTACTGGCCGACCGAGACCCAGATGGAGCCCAGGTGGTTGTACGTCGTTCGCATCCCGTTGCCATGGTCGATCGAGATCACGTAGCCACCACCGTTGTTCCGCCAGCCGGCCCACGTCACCGTGCCGCCCTGCGCGGCCACGACCTGGGAGCCGTACGGCGCCGCGATGTCGAGCGCGAGGTGGCCGGCGTGGAAGTACTGGCTGATCGAGCCACCCGGAACCGGCCAGACGAGGCGACCGGTGGCCGGCGCCGGCTGCGCCGCGCGCGTGGTGGGAGCGCTCTGCGTGGTGGTCGTGCTCTGGGCGGCGGTCTGCCCGACCGCGTCGCTCGGTCCGGGGAGCGGTGTGGCGTCCGGATCGACGGGCACCGGCGTGGGCATCACCCCCGACTGGGTCGGGATCTCGGCCGGGACGCCACGCTCGAGCAGTGCGGTCTGCTCCTCCGGAAGCGTTCCGAGCTCCTGGCCGATCGGCTCGACACTCTGCGGCTGGTCGTCTGCGCCGCGCACGCTGGACACGAAAAAGCCGGTGTCGACGCGAGCGTCGGCGCCACCGGATTGCTGGCTCTGTGCGAAACCGGCCGTCGATGCGACGACGACCAGGCTGACAACGGCGAGGTGGGAGACCAACCGGCTGGGAAGATTGCTCTCGGTGACACGGCGGTAGAGCCGTCGCGGATCAGGCAATAGAGAATCGAGCTCCGCCTATACGGGATGACTGGTCAGTGCGTGCGATGGGTCGCCGGACCGGTCAACCGGGTGATCGCTCCCCCTGCCGGTGGCCGACTCCATTGCGGGGCACATGCTAACAGTGCCCGGTGGTGCGCTTCAACCCGAAATGACACACGGGCACACCCGTACGAACGGATCGGCGGGAGCGGTGCGGTCCACTCCGGTTCAGGGCGCTCCGGTCGAGAGCTGGAGCGCCGGCGATCCGCCCTGGGCGACGGTCTCTCCCGCTACCGATAGCGAGAACCATGCCAGGCCAGGATCCTGGCCAGCCGCCGGCAGCTCGACCTCCACGACGACCGACTCGCCCGGCGCGAGGCCTGGCAACGCGACGCCGGCCGGCCGAACGTCATCGGGCGGCAGATAGAGGTACGGCGCCGTGGTGGCCTCCCAGCCGGCCAGCAGCTCGACGGCATGCCCTTCCCACGCGCGCGTGCCGGTGTTCGTGATGCGGAGTCGCAGCGGCGGCTCGCCGGCCGGATCGGCCCGGAACGGCGGTCCGTCTCCCGGGATCGGCTGCGGGACCGTCCCCGGTGCCCGGTCGACGGGCTCGATCCGCCCGGCCACCTCGCGTTCGGCGAACCAGGCCACGAGCCCGTCGAAGATGCCCTGCGCAGCGGCGGAGGCGCCCTCGGCGCTGAGGAGCAGCTCGTGCTCGGCCGGCAGGGTGATGGTGCCGATCTCGACGAGGACCGCCGGCATGAGCGCTCCCCGGGTCGGCTGGCGCAGCGGATCCGGACGTTCCGGCGTCGTCTCGAACAACGGCGGAGCGACGATGTAGAGGTTGTGGGCATTCGTCCCGCGGTCCTCGCGGGCGTAGTCAGCGACCGCGTCCAGGGACGCGACGAGTGCCGCCTGGATCTGCTCGGCGAGGCGCGCGGTGAGCGGGATCCCCCACGGCGTCTCATCGGTGTAGAACGTCTCGGTGCGTGCGATCGGCAGCAGATTGCCCGCCGCGTCGGTGATGGAGTCGACGTGCAGGCTCACGAGGACGTCGGCGCCGGCGAGGTTCGCCCGGTCCAGGCGGGCCTGCAGCTCGTCTCGGGTTCGCGTGCCGTCGGGCAGATCGCCGCCGAAGCCGGCAAAGCCGTCCTGGTTCACATCCCGGAATGGCTCGCCCTCGCACCCGAGGGGCGGGTAGTGGTCACCGGCGAGCGCCTCGTCGCCGTCACGGATCAGCACCGGCGTCGCGCCGTCGGCGGCGACGAGGTCGGCGAGCGCGCGTGCGATCGACATCGTGATCGCCTTTTCGGAGTAGTCCGGGCCGCGCTCCTGCGGATCCGCGACGCCCCAGTCGAGGCAGCCGCCGTGACCGGCCTCGATCGCCACCACGACGGCCTGAGGGTTCGGCGCGAAGAGACGGCTCGCCGATCCCGGCGCGGGCTCGACGTCGCCGACGGCCGGCGTGGCCGCCGCGTCCGGCGATCGTGACGGCTCAGCGGTCGGCGCCTCCGCTCCCGCCGTCGACGACGGCGACGGCGACGGCGCCACCGCATCGGCGCCGCACGCGGCGACCACGAACGCCAGCAGCGCCGGCAGCAGGCGGTGGGTCCAGGACGTCACGCGGCGGGTCGGTCGGTCAGGGTCGCTCGGACGCCTCGACGCTCTTGCTGAGCGAGACGAGGAACTCGGCGTTGTTCTTCGTCTTGCCGAGGCGCTGCATGAGCAGCTCGATCCCCTCGTTCGGACCGACGGCGCTCAGCATGCGACGCATGGTCCACACCATCCGCAGCTCGTTCTCGTCGAGCAGCAGCTCCTCCCGGCGTGTGCCGGAGCGGAGGACGTCGATGGCCGGAAAGATGCGCTTCTCGCTGAGCTTGCGGTCGAGGGCCAGCTCCATGTTGCCGGTGCCCTTGAACTCCTCGTAGATGACGTCGTCCATCCGGGAGCCGGTGTCGACCAGGCAGGTGGCGATGATCGTCAGCGAGCCCCCGTGCTCGATGTTCCGTGCCGCGCCGAAGAACCGCTTCGGCGGGTACAGCGCCACCGGGTCGACGCCACCGGACAGGGTCTTGCCGGACGCCGGGAGGGCCAGGTTGTAGGCCCGCGCCAGGCGGGTGATCGAGTCGAGCAGAATCACGACGTCCCGGCCCGTCTCGACCTGGCGCTTCGCGATCTCCAGGCACATCTCCGCGACGCGCGTGTGGTTCTCGGTCGGCTCGTCGAAGGTCGAGGAATAGATCTCGCCATTCACCGAGCGTTCCATGTCGGTGACCTCCTCTGGCCGCTCGCCGATGAGGGCGACCATGAGGAGGGCATCCGGGGAGTTCTCGGTGATGCCGGCGGCGATCTGCTTTAGCACCGTGGTCTTGCCGGCCTTGGCGGGCGACAGGATGAGCCCGCGCTGTCCCTTGCCGATCGGGCTGATGAGGTTGATCAGCCGCTGGGTCAGGTTCTTCTGATCGGTCTCGAGGTCGAACATCTCGTCCGGGAAGACCGGGACGAGGTTGTCGAAGTACGGGCGGCGCTTTGCGACCTCCGGCTCGACCGCGTTGATCGTGTCGACCCGCAGAAGGCCCCAGTACTTCTCTTGGTCCTTCGGCGCGCGCGTCTGGCCGGTCACGCGATCGCCGGTCCGCAGGCCGAAGCGTCGGACCTGCGACGAGGAGACGTAGATGTCGTCGTTCGACGGCATGACGCCGGCCACACGCAGGAAGCCGAACCCTTCGTCGACGATCTCGAGGATTCCCTCGGCGACCCCGGGCTGCCCGTTGCGGTCCCGCCCGCCGGTTGCCGCCAGGGGGACCACGTCGAGCAGCTTCAGCACCAGGTCCGAATGCTCCAGCTCCTCGTGGTTCTCGATCTCGTGCTCGGCCGCCAGCTCGCGGAGCTCGTCGACCGACTTCGCCTGGAGCTCGGCCAGGTTCATCGCCGGGGCGTCGTCGTCCGTCGGGAACGGGCCGGTGTAGATCGACGAATACTGTCCGGACGCGTAGTCGTTTCGCCGGCGCGGCGTGAAGCCGCCGCGCTGGTTCTGTCGGCGCGGGGCGTTGTCGGCGCGGCGTCGGGATCGGCGACGCTGCTGCTGTGGTCGCGCGTCGTCGTTCATGGTCGCCTCGCCTGCCAGCAGTGCTTCATGTAGGACCTGACCTCGATGAGCTTCGGGCCGCCGTCCCTGCTGCACCATCCTCGATCCGGGATGAGGGTGGGTGTGAATCGTCCGCAGGAGCGACAGCTGAACAGGTCGACCCACGGATCGTGGCCGGTGGTCGTGCTGCTGTGCTCGGGCCCGCGGTCGGTCAAACGAGTCAGACCTTGCGAGTCCCGGCACGGGTGGTGATGTTGGGGCCCCCGTACCCGCTCATCTCACCGATGAGCCGCGTCCGGATCTGACGCAGGAGGGGTCTCCAGTCCAGCGCATCATACCCGAGTTGCGCAAGGGCGTCCCCGACGGATGCCGTCGCACCGATCCCGCCGATCAGGCCGGTCGCCTCGGCCGAACGCCACCACGTCGGGCCGTAGCGTCCCTCGAGCACCTCGACGAGGTCCGCCGCGAGGATCTCGACCGCAAGCCGCTGGGCCGACTCGAACGGAGCCGAGAGCACATGGAGGTACGCCGCCTCCGGCACCATCACCCCCGTCATGTGACCGACGATGCCGCTGTAGTACGCCCGGGCCAGTGCCGGGTCGGGGTTGGAGGAGAGGCGAAGCTCGTACTGGAGCTCGCCGATGGCGCGGCGAATCCGCCACAGGCGGACGAAGGCGGCGAAGTCGACGTAGGGCACGACCTCCGCGGCAGCCACGCCGATTTCCTGGGCCGCCCACTCCGGAGAGCCGGCCAGCGTCCGGTACGCGGCACGGACCGCCGCGCCCGGCAGCGACGCGCCGGACGATCCGGCACCGAGCTGGTCCTCCGCCGCGAGCCAGCCTTCGTGCTCACCACCGCCGGGGTCTGCGAGGTCGCGTCCGACCGCAGCCACCGCACGGCGCACCTCCCGCGCCCCGAACCAGCGCGTCCACGTCGCGCCGCGGGCGATGTGCCAGACGTCGGCGACCGTGGCGTCGCCCTGCTCGATGTCGATGAGCGCCAGGTAGCGCCGCAGCGCGGCGTAGTACGGCGTCTCGGAATGGAGGACGAAGCGCTCGAGGTCGGCGGCGAGGCCCACGGGATCGACCTCGAGCCCCGCGGTCAGCTGCTCTCCGGCGCTCGCCCAGCGTTGGAGTCGGTCCTCGTAGCGGGGGTTGAGAGCCTCGAGGGCCTCGAGGTACGCGCTGAAGAGCCGGTCGCGCTCGTGGCGATCGTCGATGCGTGCGATTCGCTCCGGCAGCGCCGGGAAGGCGATCCGCTCGCCACGCCAGACCACCATCGCGCCGGACTCGGCGTCGGCGATGGAGCGGTCGAGGGACGTGATGTCGGTCGGCTTGGCGAGTGATCGGCTCGTCATGCAGGGGTCTCTGCGGGGGTGGTGGACGTGCCGCGCTTTCCGACCCGGACGCCGGTCGGGCGACCGGAGGCGGCGCCGACGAAGTCGCGGAAGAGCGGATGCGGCCGGTTCGGGCGGCTCTTGAGCTCGGGGTGGGCCTGGGTCGCCACGAACCACGGATGGTCGCGGAGCTCAATGTACTCGACCAGCCGCCCGTCGGGCGAGACCCCGCTGAAGGCCATGCCGGCCTCGGAGAGCCGCTCGCGGTAGGCGTTGTTCACCTCGAATCGATGGCGGTGCCGCTCGTATGCGATCTCGGTGCCGTAGGCATCACGGACCTTCGAGCCCTCCTCGAGCCGCGCGGGGTACAGGCCGAGGCGCATCGTTCCACCCTTGTCGGTCACGTCGGCCTGGTCGGGCATGAGGTCGATCACCGGGTGCTCCGTGAAGACGTTGAACTCGCTCGAGTTTGCATCCTCGCTGCCGAGGGCCTCTCGCGCGAACTCGATCACCGCACACTGCAGGCCAAGGCACAGCCCGAGGTACGGGACCGCGTTGCGACGCGCCCAGCGGATCGCGCGAATCTTTCCCTCGACCCCCCGATACCCGAAGCCGCCCGGCACCAGCACGCCGGCCACCCCGGCCAGCTCGTCGGCAACCTGCTCCGGCTCGATGCGCTCGAGGTGCTCCGACCGAATCCAGCGCACCTTCACCTCCACGTTGTGGTGGAGGGCGGCGTGCTTGAGCGCCTCCGTCACGCTGATGTACGCGTCTGGAAGCTCGGTGTACTTGCCGACGATCGCGATCTCGACCTCCGGCCGCGGCGCGCGGATGCGGCCGACCAGGTCCTGCCAGTCGGCAAGATCGGGCTCGCCACCGGGTAGCTCGAGCTCGCGGGTGATGAGCTTGCCGAGCCCCGCCCGCTCGAGCTGGATCGGGACCTCGTAGATGCTGCGCGCGGTCTTGAGCGGCACGACGGCATGGACGTCGACATCGGTGAAGAGGCTGACCTTGTCCAGGATCTCGTCGTCGATCGGTTCGTCGCTGCGCAGGATGATGACGTCGGGCTGGATGCCGATGCCGCGAAGCTCCTTGACCGAGTGCTGCGTCGGCTTGGTCTTCAGCTCGCCGGTCGCACCGATCTCGGGCAGCCAGGTGACGTGGACGTAGAGGACGTTGCGACGCCCGACGTCCTTGCGCATCTGGCGGATGGCCTCGAGGAACGGCAGCGACTCGATGTCACCGACGGTCCCGCCAACCTCGACGATCACGACGCCGTGCGCGGCCAGGCCGCTCGTCGCGACGCTGCCGGTGCCCTCGCGCGCGACCCGCGCGATGCGTTCCTTGATCTCGTTCGTGATGTGCGGGATGACCTGCACCGTGCCACCGAGGTAGTCGCCGCGCCGCTCCTTGGCGATGACCGACTGGTAGATGCGCCCGGTCGTGACGTTGCTGGCCTGCGACAGGTTCTCGTCGATGAAGCGCTCGTAGTGACCGAGGTCGAGATCGGTCTCGGCGCCGTCATCGGTCACGAAGACCTCGCCGTGCTGGTACGGCGACATCGTGCCGGGATCGATGTTGATGTACGGGTCGAGCTTCAGGATGCTGACCGGCACCCCGCGGGCCTTGAGGATCCGGCCGATGCTGGCCGCGGTGATGCCCTTGCCCAGGGAGCTCGTTACGCCGCCCGTGACGAAGACGTACTTCGGCATCGGTGTTCGTGCACCTCTCGGTGGCTGGGGCGGCGGCATGGAGGATCGGGCCGCGCGCGAGCAGCGTCGCCTGTGCTACTCGGGGAATCATCATACCCGACCGCGCCGGACGGCGTGGCATGCTTGACCGATGCCGAAGATCGCCCGCGATCCCACCGAACATCTGCAGCACGCCTTCGTCCGCGACGGACGGCTGACGTCGCTGCCGACCCGGCGGCCGATGATGCTCGCCGCGTGCCGGTTCCTGGCCGCGCGCTTCACCCTCGACCGCCGCTATGCCGAGGCCGAGGTGAACGCCCTGCTCGGGGATGATGCGCCGGACCCTGCCACGCTCCGACGATTGCTCGTCGATGAAGGCTTCCTCCGGCGCGAAGCGGGGGTGTACTGGCGGCCTCCGCCAGCCGGCTGAGGAGCGCTACTCCTCGCTTCCCTCCGCCGACCCGGTCCATTCCGAGTCGTCCTCGTTGCCGATGGCGCAGATGACTTCGCGGTCCCCACCCGCCCAGGTGTCCTCCGACGGCGTGAACGTGGTGATGTACCAGCGCGACGACTCGTAGTCGGTGCCCACGTACTCCTCGAAGTCGTCACGACAGGCATCCGCGAAGTCTTGGAGCTCGTCCTCGCCGGGGAATGGCTCGTCGGCGCCGGCGTCGTGCTCGAGCAGCGCGAAGACCTCGTAGAGGTGCGGCTGCTCGCAATCGACGACGCGAACGTTGGCCACGTCGCCAGGCTCGTCGTCGCTGAGGAAGCAGTCGCCGACGGCGAGCTCGAAGATCGTGCGGTCCTCGCCGGTCGGCGCCCCGTCGTCGGTCGCGACGGGCGTCGTCGCCGGCGCGGGATCGGCGGTGGTGCCGCATGCGGCAAGCGCGACGGCCATGGCCAGGCCGAGGACGACGGTGATCGACCGTGCGGGTCGGGTGGGCAGCATCGGTGTGGGAGTCTCCTCGTGCGATTCATGGGGCAGATCGGCTCACGTGAGCCCGCGTGAACCGACCGCACGCGGTATGCCATCGGTTCGTGCCCGGTACGATCGTGTCCCGCCGGGCGGCACAAGCGGCTCCTGAGTCCGGAGGCCCGGCGGACGGTCATCTTGCCACGCGTACGATGGACGCGTGCCGGCCGCCGTCCGCCTCGTCCACCCCGCCCCGACGCTGGCCGTCGTCGCGCTGAGCGCAGCGCTGGCGGCGATCCTCCTGGCGCGGTCGAGCGAGCCGCTGGGCGCGGGTCCGATCGCGCTCGTGGCGCTCACCGTCCTCGGCTCCCAGATCGCGGTCGGCGCGTTGAACGACTGGGCCGATCGCGACCGAGATCGCATCGCACAACCGTCGAAACCGATCCCGGCCGGTGAGCTCACGCCGCGTACCGCCCTCGTCGTCGCGGCCGTGGGCCTGGGCCTCCAGGTCGTGACCTCCGCGGTCCTCGGCCCCCTTCCGCTGGTCATCGGCCTGGCGGCGCTCGCCTCGGCCGTGGCCTACAACCTCTGGCTGTCACGGACGCCGTTGTCGATCGTGCCCTACCTCGTCAGCTTCGGCCTGCTTCCGCTCTGGGTGGCCGCGGGCGTCCAGGTTCCGCTCGATCGGGTCGCGGCGGCGGTGGTGGTGGCCGGTCCGTTCGCGGGCGCCGCCCACCTGGCCAACACCGTTCGCGACTTCGAGGCCGATGCCGGCGTTGGCTCTCGATCGCTGGCGCAGGTGCTCGGGCGTCGCCGCGCCTTCTGGCTGGCGTGGACGATGGCCCTGTCGGTCGGAGTCCTCGTGGGGACGGCGTTCGTCGTCGGCGGGCGGCTCTCCGGGCCGGTGCTTGCGCTCGGGGTTATCGGCCTCCTCGCCGTCGCCCAGGGCATCCGCGGTCCGCGCCCACTGTGGGGCGGGATGCTCGTCGCCGCGGTCGCCTGGACGTCGGCCTGGGCCCTGGCGAGCGCCTGACCGATGCCCGGCGCGATCACGCTCTGCAGACGGAAAACCGCTTCAGCGACGAACGCCGAAGCGGCTCAGAAACCAGGCGCGTCTGACCGTCCCGGACCCGACGCGGGTCATTGGTCAGGCGGCGTGCGGCGTGGCGGCCGCGAAGCCGGCCGTCCCGCCGGTAGCCGCCTCCCCACGCTCGGCATCGGCTCCTGGGCGGCTCAGATGGTGTCGTCGAGCTCCATCTCCTCCTCGTCGGTCTCCTCGGTGAGCTTCAGCCACACGAACAGGCCGGCCAGGATGGTGAGCGGAATGACGATCAGGGCTGCGACCAGCGCGACCAGGCTGATCAGCAGGACCTTGAGGGCCTTCATCGGGACAGATTCCCCTTTCCCTACGGCGCGCCGATCGCCGCCGGCGCGGACTACTGTCGCTGCTCAGGTGCGGACTCGATCATAGCCAAGATCTCGTCCTTCGTGAACTCGGACAGCTGGTGACCTGCGCCCCGGGACCCGGCCACGCCGAACAGGCGGAGGACGAACGAGCCCTCCTGCTCGAAGAGGAAGACATCGTGGGCCTTCTGGCTGTCGATGTACGCCCCGATGATCCGCATCGAGAGCTCGTAGTAGTTGGTCAGGTCGGGGTGGGGACGGTCGGAATCGTCGGAGCCGCGCTTGGCGGCCGAGGCGTCCATCATCTCGGCGACCTGGTCGTCGGTGAGCTCGTAGGTGCGCTTCGCCGTCGCGCCGAAGCTGTCGGCATCGGCTCCGCCGGACTGCACGCCAAGACCCTGGAGCAGGAACCCGCCCTCGAGCTCGAGGAGCAGGAGCTCCTTCAGCCGCTCGTCATCTGCGAAGGCGCCGACGCTGCGCAGCACCTCCTCCCAGTCCTGGCGTGGACTTCCGTCGTAGATCCGCATGGCCTGGGCGTCCCTCCGTGCGCGATGCCGATCGGCCGCCCGAGCATACCCTCCGGCGCGGTCAGGTCAAGGCCGATGCGATCCGACCGGCCGTCCGTGCGTTGTTCACGATGAGCCCGATGTTCACCGCCAGCGTGCGCCCGCCCGACGCCCGGGCGAGGTGGCCCAGCAGGTGCGGCGTGACGGCTCCGCCGCGGATTCCGCGACGCTCCGCATCCTCGAGGGCTTCGGCGATCCAGGCGTCGACCTCGACGCGGTCGATGGCGAGCTCGGCCGGCGGCGGCTGCACGACGAGGATGCCGCCGGCGCCGGGCACCGACCGATGCGCCGCGATCGTGCTCGCCGCCTCGCTCGGCCCGTCGACGCGGTGTGTGAGCGCGAGCCCGGCGGACCGGCTGTAGAAGGCGGGCAGCTCATCGGTCCCGTAGCCGACCACCGGGACGCGGCGCGTCTCCAGGAGCTCGAGCGTGCCCGGCAGGTCGAGGATCGACTTTGCGCCGGAGCACACGACGGCCACCGGAGTCGCCGCCAGCTCGTCGATGTCCGAGGAGACGTCGAAGGTCGCCGCCGCGCCCCGATGGACGCCGCCGATGCCACCGGTGGCGAACACCGCGATGCCGGCCGCGTGAGCCGCCCGCACGGTGGCGCTGACCGTGGTCGAGGCCAGCGCGCGCGCCGCGAGCAACGGGCCGATGTCCCGCGACGCCGCCTTGGCGATCGATCGCTCCGGATCGGCCAGGCGGCCCAGCAGGACGGCGTCGGCGCCGAGGACGAAATGCCCGTCCTCGAGCGCGGTGGTGGCCGGCACGGCCCCCGACTCCCGGACGGCGGCCTCGGCGCCACGAGCGGTCTCGAGGTTGTGCGGGGCCGGGAGCCCCTGGGCGATCAGGCTCGACTCGAGCGCCACGACCGGCCGTCCGCCGGCAAGGGCGTCGCGCACCTCGTCGGAGAGGCGCAGCCAGTCGGGCACTCCCCGCGTCATGCCGGCATCCCGGAGCGCGGCTCCGTGGCCACCCGCGCCTGCGCCCCGTCGACCCGCGCCACGAGGCCGGCCAGCGCGATCCCGTCGGCGACTGCGCGCCGCAGCTCCGCGTTGCTCGGCGGCCATGCCGCGGCCGCGAGCGAGGCGAGGAGGCCGGCCGCGAACGCGTCGCCGGCGCCGGTCGTGTCGACCGCCGCGGGACCCGGTGGAACGTCCACCACGACGCTTCCTCCCCCGGCGGTCAGCAGCGTGGCGCGGTCCGCCGCCGTGATTGCCACCATGCCGAGACCATCGGTCGTCCCGAGACGCTCCATCTCGCCCTCGTTGAGGATGACGAGATCCGGTCGCAGGGCGCGTGCCGCCTCGAGCCACGCGGCGACCGCCGCCGTCGAGAGCGCGCAGCCGAGGAGGACGCGGCGTCCCGACCAGGCCGCCGCGTCACCGGCGAGCCGGAACGACCCGGGCTCGGCCAGGACGTAGCCCGAGACCACGAGCCACGACGTGGAGCCCGCCGCCCGCGCCTCGACGCGATGACCGAACGGGACGCGCTGGCTGAGCATCGTGCGCTCGCCGTGCGGCTCGGCCAGCACGACGACCGCGCCGGTCCGCGGGACCTCGATCGCACGCAGCGCCACGCCATCGGCCTCGAGCGACGATCGAATCATCTCGCCGGCCAGGTCCGCGGCAAGCGCGGACACGAGCTCGACGGCGATCCCCCGCCGCGCCAGCCGAACCGCCACGTTGGCCCCCTGGCCGCCCGGCTCGAGCTCGATTCGTGCCGGCACGTCGCTCCCCCGCCGAGGTGGCTCGGACGGCGCAACCCGGATGTCGAGAAGCGCGTCGCCGATGACGACGACCGACGCGGTCACAGCGCTCGGCGCGAGGCGAACCCCTCGCGCGCCGTGTGCCAGTACGCGAGATCCGGATCGGCCAGGCGCCAGCACAGCCATGCCGGCTCCCCGTCGCGGAGCGTCGGGAAGTCGACCAGGCCGGCCTCGACGTCGCGCAGGACGACGCCCATCGAGGTCAGGTGCTCGAGCAGCGCGCGGACGCCGGCGCGCAGCTCCTCGGTGCGCGCCTCGAGATCGTCGTCGGGCGTCCGATCGCCGTCGGTGTCGGCGTCGAGACGGCGGTGCAGCGCCTCGTGAGCGGCATCCGCGCGTCGCCGTTCGACGGCGAGCTGCAGGAGGATCGCCCGCACCTGGGGCAGCAGCGCGCGAGCCTGGTCGACGGTGTAGAAACGGTCCGCGGAACCCATGAGAGCGCGATGGTAGCGTGCTAGGATCGGCCTCCGGACGCGGCCTGCTCCGCACCGCGACGGCGCCCGTCCGAGCCGCCGGAGGTGACGCGTTCCGCGCCATGACCGACGAGAGAGGCCGCGGCCCGCGCGGCATCAACGACGAGGCGCCGCCCGACGGCGACCCCTACACCGCCTACGACGACTTCAACCTGCCCAGCTACGTCGGCCTGCCGAGCTTCCAGAAGCTGCCGTGGGTGACCGATGCCGACGAGCTCGCTCGACGCAAGCCCGACGTCGCGATCGTCGGCGCGCCGTTCGACGACGCGGTCAGCCACCGGCCCGGCGCGCGGTTCGGTCCGCGGGCCATCCGCCAGGCCAGCTACCACGCCGGGGCGATCAACTCGCTCCAGCTGGGCATCGAACCGTACGAGTGGCTCGACATCGTCGATGCCGGCGACGCGCCGGTCACGCCGATGGACATCGGGCGGGGTCACGACGTCATCCGGCGCAAGGTGCTGGAGGTGGCACGATCGGGCGCCGTCCCGATCGTGCTCGGCGGCGATCACTCGATCACCTATCCGTCGGCATCGGCCGTGGCCGAGGCCGTCGCGCCGCGACGCCTGGGCATCGTTCACTTCGACGCTCATGCCGATGCCGCGAACTCGACGTGGGGCAACCTGCGCTCTCACGGGACGCCGATGCGCCGGCTGATCGAGTCCGGCGCGGTCGCCGGACGCAACTTCGTCCAGGTCGGCCTGCGCGGATACTGGCCGGGGCCCGAGACGCTGGCCTGGATGCGCGAGCAGGGCATGCGCTGGCACCTCATGACCGAGATCGAGGAACGTGGCGCGGAGGCCGTGATCGCCGAGGCCATCGCGCAGGCGCTCGACGGCCCGGAGCTCATCTACCTGTCGGTCGACATCGACGTCATCGACCCGGGGATGGCCCCGGGAACCGGCACGCCGGAGCCTGGGGGCATGCTGACCCGCGAGCTGCTCCGCGCGATCCGCCAGATCGTCGGCGCAGTCGAGGTCGCCGCGATGGACGTGGTCGAGGTGGCGCCACCGTTCGACCACGCCGAGGTGACCGCGAGCGCGGCGCATCGGTGCGTGCTGGAGGCGATCAGCGCCCTGGCCGCTCGCCGGCGCGACGCCGGCGAGACGAGGATCGCGCCGCGTCAGCCGGTCAGTGACACGTCGGGCGGCGGCTGACCCGAAGGCTCAGTTGCCGGCCTTGGCGAAGCTCGTCGTGGCGACGGGCTGGCCGTTGCGCGTCGCCGTGAGCGTGTACGTGCCGGCCGGCAGGCCGCCGGCCTGGAACTGGCTGTAGTAGTAGCCCTGGCCGCCGCCCTGGAGCGTGTACGGGAAGCCGTCGATCCGGCCGGACGGTCCGTCGAGCACGGCGTTCATCGTGTCGCCCGCGTTCGCGCTCGTGAAGCGAACGAGCGCCGTGAACGTCGACGCGTTGGCCGGAAGCGTGCCGAGCTGCCCGTTGCACGTCGACCCGGAGATCGAGCGGCAGGCAAGCACCTCGGCGGTGAATCCGTCCTGCGCAGGGGGTGGCGACGGCTGAGCGGGCTCCGGGGTCGGATCGGGGGTGGGCTCCGGCGTCGGTTCCGGCGTATCGGCCGGTTCGACGGTCGGCACCGGGGTCGGCGCCGGCGTATCGGCGGGCTCGGGCTCAGGCGTGATCACCTCGCCTCCGGGCTCTCCCGCGATGACGGCAGGTGAGGGGCTGGCATCCGCCTCGGCGTCGTCGTCTCCGCGGGGGAGAAGCACGAACGCGGCGACGAGCACGACCAGGATCCCGAGGGGCACGCGGAGCTGCTCGATCAACTGACGTGACATCACCGGTGCATCCTGCAGGTCCGGGGCCATCGGGTCCCGGACGGGACCTCAGCTGACCTCGAAGCGCGTGGTGCCGGCGGGCTCGCCGTTTCGAGTGATCTCGACGAGGTACTCGCCCGGTGGGAGGTTGCTGAACGGGAAGTACGTCCATCCGCCCGGACAGTTCGGCCGGCAGCCGATGCGTGCGAGGTCGATCGAGCCCTGGCCGACGCTGTTCCCCTCCGGACCGATCAGCTCGGCGCCGATCACGTCGTTCTGCGTGCCGTTCCGGAACCCGACCCAGACCCACAAGGAGCCGCTGTTGCTCTCGGCGTTCGAATCGCAGCCGTTCGTGCCGGCGCTGCCGGGCAGGCATGGCTGCGCCTCGGCAACGAACCCGTCCGGAAAGACGACCGGCTCACCCTCGTCCGGCGGCTCACCCGTCGCGTCGGGCGACTCGGCGGGGCTCGCCTCGTCGGTCGGGTCGGGCGTCGCCTCCTCGGTCGCTTCGACGGTCGCAACGGGCGTGGCCGTCGCGCCACCCTGACCGACTCGAGGGTCCTGGTCGAACACGCCGGCGAGCACGGCCCCGCCGATGAGGGCCAGCACTCCCAGCGCCAGGAAGCCGAGGATCGCGAAGGCGCCCGCGCCGGTGCCGCGTCGCTCGTCGCGCTCTTCCCACTCGTCGTACTCGTACGCGTACGAGCCGTCCTCGAAGGCCGCGTCGTCGAAGTTGTCCACGTACGTCGGCGCGTCAGGCTCGGCTGCAGGCGGCGGAGCGGGGACCGGCGCGACGGCCGGCGGCGGCGTCCGACGCCAGTCGTCGTCATCGTCGTCGCGTGTCAGGTCGGTACGGGTAGGCTCGGGACGCGCCGCTTCTGGCGGCACGTACGCCGGCGGCGGCGGCTCGTCGAAGTCGTCGCGGCGGTGCTGCTCCGCCTGCCGCGGCCCGCGGGCGCGCGCGTCCTCCGGCTCGGGCTCGTAGCGCTCGTATCCGCCGTAGTCGTCGTCAGCCGGGCCGCCGCGCCGGTACGGGTCCGCGCCCGAGCGACGGGCGCGGATCCTCTCCTGCAGCTCGTCGCGATCCATGCCGCGCGGCCGAATGCGGGCGTCGGGCGGAATCGCCGTGCCGCACTGCGTGCAGAACGCCGCCGGCGGCGTGGAACGGTGGCAGGTCGGGCAGCGGATCTCGCCGGGCTTGGGGGTCGCCATGTCCCGCGCATTGTGCCTTCCCGTGACGTTGATTGCACGCGCCGTGCGCCGCTACGCTCTCGCTCCCCATGCAGCGGATCAACGTCATCGGCACGAGCTGTTCCGGCAAGACGACGCTGGCGCGCGAGATCGCGCGGCGTCTCGATCTGCCGTACGTGGAGCTCGACGCGCTCTTCTGGGGACCGGGCTGGACACCGGTCCCCGATCCGACCTTCCGCAGGAGAGTGGAGCGCGCGGCCGGCGCGGAGCGCTGGGTGATCGACGGCAGCTACGCCAAGATCCGCCCCATCACCTGGGGCCGCGCCGACACGGTCGTCTGGCTCGACTACCCGATGCCACTCGTGCTCTTCCGCTGGGCCCGACGCACGCTCGCCCGCATCCGGACGAGGGAGGAGTTCTGGCCCGGCACCGGGAATCGCGAGTCGGTGCGCAACGCGCTGCGGCATGACGGCCTCCTGTGGTGGATCCTCCGGACCCACCGGCCGCGACGGCGCCGGACGCTCGCCGCGGCCGAAGACCATTCCGGCATCACGGTGATCCGGCTCCGCTCGCCGCGCGCCGCCGAACGGTGGCTCGCCTCGCTGGGCCGCTAGCCCCCGACGGTCACGCGCCGGCGCGCCTCCACTCGCTGCCGTCGACGAAGCGCTCCCGCTTCCAGATCGGCAGCCGCTCCTTGATCGCCTCGATGATGAACCGATTGGCGGCGTACGCCTCGTCCCGGTGGGGCGCGGCGGTGACGATGGCGACGGCCGCCTCGCCGAGCGGCACGATGCCGTGGCGGTGCTGGACAGCGGCGGCCACGCCCCAGCGAGCCTCCGCCTCGGACGCGATCTCGGCCAGGACCGACTCCGCCATCTCCGGATACACCTCGTACTCGAGCTCCACGACCGGCCGACCATCGTCGGACCGATCCCGCGCTCGTCCCACGAAGGTCACCACCGCACCATGGCCCGACGTGGCCACGGCGCGCTCGAGCGCGCCCACGTCGATCGGCTCATCGGCGAGGTGGCTCGTCGCACCGCCGCTGACCGGGGGGAGGAAGGCGATCACGTCACCGTCGGCCAGCTCGGCATCCCAGGCCGTGTAGACGCCGTTGCGGGCCGGGCGAACGTATGGCCGATGCGGCGCGAGCCCGGGGAATCGTGCCGCCAGCGAGCGCCATGCCTCCTCGACCGTGGCCCCACCGGCCAGCTCGAGCTCGCATCGGTCGGCGCTGAGCTCGCGCAGGCGGGCGAAGCATCGAGCGGTGACGCGCATCGGTCAGACCGGGATGCCGGTCAGATAGGTGATGCTCGCACCGGCGATGGACCCCGCCATGATGAGCGCCAGGCCGATGTAGAGCAGCCCGGTCGATGCCTGAAGCGACGGCGCAGTCGACGCGAGGATGGCGAGAACCGTCACGCCGATCGGGAGCAGGATGCCGACCCCCAGGCGCAGCCAGGTGAGCCAGCCCAGGCCACCCACGAGGGCATCGGTCCCGACGAAGGCCAGCGCGCCCGCGAACGCGAGGCCCTGGAGCACGAGGGCTGCCATGAGGATCCACATCATCCGGCGAAGTGGTGCCGGCGACAGCCTCGGCGTGACGAGATACCAGTGGCCGAGGAGCATGGCCGCGTTCACCGCGCCGAGCGCGAGTGCCGCCAGCACGAGCTGGGACGCGAAGAGCGGTGCGCTCCGGCTTCCCCCGGCCGCGGCGAGCACCACCAGCGCCACGAGGCCCACCGCGCCCGTGCCGATCGCCAGCCATGCGCGCGGCCACCGCGCCAGCGAAGCGACCAGGTAGGCGGCACTGCCGGCGGCGAAGATGAACGTCAGCGGACGGCGCAGCTCGGTGGTCGCGGCCGCCTCCACCCCGAGCGGCAGCGCGAGATCGCTGGCCACGAGGATGGCCGCAAACACGACGAGCAGCCACGCCATGAAGAGCCGATACCCCCGCGTCGTCCCGCCCGCCACCTCGATGATCCCGACCACCAGCAGCGTCCCCGCCGACAGGCCGGCCCAGAAGATCCAGTTGACGAAGAGGAGCGCGTCGATGGACACGATCGCGAGAATAGCGCAGGGCCTGCGGGATCAGGCGGTCCGGGTCTTGCTGACCACCCGCCCATGACCAGCTACCCGCCCATCGCCGATTACGGTGCCATCGGCGACTGCCGGACCCTGGCCCTCGTATCGCGCAGTGGCTCGATCGACTGGTGGTGCCAGCCTCGGTTCGACTCTCCCTTCCTGTTCGGCCGCATCCTGGACTGGGACAAGGGAGGATCCTTCGACTTCGAGGCCGATGGCGCCAGCCTTGCCCCCGCCGCCCGACGCTACGAGGAGCGGACCGCCATTCTGGAGACGGAGCTGCAGGCCGGCGGTGGGCGGCTGACCGTCACCGACTTCATGGCGGTGGAAGGCGAAGAGCGCGAGGGCTTCAAGGTGTCCCCGTATGCGCGCCAGAAGCTCGTGCGGCTCATTCGCTGCACGGACGGCTCGGTGACGCTCACCGCGCACTGCCGTCCGCGGCCCGGCTACGCCACCGCCCAGCCACGCCTGCGGCCGATCGACGGGGACGGCGGGCCGGCCCGGCTGGTCGAGCTCACCTCGGAGGCCGACAGCCGGCCGATCCGCCTCTCGGCCACGTGCGACCTCGAGATCGCCGACGGCGTCATCCGGGCCACCACGGTGCTGTCCGAGGGGGAGGAGCTCGGGCTGGTGCTCGACTACGGGCCGGGAGATCATGCCGGCGAGGCGATCGCCGATCCGAACGACGGCGCCGACGGGCCGGTGGAGCCGATCGGCCTCGTGCAGATCCACGACTGGCTGGAGGTGACCCGGCGCTTCTGGCGCGACTGGACCGACGGGGCCACCTACGAAGGCCCGTACCGGGACGCGGTGCTGCGGTCGGCCATCACGCTGAAGCTGCTCACCTACCACCCGTCCGGCGCGATCATCGCCGCCGGCACGACCTCCCTGCCCGAGGACATCGGCGGCGAGCGGAACTGGGACTACCGGCTCACGTGGCTGCGCGACGCCACGTTCACGCTGTACGCCCTCCAGACCCTGGGCTATCGGGCCGAGTCCGACGCGTGGATGGCGTGGGTGACGAGGATCTGCTCCCAGGCGGACCCGCTCGTGCTGTATCGGGTCGACGGGGCGGTGCCCGCGCGCGAGCGGATCCTCGATCATCTCGAGGGGTACTGCGGGTCCCAGCCGGTCCGGACCGGCAACGGGGCCGCGTGGCAGCGGCAGCTCGACATCTACGGCGAGGTGCTCGACGCGGCGTACCTGCATGTTCGCGGCGGGCACGAGGTGGACGACGACGAGTGGGAGACCCTCGTCCACTTCACGGAGCTCGCCGCCGAGCGGTGGCGGATGCCCGACGTCTCGATCTGGGAGGTCCGCGGCGACCAGCGCCACTTCACCTACTCCAAGGTGCTGTGCTGGGTCACGCTCGACCGGGCATGCCGGATCGCCGAGCTGACCGACCGTGCCGACGCCGAGTCCGAGCGGGTCGAGCGCTGGCGCCGAGAGGCCGACGAGATCCGTGCCGAGGTCATGAAGGAGGGGCGGCGCGCGGACGGCGCGTTCGTCCAGTTCTATGGCAGCGACCGGATCGACGCGTCCGCGCTCGTGTTCCCGCTCATGGGGTTCGTCGCGGGCGATGCCTCGTCGGCCACGGCGACGCTGCACGCGGTCGACGACGAGCTGACGAAGGGGCCACTCGTGCATCGGTACATCGTCGACCCGGAGGTCGAGGGGCTCTCCGGGGACGAGGGCTACTTCCTGCTCTGCTCGTTCTGGCGCCTCGACAACCTGCTCCTCCAGGGACGGATCGACGAGGCGCGCCGCGACTTCGAGGACCTGCTCGAGAAGACGAACGACCTCGGGCTGTACTCGGAGGAATGGGATGCGGAGCACGACCGCCTGCTCGGCAACTTCCCGCAGGGATTCAGCCACATCGGCCTGGTGTCCACGGCCCACAACATCGAGCGGGCCGAGCGGCGACGGATGACGGCGGGCAACGTCCGCCGCGACGCCCCAAGCGACTGACGGACTAGCCGGCGACGAGGCTCCCGGTCAGGCCGATCTCCACCCAGCCGTCGTCGCCGACGCGCACCGGAAACGTCTCGACCGGGTCGACGGCGGGGCGCACCACCGCCTCGCCGCTGCGGACCTCGAAACACCCGCCGTGCCAGGCACACACCAGGACGCCGTCGCGCGGATCGAAGCCCGCCTCCGAGAGGGGGAAGTCGCGGTGGCTGCAGTTGTTCTGCACCGCGAAAAACTGGCCGGCGTGGCGCACGAGCACGACGGGCGTCCCGTCGATCTCGACGGGGATGAGCTCGCCGTCCCGCAGCTCGTCCGCGCGGAGCACGCGGGCGAAGCGGATGGCGGGGGCCGTCACGACGAGGCGGGAGTCCGGGCGAAGGCCAGCAGCCGCGGCTCGGTCATGTCCTCGATGCTCCAGCGCAGTCCCTCGCGGCCGAGCCCGGAGTCCTTCACCCCGCCGTAGGGCATCGCGTCGGTCCGCCAGGTGGGGATGTCGTTGACGATGATCCCGCCCATCTCGAGCTCGTCGTGCGCCAGCAGCGTTCGATCGAGCGAGCTGGTGAAGACGCCGCACTGCAGGCCGAAGCGGCTGTCGTTGATCTCGCGCAGCGCATCGGCGAAGGTGTCGACCGGAAACAGGTTGACGACCGGGGCGAAGGCCTCCTCGGAGCAGATCATGGCGTCACGTGGCACGTCGACCAGCACGGTCGGCTGGTACCAGCGGCCGTCCGGCTCCCCCTGGACCAGGGCCCGGGCGCCATCGCGCAGCGCATCGGTCACCCAGCCGTGGGTGCGCTCGACCGCCTTCCCGTCGACCATCGGGCCCAGATCGGTCTTCGGGTCCATCGGGTCGCCGACCTTCACGCGGTTCACCCGCTCGACGAAGCGGCGCTCGAACTCGGGGTAGATCTCGCGCACGACGTAGATGCGCTGGACGCTGATGCAGACCTGGCCGGCGTAGGCGAAGGCGCCGTACACGAGCCGATCGACCGCCCAGTCCAGATCGGCCGTCTCGTCGACGATGGCGCCGGCATTGCCCCCGAGCTCGAGGACGACCTTCTTCTTGTTCGCCTCGGCCTTCATCTTCCAGCCGACGGTCGGCGACCCGGTGAACGTCAGCAGCTTGAACCGATCGTCGCCGACCATCCGGTCGCCGGTGGGCCGATCCATCGGCAGGATGCTCACCGCCCCGGCCGGCAGATCCGTCTCGGCGAGGTACTCCGCGATGCGAAGCATGCTCAAGGGGTCCTTCGACGGTGGCTTGAGGACGATGCTGCACCCGGCCGCGATCGCCGGCGCGACCTTGTGCGCGGCCAGGTTGAGCGGGAAGTTGAACGGGCTGATGCCAGCCACCGGGCCGATCGGATAACGGCGCACGATGCCATGCCGGCCTCGGTTGGCCGGAGCCCAGTCGAGCGGCAGCCACTCGCCGTTGATGCGCAGCGCCTCCTCGGCCGCGGTGCGGAACGTGAGGGCGCCGCGCGCCACCTCGCCCTTCGCGTCCTTGATCGGCTTGCCCGACTCACGCGAGAGCAGCTCGGCCAGCTCGTCGGCGTCGCGTTCGATGCAGCCGGCGACGTGGGCGAGGACGTCCCGGCGCTCGTAGCTGGCCAGGCGCTTCGTGCGCTCGAACGCGTCGACCGCGGCCACGGTGGCGCGCTCCAGCTCGTCGACGCCGGCCTGGAAGGTCGTGGCGATCAGCTCGTCGTTCGCCGGGTTGCGCACCTCGAGCGGCGTGCCGGCCTCGACGAATTCGCCGGCGAGGAAGATCGGGACGGTGGGGGCCGCCACCTCGGTCGTCATGGAGCGCATTCTACGTCGGGACACCGTCTGGCAGACTGAGCCGCGCATGATCACCCGGGCACGCGCGGCGGCCCTCGCCGTCAACCCGGCGCTGGCCCTCCTCGCGTTCATCGCGTTCATCGCGCAGGTCGGCATCGCCGTGATGCTGCCGCTGCTGCCGCTGTTCGCCACGGAGCTCGGAGCCACGCCGTTCGTACTCGGCCTCCTGACGAGCGCGTTCGCCGTGACGAACGGCATCGGGCAGCTCGGCGTCGGCGTGCTCAGCGACCGATACGGCTCGCGCCGCTTCATCGCCGGCGGCCTCGCGCTGTACGCGAGCATGAACGCCCTGATCGCCACCGCCGCGACCGCGGCCTGGCTCGTCGCGTGGCGAACCCTCTCCGGATTCGGAGGCGGTGCGCTCATCGTGTCGGAGCGCATCTATCTGACCGAGATCACGGCGCCCCAGCGGCGGGCCTTCGCAAACGGCGTACTGTCCGCTGCCGCCTCGGCCGGGATGGTGATGGGGCCGGCGTTCGGCGGGCTCATCGCCGCCATCGGCGGCCTGCGCGCCCCGTTCGTCGTCGTGGCGGTCACGAGCGGCATCGCCTTCGTCGCCAGCCTCGCCCTGCCACACGTCCGCCGACTGGCGCCCTCGGCAGCCGAGGACCCGTCGACCGTGGCCGATCCCGAGGATGCCCCGCCGATGCGGGGCGGGATCATCGCGCTGCTCCTGGCCAACCTCGCCATGCTCGCCGGCTACGGCGCGTTCATCACGACCTACGCGCCGCTCGCAACCGAGCGGCTGGGCTGGACGACCGTCGACGTCGGGCTGGCGTTCAGCTTCTTCGGAGCGGGATCGATCCTCCTGGGTCCGCCGATCTCCCATCTCGCCGATCGCACCAGCCGTCGGGCCGTGGCCGTCGCCGGCACGTTTCCGGTCGCCGCCTTCGGCCTTGCGCTGGTGGTCGGCCTGCCGGTGTGGGCCGTCTTCGGCGTCTCGGTGCTCGCCGGGGCCGGGCTGACCGCGTTCAATGCCTCCTGGTACGCGCTCCTCGCCGACGTCTCCGGCACGCGGACGCGAGGACGGATCTTCGGCATCGTCAGTGCGGTCTCGAATGCCGGCATCGTGATCGGCGCCACCACGGCCGCTCAGCTGTGGGAGCGCGTCGACATCGGCGCGGCGATGGCGAGTGGATCGGTGGCCGTCCTGCTCGCACTGGTGCCCCTCCTCCTGTTCCGCCCTCCGGCGCCGGCGCGCTGATCGGCGCGCTGCGCCGCGCCCGTACGATCCGCACGTGAACCCGGTGTACCTGCTGATCGAGCTCGGCGCGATCGCGTTCTTCGTCGTCGCCGCGGGGCTGTCGCTGCGGCGCGGGCGGCTGCCCTTCCTGGAGCTGGTCAGCGCGGCCGCCTTCGGGCTACTCCTCGAGCAGGCAAACCAGGTCATCTTCGAGACGTACGAGTACTCGCCCGATTTCGTGCTCGCCATCGACCGGGCGCCGATCGTCATCGGCCTGGCATGGGCCCTCATCATCGCCGGCGCCATGCGCATCACCGATGCGCTCGGCGTGCGACAGCGCTACGCGCCGTTCGTGGACAGCGTCCTCGCCATCATGCTCGACCTCGCCTTCGACGCGGTCGCAATCCGGATGGGGCTGTGGACGTGGCGCGACATCGGCCCCGACCAGGGCTGGTTCGGCGTCCCCGCGGGCAACTTCTACGCGTGGCTGTTCGTGACGCTCGGCTTCAGCCTCTTCACGCGCTGGCTGCGTGACCAGGCGCATCGCCGTCCGGCCCTGGAGTGGCTGCAGCTCCTCGTTCCCATCCCGGCGTTCGGCGTGCTCGTCGCCAGCATCTGGGCGTTCGCCGTGCTCAAGCCGATGGTCGACCCGGACCCCGGCGGCGGGCTGCTCGTCTTCTGGGTCGCGCTGGCCCTGTTCGTGGCGGTCTCGGCCTGGGCGATCTGGGGACCCGACCGCGGACTGCCCGACGGCGCGGCCGAGGCGATCCTCGACCTGCGGCTGGCCTTCGCCACCCGCGTCGCGATTCACCTCGTCTTCCTGGCGGCGCTCCTGTGGCTCGGCCTCGCGACGACCGCGCCGGTCCTGCTCCTCGTGGCGCTGGCGATGCTGGCCGCCGAGTGGCCGCTCGCGCTCATGACACACCACCGGCGGGCCATGCGCCTGCCGGCCGAGCGATAGCCGGGACCGGCCTGCCGGCGCGCGCGCTACCGTAGCCTACATGAGCCACGATCTCGGTCCGCACCTCGAGCTCGACGAGACGGTCACGCACC
>DATLGA010000112.1:0-6786 GCA_035540715.1 Candidatus Limnocylindrales bacterium | reverse complement strand
ATCACCCACGCCCCCCGTCGCAGCCGCATGCTCAGGGCTCTGCCGGCGATCGCCCTCGTCATCGGTGCGGGGGCGTTCGTCGGACGCGCCACGGCACTGCAGGCCGCGGAGTCCGATCGTCCGCACTGGTCGGCCGGCGCGTACGAGAAGGACGGCGAGCGTCTGGTGCTGGAGGACGCGGCGTACCGGGTGGGCGACCGATGGTCGGGCGCGTTCTCGTCGTCAGGGCTCACCGTGATCTTGACCGGTGACCCCGCCTGCCCCGACGTGCGGGGCGCCTACCGGATCTTCGCGGCCGGGGGCGAGGACATCCGCTGGAACCTCATCGTCGACACCTGCCAGGACGGTGCGCGCGGCGAAGTGCTCGAGGGCACCTGGTCGCGCGTTCCATAGCGCCAGGAGCGGCCGTGCGCGGATGGTCCTCGCCTCTTCAGGCCCGCCTGCGACGAACGACGACGGCCACGGCCACAGCGATGAAGGCGCTGAGCATGCCGAGGATCGCTCCGGCCGCGATCGCGGCGCCGATCCACTCGAGATACGCGCCGACTCCGGCCGCGCCACCCGCGACGGCGAGGTCGGCGAGGACCAGGATCGTCACGTTCAGGACCATCGCGCCGGCGCCGATGCCGACGGCCGTCCAGAACGCATCGCCGCCCACGTCATGAGCGACGGACCAGCGCAGATCGTAGAACCCGAAGGTGGCTCCCTCGCGGACGTCGCGCGGCTGCACCCGCAGCCGCAGCCCGGCAAGCGTGGCGGCGACGACGACGAGCAGGTACTGCAGGGCCTGGGCGATCGGATGGAGCTCGAGAGCGCCGTCTGCTCCGAGCGTCCAGGTCGCGGCGCTCACGAGCCAGACCACGAGCAGCACGGCCAGGTACGCGCTCAGGAACGGATGGTTGCGCACGACCGAATCCGGCGCGTCGGCTGCGGTCATCTCGGCTCTCCTGGGCGGCGGCTCGTCGGACAACGATGGCGTCGAGCGGTTCCGGCCGTCAAGCGCGCCCTCGGGACTCAGCAGCACCCGCCGGCACTGCAGCCGCACGAGGCGGTGGCCGCCGGGGCCGCCGGCAGCTGGTCGGCCGGTCTGGGCGCGCCCGGCCGGGCGGTCGGCTGATCCGGCTTTCGCGCGTTGACGATGACCGAGTGCATCCCGTCGGCCACGGTGTGCGTGCTCGTCAGGGAGACGTCGACCAGGCCGGCATCGCGGAGGCCGGCTTCGAATTCGCTGAAGGTCAGCGCCCCGGCGATGCAGCCGACGTACGAGCCGCGCTCGGCGCGCTGCTCCGGGGTGAGCGAGTCCTCGGCGACGATGTCGGTGATGCCGATCCGCCCGCCCGGCCGCAGCACCCGAGCGATCTCGGCGAAGACCGACGGCTTGTCGGCGGCGAGATTCACGACGCAGTTGCTGATCACGACGTCGATCGACGACGCCGGGAGCGGGATCGCCTCGATGATGCCCCTGAGGAACTCGACGTTCGTGGCGCCCGCCTCGGCCGCGTTGCGCTGCGCGAGCGCGAGCATCTCGTCGGTCATGTCGAGGCCCAAGGCACGACCCGTGGGCCCCACCCGCTTCGCCGAGAGCAGGACGTCGATTCCGCCGCCGGACCCGAGATCGAGCACGCGCTCGCCGGGGTGGAGGTCGGCCACGACGGTCGGGTTGCCGCAGCCGAGGGAGGCGAGGACCGCGGCGTCGGGCAGCTCGTCGCGCTCGAGCGCCGAGTAGAGGCCCGCGCCGATCCCCTGCTCGGGACCGCAGCAGGCGCCGGTGCCGGTGCCGGCCTGGAGCGCCGCGGCGGCGTAGCGCTCGCGGACCTCATCGTGGATGGGGGTGGTCATCGGTTCCTCCTGGAAGATCAGCCAACCTGCACGAGGCCGGTGAGGCTGGCGCCGATGCCGGCCCAGCGCTCGGGAAAGTCGGGGGCCAGGGAGTAGACGACGTTCGTCCCCTGCCGCTCGCTCGTCACCACCCCCGCCTCGCGCAGCACGCGGAGGTGGTGGCTGATCGTCGGCTGACTGACCGTGCAGCACTCGGTGAAGTCGCAGGCACAGACGCCGTCGCCGTCGCCGAGCTGCCGAACGATCGATAGCCGCACCGGATCGGCCAGGGCGGCGAGCAGGGTGACATCGGGATCGGTGCGCTTCATGCTGGTCAGTATATCGACAATCGCCTATATTGACAAGTATCAATACGAGGCATAGGATCGTCGCCGAACACCCGCTGGAGCACCGAAACCGATGGACCCCCGCCACGCGATCGTGACCGCACTCAACGGCGAGCTCCTGCGCGGAGCCGATGGCCGACGCCGATCGGCGCGCCAGGCCCCGTGCCGGGAGCGCCTGCTCGGCCTGCCGATCGGGCGGCCCTGCGCCCCGGCGGCCGCCTGCTGCTGACGCCATCGAAAGGAGGTGAGACCGATGCGACGCGAGACCGATTGCTGTGAGGGCGGCTGCGACTGCCCCTGCTGCTGACCGACCAGCACCGTTCCTGCGAGGCCGGCCCCCACCACGGGGCGCCGGCTTCCGTCTTTGAGGCCATCGCCGAAGCGCTCGAGCCGATCGCCTGGAGCCACCGACCGCCTTAACCGACGCTTGACGCTCGCCTAAAGAGACGTTAAGCGCCGTCCTCCACCGTGTGAAGTGTCAACGTGCGCCCCGCTCGACGTGGGTCGGGGCACCCACATGGAGGAACGGCATTGAACCTTTCGCGAGCAGCCCTGGGACGCGGGCTCCCCGTCCTGGCGGCCTCGGCGCTCATCCTCGGGGCATGCGGCACGACCACCGGCGACGGCGGGAATGCGACCGCCGACCCGACCGCAAACGGCGACGGCGGCGTGTCCGGCTCCGTCTTCGTCTCCGGCTCATCGACGGTCGAGCCGATCACCGCGCTCATCGCCGAGAGCTTCCGCGACGAGAACCCCGGCTTCGACTTCACGGTCGAGGGCCCGGGCACGGGCGACGGCTTCGCCCTGTTCTGCAACGGCGAGACCGACATCTCCGACGCATCCCGCCCGATCCGCGACTCCGAGGCCGAGGCCTGCGCCGACGCGGGTATCGAGTACACCGAGATCCTCGTCGCCTACGACGGCCTCGCGGTCATCACGTCGGCGCAGAACGAGGCGGTCAGCTGCCTCAGCTTCGCCGACCTCTACGCCCTCCTGGGGCCCGAGTCACAGGGTTTCGGCACGTGGTCGGACGCAAACGGCCTCGCCGCGGAGCTGCCGGACGGCTACGGCGACGTCCATGCTCCCTACCCGGACGCCGAGCTGATCGTGACGGCACCCGGGGAGGAGTCGGGCACGTTCGACTCCTTCGTCGAGATCGTGATCGGCGACCTCGCCGAGGAGCGCGGCCAGGACGAGACGACGCGGCCCGACTACGTCGCCAGCGCGAACGACAACGTGATCATCGAGGGCATCACCGGCACGCCGACGTCGCTCGGGTGGGTCGGCCTCGCGTTCGCGAGTGAGAACGCCGATACGGTCAAGATTCTCGAGGTCGACGGTGGTGACGGCTGCGTCGCGCCGTCCGACGAGACGGTGGTGAACGAGAGCTACCCCATCGCCCGGCCGCTGTTCATCTACGTCAACAACACCCGCGCCGAGCAGAACCCGGCCGTCGCCGCGTTCGTCGACTACTACGTCGAGAATCTCGACGCGGCCGGCGAGGTGGGCTACGTCAACCTCTCCGACGAGGAGATGGCGACCTCACAGGCGACGTGGCAGGGCCGTTGACGCGTCCGTGAACGCCACTTAACACGGCCTTGACGTTGTGAGATCGCACCATGTCGCCGATTGCCCCATGCTAGCCGCCGTGACGGCTGAGCACGGAGCGGCGGCGTGGTGCGTCTCGCTGCACTGATCATGGGCATCCTCGCCATCGCGGCGTTCTGGTCCCTCGCCACTCCGCCGGCCCCGCGCGACGGCGTCAACGGCGGCATCTTCGCGTCCGGCTCGTCCACGGTCGAGCCGATCACGTTGATCGTCGCGGAGAAGCTCCACGAGCAGGATCCGACGTTCGCTTTCCAGGTCGAGGGGCCGGGCACGGGCGACGGCTTCGCGCTGTTCTGCAACGGCGAGACCGACATCAACAATGCATCGCGGCCGATCGAGGAGAGCGAGATCGACACCTGCGAGGAGAACGGCATCGGCTTCGTGGAGCTGCTCGTGGCGTACGACGGGCTGTCGGTCATCACCGCGGCGCAGAACGACACGCTCGACTGCCTCAGCTTCCTCGACCTGTATGCGCTTCTCGGTCCCGAGTCGCAGGGCATCCGGCACTGGAGCGCCGCCGACGATCTCTCAGCAGACCTGGCGTCGGAGCTCGGCGACACGTTCGGTGAAGCACACGCGCCGTACCCGCCGGGCGACCTCGTCGTCACCGCACCCGGTGAGGAGTCCGGAACGTACGACACGTTCGTCGAGCTCGTGATCGGCCCCATCGCCGACGAGCGCGGCACCGAGCACGTGACGCGCCCCGACTATGTCGCCAGCCCGAACGACAACGTCATCCTCGAGGGCGTCGCCGGTACACGGAGCTCGCTCGGCTGGGTCGGGATGGCCTTCGCCGAGGAATCGGCCGGCTTCGTGCGGCAGCTCTCGGTGGACGCCGGGGACGGATGCGTCGCTCCGACGGACGAGACGGTCGCGGACGGCTCGTACCCGATCGCCCGTCCCCTGTTCGTCTACGTCAACCTCGACCGCGCAGAGCGCAGTGCTGCCCTCCGTGCCTTCGTCGAGTTCTACCTCCGCGACGAGGGACTCGGATCCGCCCCGGAGGTGGGATACGTCGAGCTGACCGATGCGCAGGCGCAGGAAGCGCGCGCTGCCTGGGCGGACGCACGCCGCGAGGGGGACCGATGACGCAGCAGCTGCGGGGTCTCGAGGGCTCCGCCGGGCGGCGCCGGCGTGAGGCCGCCATCCGCGGAGCCTTCCTGTTCGCCGCCGCGATCTCCGTCGTCATCAGCGCGGCGATCATCCTCTCGCTCGCCGGCGAGGCGTTCAACTTCGCCGCGCAGGTCGACCTCGGACAACTCTTCACCGACGGCTGGTTCCCCCGTCGCGACATGTTCGACGTCCCGACGATCGTGGCCGGCACGTTGATCGTCGCACTGATCGGCATGATCGTCGCCGCGCCGCTCGGCATCGGCGCCGCGATCTTCCTGGCCGAGTACGCGCAGCCCAGAACGCGCAGGATCCTCAAGCCGATCCTCGAGGTCCTCGCCGGCATCCCGAGCGTCGTGCTCGGGTTCTTCGCGCTGACCGTGATCAGTCCGAACCTCATCGATCCGGTGTGTCCCGGCGCCACGCCGCTGTTCAACCTGGCCGCGGCGGGGATCGGCGTCGGCATCCTCATCACCCCGCTCATCGCCTCGATCGCGGAGGACGCGATGCATGCGGTACCCGGCTCGCTGCGCGAGGCGTCGTACGGGCTCGGCGCACGGAAGCGAGCGACGAGCATGTTCGTCGTGGTGCCGGCGGCGGTGAGCGGCATCGTCGCCTCGCTCATCATCGGCCTGTCGCGCGGCATCGGCGAGACGATGGTGGTCGCCATCGCGGCCGGGGCAGTCGGCGGATCGCTGTTCAGCCTGAACCCGTGCCAGCCGGGGCAGACGATGACGGCGGCGATGACCGCGCTGGCCACCGGTTCGGACCAGGTGCGCGGCGCGACGCTCGCCTTCCCGAGCCTGTTCTTCATCGGCCTGCTGCTCTTCTTCATGACCCTGGTCCTCAACCTCGTCAGCGAGCGCTTCGTGCGTCGCGTGAGGCAGCGGTACTGATGGCCGTCACGACGCGCGACGTGGTCGCCGCGGCGCTGCAGGGCCGGCGCTTCGACGTGCGCGGCTATCTGTTCGAAGGCACGCTGCTGCTTGCGCTCCTCGTGGCCCTCGGCATCCTCGTCACGCTGCTGACCGACGTCCTCATCCGCGCGATGCCGGTGCTCACCGATCGGGGCATCGACTTCCTGACGAGCAACATGTCGGCACGAGCCGAGCGGGCCGGCGTGCTCCAGGGCATCACCGGCTCGATCAGCCTGATGATCTTCGTGGTCGTGCTCGCATTCCCGACCGGCGTCGCGGCGGCGGTGTACCTGGAGGAATACGCGCGCGACACGCCGCTGACGCGGTTCCTGAACACCGTCATTCGGAACCTGGCGGGCGTGCCGTCCATCGTGTACGGACTGTTGGGGCTGGCCGTGTTCGCGGTCCTGCTCGGCAACGTCACCGGCCCCGAGCGTGCCGGCCGCAGCCTGATGACGGGCGGGCTCACCCTGGCCATCCTCGTCCTGCCGATCGTCATCATCACCGCGGCCGAGGCACTGCGGGCGGTGCCGAACACCATCCGGGAAGCGGCGTTCGGCGTGGGGGCCACGCGCTGGGAGGTGATCCGAAGCCACGTGCTCCCCTACGCCGCGCCCGGCATCCTCACCGGCACCATCCTGTCGCTGGCCCGCGCGTTCGGCGAGACGGCGCCGCTCATCATGGTTGGCGCGGTCACCGGCGGCTTCGCCTTCACCGCTCGCGGCCCGGTCGAGGCTCTCCAGGGGCCGTACACGGCGCTCCCGACCATGATCTTCAGCTGGGCTCGGCAGCCGGGGGCCGACTTCCGAGCGAACACCGCGGCAGCGATCGTCGTGCTGCTCGTGGTGTTGCTCGTCGTCAACGCCACGGCAATCATCCTCAGGAATCGGTACGATCGAAGGTGGTAGAACCAGTGCACGTCGAGCTGAGAGAGCGGACCGAGACGGGTGCGCACGAGTTGGAGGAGCGCCGCGTGGTCCAGGCAA
>DATLGA010000111.1:0-7011 GCA_035540715.1 Candidatus Limnocylindrales bacterium | reverse complement strand
CGACGTGAGCGTGACGGCCGTCATCGGCATGAAGCGGTCCGGCACGTTCAGGAGCCCGTCGATGGGACGGCTCCCGACCGGTACGTAGACCGTGCCGGCGACCCAGAGCGGCCCGATCGCCAGCCGGGCGCGGACGGGCTCCTTCGGGACCCGCATCTCACCACCCGGCACCGGCGCCCCCAGGTCCGGCGCCGTCATGACCAGGATCTCGTCGACGGCGACGACCGCGGTCCCCGATCGCTCCGCGGAGCCCTGGCCGTGCTCGTGGACCGCCGCGTCCTCGATCGGCACATGGGTCGCGGTGAGCTGGTTCAGGATCTCGGCCACGCGGCTGAAGCGGGTCTGGATCGTGCCGATCACGACGTACCGAGCGGTGACGAGCTCGACCCGCACCGGCCGGACCGCGGCGAATCCCTCCAGGCCGAACCCGGTCACCGCGACGGCCTCGGCGTCGTGCGTCGAGGCAGGGCAGCGTCGGGCGGCGGCTCGGGCATGGCCGGATTGTACGCCGCCCGGCCAAGCTCGCTAGGCGTCGGGCGCGTCGCCCGCCGCGGCGATTCGCTCGGTCTCGCCACGGGCGCCGGTGGCGAGGAGGATCCGTCCGGACGCCTGCTCGGCGAACAGCTGCTCGACGCTGGCCATCGTGTCGATCTCGGCCGGCGTCTTGTCGTCCCGGACGCGGACGATCCGCGGAAAGCGCATCGCGAACCCGGACCGGTGCCGGCCGGAGCGCATGAGCCGATCGAATGCGATCTCGACCACGACCTCGGGCACCACCGTGCGATAGCGGCCGAAGTCCCGCAGCGTGATCCGCTGGAACCGCTCGGTCATCTCGGCGATCTCGACGTCGGTCAGCCCGGTGTATGCCTTGCCGATGGTGAGCAGGCGCGCCTCGGGCGCATCGCTCTCCCGAACGGCGAAGGTGTAGTCCGACAGGACGCCGCGGCGCTTGCCGTGCCCCCACTCGACGCCGACGACGACGCAGTCGAGCGTCGCGAAGGCTTTCTTGAGCTTCAGCCAGCCGAGCCCGCGGCGGCCGGGCTGGTACATCGAACCGGGGTCCTTGACCATGAGGCCCTCGTTGCGCCGCTCCCTCGCCTCGTCGAAGAAGCGATCGACCTCGACTGCCGATCCGGCGCTTCCGAGGTGCGACAGGAGCATGCGCTCGTCCGTGCGCTCCGGCAGCCGAAGGGCGTCCAGGGCCGCCCGGCGCTCGCGCAGGGGGCTCTCGAGCAGATCCTTGCCGGCGTGGTGGATCAGATCGAAGGCGACGAGCGCAATCGGCACCTCGTCGAGCAGCTCCGCCGAGGGCCTGACCCGGCCGAGCCGCGTCTGGAGCGCCGCGAAGTCGAGGACCGAGCCCGCGCGCCACGGGACGAGCTCGCCGTCGAGCACGAGCGGCGCGTCGCCGGCGAGTGACGCCGCCGCGCCCTCGATCTCGGGGAAGGATCGCGTCACGTCGTTGAGGTCACGGCTGAAGAGGCGCGCCGAGCCGTCGTCGCGGACGTGGAGCTGGGCCCGGATGCCGTCGTACTTGTCCTCGATCCACGCCTCGTCGCCGACGCGCCGCATGACCTCCTCGGCATCGGCGACCGGCGAGGCGAGCATGAAGCGGATCGGGCGACCGACATGAAGCCGGGCGTCCGCCAGTCGGCCGGCACGCGCCAGGACGGCGGTCTCGCCGATCTCGCCGGTCAGCATGTGTGCCCGCCGCACGCCCTCGAGGTCGACCTCGAATGCCGCGGCGATCGCCTCCTCGAGAATCCCCTCGCGCAGACCGATCCGCATCTCGCGCGACGCAACGCGGCCGATGAACCGGGCCTCCTCCGCGGTCGAGCGCCGGAACAGGTCGGCCAGGAGCGTGGCCCGCTCCTGGGCAGAGCCGGAAGCCGCCATCCGCGCGAAGGCGGCGGCCACGTCGGCGATCGTCAGCGGAGGGGCGACCGGCTCGACGCCGGTGAGCAGCTCGGCCGCAGCGTCGCCGAAGTCGGAGTGGCGCAGGTAGGCGGCGCGCAGCGCGTCCTCGTCGGCGCCGCTGGCCGCGGTCAACGCCGCGCTCTGCTGGACCCAGCCGAGCCCGAGCTTCGCCGTCGGATCGGCGAGCGGGCGGCCGCTGAACAGGGCAGCTGCCGTGGCGAGGTCGTCGTCGACGAGGTCGCGCAGGTACGCCGCCAGGAGGTCGCGCTTCGCAAGCTTGCTACGGGTCGCGGAGACCGCCCTGGCGACCTCCGCCAGCCGCCCGAACGCCGATGAGCCCGCCATCCCACGCAGTCTACGGAAGCGGCCGGCAGGAGCCGGCCGGCCGCTGTGTCGAGTGCCCCGGCGGACCCGGGTGCCGCTGCGCGCCGCCGGCGGCCGTCAGTCCTTCTCGGGCTCGGGGAGCTCTTTCGCCCGTGCGATCAGCTCGGCGACCCGACGGCCGCCCTTCCGTCCGATCTCCCGGAAGTGCTCGTTCGAGTACCGCTCACTGACGGCCTTGCCGCCCTTTGCGCCGATCTCCTGGAAGAACTCGGCCCCGTACCGTGCGCGGGTGGTCTTTCCCCCCTTGCGTCCGGCTTCACGGACGCTCATGTTTCCTTCCTTGGTGGTGCCGTTCTGGTCGGCGCTGCGACGGTCCGCCATCAGCGCGCCTCCTGTGCTGCGTGGTTGTGCCGTGGTCGTACGGCTCACGAAGCAAGTTGCGTACCGACCTCGTTGCCGCATCTGCGGATTCCGTGGGCGCGCCACGTGAGCTCCGTCCAGTCGGCACGGCTCCGGCGTGCGACTAGAATGTCGCGCCGATGCATCCGCTCCTGCGCTACGTCGTGATCGGGCTCGTGGGCCTCATCATCGCCGGCGCGCTCACCTCGTTGGCGCTCCTGGCCCGGGACACCGAGCTGTCGATCCTGGCCATGTTGGCCGCTGCCCTCTTGGCGGCCGGCGTGGGCCTCTTCCTCTACGGCCAGGGGTGGATCTGGGGCAGCCGCACCGCCCGTCGCCGCGAGTTCGGCCAGTCGCTGCTGGTGGCGATCGGCGGCGGCATGATGGCGCTCGTGGCGGCCGTCGCGCTGGCCGGCCTGCTCATCCTCGTGTTGCTCTTCTACCTCGCCTGAGGGCGGCGCCGTTCGCGACGCGACCGAGCGCGCGGTACGATGGACCCAGCGACGCGCCGCGGCCCCCATCGTCTAGAGGCCTAGGACGCCACCCTTTCAAGGTGGAGATCAGGGGTTCGAATCCCCTTGGGGGCACCACACCTCAGATGTGGTTGATCTCCACGCGGTCGCCGCAGTTGCCGCAGTACAGGAGCAGCAGCTTCGGATCCTCCGGCACCGGCCGCCAGGAGTACACGTCCTGCTCCCCGATCTGCTCGCCGCAGCGCGGACACTCGTGCCCCATGTCGAGCCACTGGTCGCGCGGCACGTTCTGCCGGCCCATCAACGGCGCTCCGGTGGCGGTGGCGGCTCCCACCCCGGCTTCCGGGCCGGCCGCTCCTGCTCGTCCCCGGGCGCATCGGCGGCGACGATGGCGGCACGCGTCTCCTCGACCTTGGTCGACGGCGCCAGCAGCGGGTACGACATCGCGTCGTAGCCGGGCCAGCGCCCGACGTCGCCGTCGCGGATCATCACCATGGTCTTCGTAAACGCGCCGGTCACGTCCCGAACCGAGCGATCGAGCACCTGGAAGCGCCGGCCGGTGACCTGCTCGAGCGCCGGCGCGAGCGTCTCGACGAGATACGCCGGGTTCGGGTCGGTGGCGAAGGCGACCTCGAGGGCCTCGACGACCTGCTCGTCGGGCAGGTCGCGCGGCAGCGGACGGCTGATGTAGGCCATGCGCGGGTCGCGGCTGGGGCCGCGGAAGGTTCGGACGAGGGACTTCAACATCGGCGGCGCGATTGTAGCGTCCCGGCCGCCGATCCGGTCATCGCAACGCCGGTTGGTATACTGGCGTCCCCTGTGAGGAACCCACTCGCGGCCACGCCGCGCGCTCCGACGAGACGCCGTGCGACCGCGCGCCCGACCCCGCAACAAGGAGCTCACTGATCACCGTGCGCGTTCGAAAGGCCGTCCTGCCCGCGGCAGGATTCGGCACCCGCTTCCTCCCCGCCAGCAAGGCGATACCCAAGGAGATGATGCCGCTCGTCGACCGGCCCATCATCCAGTACGCGGTGGAGGAGGCCGTCGCATCGGGCATCGAGCAGATCATCATCGTCATCGCCAGCGGGCGCAGCGCCATCGAGGACCACTTCGACTCGGCGCCGCAGCTCGAGCGCTGGCTCGAGGAGCGCGGCGACATCGAGATGCTGCGCACGATCCGCCGCATCAGCGAGTTCGGGACGGTCGCGTTCGTGCACCAGCGCGAACAGCTCGGGCTGGGGCACGCCGTCCTCATGGCCAAGGACCTCGTCGGCGAGGAGCCGTTCGCCGTCCTGCTCTCCGACGACGTGATGCTGAACCCCGGCGGCGAGCCGGTCGTCAAGCAGCTCATCGACGCGCACCTGGCCCACCGTGGCTCGGTCATCGCCGTCCAGCGGGTCGAGCGCGACGACGTCTCGCGCTACGGGATCCTCGAGCCACTCCACGAGGAGGGCCGCCTCGTCGAGATCCGCAACCTCGTCGAGAAGCCGTCGGTCGACGACGCGCCATCGGACCTCGCCGTGCTCGGCCGCTACGTCCTCACCCCGAAGGTGTTCGACATCCTCGAGCAGACGAGCCGCGGCGCCGGCGGCGAGATTCAGCTGACCGACGCCATCCGAAGCCTCATCCAGGAACAGCCCGTGTTCGGCTACCAGTTCGACGGCACGCGCCACGACGCCGGCACGCGCATCGGCTGGCTGAAGGCGAACGTGGCGGTGGGGCTGGAGTCCGACGACGCCGATGAGTTCCGTGCCTACATTCGGGGCCTCGACCTGCGAGACTGACCGCGATCCGGCGCGGGCCGGGCGGGACCTGGAGGTGACGGCGCGTGGAGATGATCGGGAGGCTCATCAGCGGCCGCTACCGCCTCATCGCGCCTCTCGGCGACGGCGGGATGGCCACCATCTGGCGGGCGGTCGACGAACAGCTCGATCGCGAGGTGGCGGTCAAGCTCCTGCGTCCGCAGTTCAGCGCCGACCCCGGCTTCACGGCCCGCTTCAAGCAGGAGGCACGCTCCGCGGGCGGCCTCTCCCACCCGAACATCGTCGGGGTCTACGACTACGGCACCGACGGAGCCGATGGCGACCAGTACATCGTCATGGAGCTCGTCGAGGGCCGGGATCTCGCCGCGATCCTGCGTGACCGCGGGACGCTCTCGACCGATGACGCCGTCCGCGTCGCGATCAGCGTCGCGAGCGCGCTCGAGGTCGCGCATCGCAAGGGGATCGTCCACCGTGACGTGAAGCCCGGCAACATCATGATCACCGATGCCGGCGACGTGAAGGTGACCGACTTCGGCATCGCGCGAGCCGTCAGCGAGGCGTCGATGACGGTCACCGGCACGACGCTGGGCTCGGTCCATTACTTCAGTCCGGAGCAGGCACGCGGCGACGAGGTCACCGGCGCCTCGGACGTGTACGCGCTCGCGATCGTCCTGTTCGAGATGCTGACCGGGCGGCGGCCCTTCGAGGGAGACTCGGCGGCGGCCGTCGCGCTCAAGCGGCTCAACGAGGACCCGCCCGCCCCGAGCGACATCGGCCATCCGATCCCTGCCGGACTCGAGTCGATCATCATGCGCGGCCTTGCTCGCGAGCCGGCCGACCGCTTTCCGGATGCCGGGGCCTTCGCCGAGGCACTGCGCGTGTGGCGGCGCGACCCGGACCACACGCCGACGCTCGCCGCCGGGGCCGCCGGCGCCGCCGCGGTGGGTCCGGCCGTGGCACCGACCCCGCCGGCCGGAGAGCCCACCGTCTACGTCCCGCCGCGCGTCGCCCGACCGGCCGACCGCCGACCGGTGGCGCCACCGCCGCGCCGAGGCGATCCGTACGCCCGCGATCGGGACGAGGGCCAGCCGTGGTGGATGTGGCTCCTCGCGATCCTCGCGGTGTTCCTCCTCGGCGCGATCGGCTTCCTCGCCGTCCAGCTCCTGGCCGTGGGCGAGCCGGAGGAGACGCCCGAGCCCACGCCACAGCTCGTGACGGTTCCCGATTGCGAGGACGTCGCGCTCACGACCCTGCGCAACCAGGTTCGCGGGCAGCTCGTGGTCGAGACCGAGCAGGAGACCTCGGACGAGATCGCCGAGGGCCGGGTCATCCGGTGCGAGCCCGCCACCGGCGAAGAGATCGAGCAGGGCGAGACGATCACCGCCTTCGTGTCGAGCGGCACCGGCGACGTGTCGGTCCCGCGGCTCCGCGGGCAGACCGAGGCCCAGGCCATCGCGACGCTCCAGGCGGCCGGCCTTCGCGTCGGTGAGATCACCCGGGAGCCGGACCAGGAGATCGCCGCCGGATCGGTCATTCGGAGCCAGCCCGGGCCGGACGTCGACGTCCCGCCGAACAGCCAGGTCGACCTCGTCATCAGCGAGGGCCCGACGCCCGAGCCGACGCCGGTCCCGACGCTGCCGCCCGCGACGCCGGAGCCGACCGAGGAGCCGACGCCGGAGCCGTGAGGCGCGGTCGAAGCGCGGCGCGCCCGATGCTAGGATGACCGCAGGCCCCGAATCCTGCGCTTGGAGGCAGATCCCCCACGATGGCAACCGTCACCCCGATCACGGTCGACGAGGCGACCTTCGAGTCGGAGGTCCTCAACGCCGAGAAGCCGGTCCTCGTCGACTTCTGGGCACCGTGGTGCGGTCCCTGCCGGCTCGTCTCGCCGGTGGTCGAGAGCTTCGGCGAGAAGCACGCCGAGAAGATGAGCGTCGCGAAGGTCAACACCGACGACAACCAGCAGCTCGCGATGCGCTACAGCATCTTCAGCATCCCGACGCTCATCGTGTTCGAGAACGGTCGAGAGGCCGCTCGTCTGGTCGGCTACATGCCCCAGGAGGTCATGGAGGAACGGCTCAGCCAGTTCCTCGCCTGACGGCTCGCGCCGTGGGCGCTCCGCCGTTGGTGCGGCC
>DATLGA010000110.1:0-2345 GCA_035540715.1 Candidatus Limnocylindrales bacterium | reverse complement strand
CACGACCCCCGAATGGCAACGCCGCTTACCGGAACTCCACGCTCGCGAGCAGCGCCTCCACGTGACCGATGAGCCGGGTCTGCTCGAGCTCGCCGCCGCGGACGTCGGCGCGGATCTCGATCCATCGGTCCGGGAAGCCGGGCGGGCTGAGCTGCCACCAGGCGATGATGCTGTCATCGGTGGCCTGGTTCAGCCGGAAGGCTGCAGGCTGACCGCCGACCGGCGCCCCCGAATGCCGCTCCGGATCGGACACCGGAGGAGGGCCGCCTGCCCATTCGGTGATCACGACCGATGCGCCGCCGGACGGCAGGCCGTCGGCGACCCACCGGCACTCGACGGTGACGGTCGTGCATCGCTCGTCGGCGCCGGTGCCGAAGCTCGTCAGGTGCGCGATGACGCGATGCGCCGGCGGATCGGTGCGGTCGCCCTCGCTGAGGAGCCAGGAGTCGGGATAGGAGAACGTCAGCGACTCGCCGGTGAAGGGTCGCGTCGTGTCCGCCGGCCCGGCGAAGGCCGCCACGGCGACCATCACCGCCGCGACGGCGAGCGCGACGCCGCCGATGATGCCGGCGACGACCCAGCCGGAGTCCATCCGCGACGGGGGCGCGTCGGGCCGGGCGGGTGCGGGCCGCGGAATCGGCATCGATGGGGCCGTCCAGTCGGGCGGTGCGGCCATGGGCGAGTGCTCGCGGTCCCATCGGGCCCGCCGGACCGGGTCGCCGAGGATGCGCCAGGCCTCGCTGATCCGGGCCATCTGCGCCGGGCTGGTCGTGGCGCCGGTATCGGGATGGGAGCGCTTGACCACGTTGCGGTACGCCCGCGCGACCTCGGCCCGGGTTGCCGTTCTGGGAACGCCAAGGACGGCGTACGGATCGATCTCGGCCATGGCGGGCGCAGTCTACGCGGGCCTTGCTATCCTGTCGCGCGTGAGCAGCCCACGCGCCCCTCGACCGTCGCAGCGCAGGCGCCGCCCGGTCGAGCAGGCGAACCCGGAGATGACCGAGGCGCCCGCCGCCGACGAGCTCGCCGCCACCTCGACGGTTGCGCCGTCCCGCGATGCCCCGGTCGACGGGGAGCAGCTCGACATCGCCATCCTCCGCGCCCTGCGCACGCGCCCGAACCGGACCGTCGACCTCGCGCCGCTGGCCGATGAGCTCGGCGTCGACCCGTTTCGGATCCAGCTCGCCGTCGAGGCGCTGCATCAGCGACGGTTGGTCGTGGCACCGTTCATCGAGCCGGGGACGGCCGGCGGCGCGACATTGACCAACGTCGGGAACCGATGGCTCATCGAGCGCGAGGGCGGCTCTCCCTCCGACGTTCCCGTGGCCCTCAAGCCGGCGCAGGAGCGCATCCGGCCCCAGGACGAGGCGGCACGCCTGCCTCGCGCCCAGGTGTACGGCGTCAACCGCGGTTGATCGGTCGCGTCCTGGCGTGGATCGCCGGGCTGCCGGGCAGCATCTGGCGCGCCACCGTCGGACGGCTGGCGAGCGGCGCACCGCCGGACGTTCCGCGCGACCGGCCGGTCGTCGAGATCGTCGAGCCGCGGAGCGTGGCCGGCATCGCCTTCCGGGCGACGCTCGTCGTGCTCGGAGTGGCCGTCGCCGCCTGGGTCCTCTACCAGCTGCGGCTCCTCGTCATCCTCGTCTTCCTCGCCATCCTGCTGGCCTCGGGCATCTACGGCGTCGTGCGGTTCTTCGAGCGCCGCATGCCGCGCATCCTCGCCGTGCTGCTCTCGTATCTCGCCCTGCTCGGCGTCTTCGCGCTCACCGTGTTCCTGATCTTCCCGCCGCTCATTCGTCAGGCCATCGACCTCGTCGACGACATCCCGCGCATCGCCGATGACCTGCGCGCCGGCGCCATCAACGTCATCGACTCGATCTCGCCCGGCGAGGGCGAGGAGATCGTCGACGCGCTGACGGGCGGGGCCGGGGGTGCCCTCCCGGAGATCGGCTCGCTCCTCGCCGTGCCGCTGACCGTGGCCGGCATCCTCGCGAACCTCTTGATCGTCATCTTCCTGTCGGCGCTCATGCTCATCGAGCGCGATCGGGCCCGGGGCTATCTCCTCAACTTCGTCGAGGAGCGCGACCAGGAGGCGGTCATGGACTCCGTCCGGCGCGCCCTCACGAAGCTCGGCGCGTACGTTCGCGGCCAGCTCCTGGTGATGACGGTCATCGGCGTCGGATCGGGGATCGGCCTCGTGGTGATCGGGTACCTGGTGCAGGGTGAGCCGCTGCCGTTCGCCGTGCCGCTCGCGGCGCTGAGTTTCATCACCGCGGCGATCCCGCTGGCCGGTGCGTTCCTGGCGGGCGGCTTGATCGTGCTCGTGTCGCTCACCGTGTCGCCGC
>DATLGA010000109.1:0-11464 GCA_035540715.1 Candidatus Limnocylindrales bacterium | reverse complement strand
CCGGCAGCTCGGCCTCGGTCGGCGTTGCCTCCGCGGTTCCGCCGCACGCGGCGAGCACGAGGGCGAGGCTCGCGACGACGGCGAGGAGGATCGAGGTCGGGGGTCGGTGCATCGGGCGTGGCTCCTGTGCGGGACTCGACACTCGCCAGTACGCCACCGGTTACGACCATCGCTCGGCGCGCGGCGTGCCCGCGCGCCGCGGAGCATTTGACGCCCCCAACGGGGAACCGCATAGTGGGTCGGCCCACCCTTCGCCCCCGCGCGTCGAGCATGCCGCAGACCACCATCTACGTCTCGCCCCGCTCCCTCGGGGCACCCGATTCGCGTCCGCCGGCGGTGGAGACGAGCGAGCTCGCCCGACTCTTCGCCGGGAGCGCCGCGCTGGCCGGCGTGTCGCTGCGCATCGAGGGCGGGCGGACGGTCGCCCTCCTCGGTCCGAACGGTGCCGGCAAGACGACCCTGCTCCGCATCCTCGCCACGATCATCCGCTCGTCGTACGGCCGCGCGCTGATCGACGGCCTCGACGTCGTGCGCGACGCCGACCTCGTCCGGATGCGCGTGGCCTACCTGGCGCATGCGACCGGCCTGTACGACGACCTGACCGCGCGCGAGAACCTCGACTTCGCCGCGCGGCTGCTCGGAACCGAGGACCGAGTGGCTCGCGTGGAACGCGCCCTCTCGGACGTCGGGCTTCTCGATCGCGCCGCCGACCGCGTGCGAGGGTTCTCCGCCGGCATGCGGAAGCGGCTGGCGCTCGGGCGGATCCTCCTCGGCAGCCCGTCGCTCGTCCTCCTCGACGAGCCGTACGCGGCCCTCGACGCCGACGGCATGGGCCTGGTCGATCAGCTGCTCGCCGCCTGGCGCGCGGCCGGCGTGTCGGTCCTCGTCGCCTCCCACGCGACCGATCGCCTCGCGCCGTTCCTCGATGGCAGCATCGTGCTCGAGCAGGGCCTCGTCGCGCGCCTGACCGGCGAGGGCCTCGCGAGCACGCCGCCCGCGGCGGTGCCCGATTCCGCGTCGTCGCCGCTCGGAGTCGCCCGATGAGACGTCTGCGGTCCGAGGCCGGCGTGGCCCTCGCCATCGCTCGGAAGGACGCCATCGCGGAGCTGCGCGGCCGGCACGCCACGGTGAGCACGCTCTTCTTTGCCGCCGTCGTGCTCCTGCTGTTCGGCTTCGCGCTCGGGCCCGACGCGGCTCGCCTCGCCGCCGCGGCGCCGGGCCTGCTGTGGCTCGCCGTCGTCTTCGCCGGCATCCTCGCCGTCAACCGGCTGCACCTTCTCGAGACCGACGACGGGGCCATGGAGCAGCTCGCGCTGTATCCGGTCCCGCGGCGCGCGATCTACGCCGGCAAGGCGCTGGGCGGGTTCGCCGTCATGTTCGTCCTCGGCGTCGTGGTGCTCGGCGCGGTCGGAGTGCTCTTCGCGGTCGACATCGGCTCGGCCTGGCTGCCGCTGCTGGTCACCGTCGTGCTGGGCGCCCTCGGCATCGCCGCGGTCGGCACCTTCTACGCCGGCGTGACCGTCCGGCTCCGGGCACGCGAGGTCATGCTCCCGCTGCTCATGCTCCCCATCCTGGCCCCGCTGCTCCTCGGCGCCGTGAAGGCGACCGTCGCGGCGCTGACCGGAGACCCGTTCGGCGAGCTCGGGGCGTGGCTCCAGTTGCTCATCGCCTTCGACCTCATCATGCTCGTGGCCGGAGCCGCGACGTACGGCTTCCTGCTGGAGGACTGATGAAGACCCGCATCCTGGGCATCGCGGCGCTGCTGGCGGTCGCCGGCGCAACGATCGTCGGCCTCTTCGTCGTGCCGCCGGACCTCAACCAGGGCGACGCGCAGCGGATCATGTATCCACACGTGGCATCGGCCTGGCTCGCGTACCTGTCGTTCGGCACGACCGCCCTGTTCGGGATCCTGTGGCTCTGGAAGCGGGACCTGCGGTACGACGCCATCGCGTTGTCGGGGGCCGAGATCGGCGTGATGTTCACCGCGTTCGCCATCTGGGGCGGCATGATGTGGGGGCGGCCGGTGTGGGGCGTGTACTGGCAGTGGGAGGACCCGCGCCTCACGACGACGGCGTTGCTGCTCGCGCTGTACGTCGGCTACCTGCTCCTCCGGCGCCTGACCGATGACCCCGAACGGCGGGCGACCCGTGCCGCGATCGTCGGCATCGTGGCCGCGGTCGACATTCCGATCGTCCACTTCAGCGTCCAATGGTGGCGTGGCCTTCACCAGACCGCGACGATCGCCTCGCCCGACCGAGCGCTCGATCCCGCCGCGCCGATGATCTTCGTCGGCACCCTGCTCGGCATGGTCGGTGCCTTCACGCTGACCTGGGCATACCTCATGATCCGCCGCTACCAGCTTGCGCGCGCCGAGCTGGCCCGTGAGGAGGAGGCCCGGCTCGGGCGGCTCCGCGCCGTCCAGGCGGCCGCGGCGGTCAGCGCGCCGCAGGAGGCCACCCGATGAGCGACCTCGGTTTCGTCGTGGCGGCCTACGGGGTGATCGTCGGCGGACTCGGGCTCTATACCGTGACCCTGTGGCGCCGCCTGCGCGCCGCGCGTCGCGACGACGAGGGCCGATGACCGTCGCGCGCCCGACCGAGCCGGTCCTGCCGCCGCCGCGCCGGCCGTGGGGCATCCTCGTCCTGGTCGGGGTGGTCGTGGTCGTGGTCGCCTGGCTCGCGTTCAGCAGCGTCGGCTCGGCGCTCGTGTACTACCAGGAGCCGAACGAGCTCCTCGCCCGGGGCGAGGCGGCCATCGGTGAGACGGTGCGGCTCGGTGGCCAGGTCGAGCCGGGGTCGGTCGAGCGGGAGGCCCCCGGCGACGACTACGAGCTGCGCTTCGTGATCTCCGACGGCATCGCGTCCATCCCGGTCGTGACGACCAATGCCCCGACCGCCTCCTTCCGGGAGGGGAGCGGCGCCGTGGTCGAGGGCGCGCTCGACAGCGACGGCGTCTTCGTGGCGACGCAGGTCATCGTGAAGCACGACGAGAACTACGAGGCGCCGCCGCCCGGGGTGCAGCCCACCGACAACTCGTTCGTCCCCGGCGAATGATCCCCACCATCGGCCACGCGGCGATCCTGGTCGGGCTGGCGCTGAGCGCGTACGCCGTGGTCGCCTACGTCCTGGCAGCGCGAGGGGGCGATGCGCGGCTGTCGGTCAGTGGACGGCGCGCGGTCATCGGCTCGTTCGTCGCCGCCGGGATCGGCTGCGCGGCGATGATGATCTCGCTGCTCGCGCACGACTTCAGCGTGCTGTACGTGGCACGCAACAACGCGACGACGACGCCACCGTTCATCAGTGCGATCAGCCTGTGGGCCGCGCTCGAGGGCTCGATCCTGTTCTGGGCCCTCCTGGCCACCGGCTGGGCCGCCCTCGTCCTGCATCGGTATCGGGAGCGGCATCGGGCGCTCATGCCCTGGGTCGGCGCAACGCTGGCGGGGATCAACCTGTTCTTCTTCACGGTCATGACCTGGCCCGGCAACCCGTTCGCCCGCACCGCGCCGGTTGCGGCCGAGGGGCTGGGCCCGAACGCGCTCCTCCAGAACCATCCGTTCATGGCGCTCCATCCGCCGCTGCTCTACCTCGGCTACACCGGCCTCGCGGTTCCGTTCGCCTTCGGTCTGGCCGCCCTCGTCACGCGACGGCTCGACGAGGAGTGGCTGCGGATCGTGCGGCGCTGGACGATCATCCCCTGGATCTTCCTGACCCTCGGCATCGTCGCCGGCGCCTGGTGGAGCTACGAGGTGCTCGGCTGGGGCGGCTACTGGGCGTGGGACCCCGTCGAGAACGCCGCGCTGCTGCCCTGGCTGACGGCCACGGCGTTCCTCCACTCGGCGATGGTCGCCGAGCGGCGGGGCGGCCTGCGGATCTGGACGAGTGCCCTCGTGATCGCGACGTTCGTGCTGACCCTGGTCGGCACGTTCCTCACCCGCTCCGGCGTCGTCGCCAGCGTCCACTCGTTCACGCAGTCGGCGATCGGGCCGTGGTTCCTCGCGGCGATCGTCATCGCCCTGGGCGTGTCGCTCACGCTCCTCGTCTGGCGCCTGCCGGACCTCGCGGGCGGCGGCCGACCGTCGGGCACCGTGAGTCGCGAGTCCGCGTTCCTGCTCAACAACGTGCTCTTCCTCGGGCTGACGTTCGCCGTCCTGTTCGGCACGCTGCTGCCGCTCATCATGCTGGCCACGACCGGAGAGCAGATCAGCGTCGGGGCCCCGTGGTACAACGCCGTCACCGTCCCGATCTTCATCGCGCTGCTGTTCCTCATGGGCGTCGGCCCGGCGCTGCCGTGGGGAACGGCCTCGTGGCGCACGCTGCGGGACCGGTTCACCGTGCCGCTGCTGGCGGCCGTGGTCGTCGCGAGCACGGCGGTCCTCGCCGGCATCCGAGACCTCGGCTCACTCGGGACGCTGGCCCTGGCCATCTTCGTCGGCGGGGTCATGCTCGACGAGGTCGTTCGTGGAGCGCGCGGCCGCGCGCGCGGGCGCGGCGAGGACCCGGCCACCGCCACGTGGCGACTGGCCACTCGCAACCGGCGCCGCTACGGCGGCTACACGGTCCACCTCGGAGTGCTCGTCATGGCGATCGGCGTGGCGGTCTCGTCGGGGCTGGCGATCGACCGGACGGTCACGCTCGCCCCGGGCGAGACGGCGGCGATCGGCGCGTACGAGATCACGCACGATCGGCTGATCGTGGAGCCACTCGCCGCCGATCAGCGCGTCATCGAGACGCGCGCCGAGGTGACCTTCCGCGGGCCGCAGCGGGGGACGCTCGGGACGGCGCTGCGCGACTACCCGAACTCGCCGACCGCCATCGCCACCCCTGCCGTCCGCACCTCCCTGGGCGAGGACCTCTACGTGACCCTTCTCGCGTCCGACCCGGGAAGCGGCACGGTCACGCTCCACCTGTTCGTCAACCCGCTCGTCGTCTGGATCTGGATCGGCGGCGCGATCGCCGGGCTCGGGGCCGCGTTCGCGGTCTGGCCCGAGCGGCGCACGCGGCCGGTCACCCAGCCACGGGCGGAGCCACGGCCGAGCCGCGCATCGGTCGAGACCGTCGAGGGAGCCTGACCGATGTCGCTGCGCTCGCTGCGCTGGCTCCTCGTCCCGCTGCTGGTCGTGCCGCTCACGTGGCTGCTGTTCACCGGATTCGGGCGCGATCCGCGTGTGATCGAATCTCCGCTCATCGGGCGTCCTGCGCCGGCGTGGACGACCGAGACCCTCGACGGTGGCCAGCTTTCGTCGGCCGAGCTCACGGGTCGCCCGTACGTCGTCAACTTCTGGGCCAGCTGGTGCGTTCCCGCCTGCGTCGACGAGCACCCGGTCCTGGCGGCGGCTCACGCCGAGCACGGCGACCGCCTCACCCTCGTGGGCGTCCTGTTCGACGACCGGCCCGATGACGCCCGCCGCTTCCTCGACCGCTACGGCGACGCCGGCTACCGGCATGTGCTCGACGAGCGCGGTCGCATCTCGATCGATTTCGGCGTGGTCGGCCCGCCGGAGACGTTCTTCGTGGACGCCGAGGGCATCGTGCGCGCGAAGATGACCGGGCCGCTCACCGACGATGTCATGGCTCGTCACCTCGGCACCATCCTCCCGGGGGTCAGCCGATGAGGTCGTGGACGCTGCCCGTGGCGCTCGGCCTGGCCGTGGCCCTCATCGGCCTCGGGGTGACGCTCGGCCTGCGTGACGGGAGCGCGGCGGCCCCTGACGCGCGCGCCGCCTCCCTGGCCGCCGAGCTGCGCTGCCCCGACTGCCAGGGCCTCTCGGTCGCCGACTCCCCGACGCGGTCGGCACGCGAGATCCGCGCACAGATCGACGAGCTCGTCGCCGGTGGCGCCACCGACGACGAGGTGCGGGAGCATTTCGTCGCGCGCTACGGCGAGTGGGTCCGGCTGGCCCCCAGCGCTCCGGCGGTGTGGATCATTCCCTTCGGCGTCGTCGTCGCCGCCGCCGCGGCGCTGATTGCGTGGCTCGCCGCCCGTCGCGGGCCACCGGCCATCGGCGAGGCGTCATCTCTCACCGACGCGGAGCGGCGGCGTCTCCGCGAGGAGGCGGACTCGCTCGATGCCTGACTTGCTCGTGCTCGCTGCCGGCCTGGCGCTCGCCGCGGCCTTCGTCCTGCTGCCGCTCCGCCGCAGCGGTACGGACGACGCCCGCGCGGGTCACGACGACGATCTGGAGGCGGCCCGGCTGCGCCACCGCGTCGCGCTCGAGGCGCTCCGCGACGTCGAGGCCGATCGCCGCGCCGGCTCGCTGGACGATGCCGCCTATGCCCAGCAGCTGGCCGTGGCCGAGGGCCGCGCCGCCGCCACGGCTCGTGCGCTCGAGGCGCAGCCCGCCCCGGCTCCGCCGCCGCGCGTTGGACGGGGTCGCGGGGCCGCCGTCGCCGTCGCCGCCTCCATCGGTCTGGCGCTTCTGGTCGGATGGGCCGTGCCCGCCAGCGGTATCGCCAACCAGACCGTCGTCAACGAGCCCCTGGCCGAGGCGGAGGCCGCCGAACGCGCACGCCAGGCCCGGATTGCGGACCTGCGCGACGCGCTGGCAGCCGATCCCACCGACGCCGCCACGCTGTCCGCCCTCGCCGATGCGCACCTCGCCGGCACCTCGTCCGACGACCTGGCCCGTGCGGCCGCGGCGCTCCAGCTGCTCATCGCCATCGAGCCCGATCGAGCCGATGCGTACGAGCGCATCATGGCGGCCTACCTGCGCGGCGGCGAGCACGGCTACGCTCGCGAGGCGCACGCGGCCTACGCCGAGCGTCCCACCGCCGACCCGGTCGAGCTCGCCTTCTTCGACGGCCTCATCGCCCTGAGGGGCGAGAACGATCCGGAAGCGGCTCGGGAGGCGTTCGACCGGTTCCTCGAGCTGGCGCCCGAGGACCCGCGCGCCCCGATGATCCGCTCGCTGCGCGACGAGGCGGGCCGCTGACCGAGGACGCGTCGTCCTCGAGCAGCCGCTCCATCATCCGTTCCAGGGCAACCAGCTCGTCCGGGCCCAGGCGGTCGACGAAGTGCTCGGCCACGCCGCGCAGATGCGTGGGCGTCGCCGCTCGCAGGCGCTCGTAGCCGGCGGCGGTCAGCGCGGCCCACTGTCCGCGCCGGTCGTCCGCGCAGGTTCGTCGCTCGACGAGCCCGCCGGCCGCGAGGCGATCCACGAGCCGCGTGGCACCCGAGCGGGACAGGAGGAGGCGTTCCGCGAGCTCGCTCATCCGGAGCTGACGTTCGTCCGCTCCGGCGAGCTGCACGAGAACGTCGTAGTCGGTCAGCGCAAGGCCCTGCTCCGCGTGCAGCTCGCGCTCGAGCCGGCGGATGACGCGATCGTGCCCGCGCAGGAACGCGACCCACGCTCGAACGCGGGGATCGTGTCGGCTGATCGGCTGGGTCATCGCTCCTCCGCATTCGGCGGCCAGTAGTTGCGGACGCAATCATCTGATATAGTTGCTCAGTCAATCATAGCGCAGCGATCCCGGAGACGACAATGACCTGGACTCTCGACCCGGCCCACTCGGCCGTCACCTTCAGCGCCAAGCACATGATGGTCACCACCGTCCGTGGCTCCCTACCGATCCGGGACGTCGATCTCGACTTCGACCCCTCGACGCCCGAGCGGGGCAGCGTGCGCGTGAGCCTGGACGCGACAGGCATCGACACCGGCCAGGAGGCTCGGGACCAGCACCTGCGCTCGGCGGACTTCCTCGAGACCGCGGAGCATCCGACGATCGACTTCGCCAGCACGCGCATCGTTCCGGCTGGTGATCGGTACCGGATCCACGGCGATCTCACGATTCGCGGCGTCACCCGCCCGGTCCTGCTCGAGACCGAGCTTGCCGGCGTCGTGGCAAACCTGCAGGGCGGCCGGCGCGCAGCGTTCAGCGCTCGCACGACGATCAACCGCGACGACTTCGGGCTCAACTGGAACGTGGCTCTTGAGCAGGGCGGCTGGCTGGTCAGCAAGGAGATCCGGATCGAGATCGACCTGGCGGCCGTCTCGGCCGCCGAGGAGCAGGACGCGGCGCGTCTCAGCGCCTGACGGGGCGCATCGGCCGTCGAGGTCAGACCCGCGGCAGGTCGATCCAGAACGTGGAGCCGGTTCCGACCCGGGAGTGGAGCCCCACCACCCCGCCGTGTGCCTCGACGATGTGGCGCACGATCGCCAGTCCCAACCCCGCACCGAACGGTTCGTCCTCGCCCCGCGCCCGCGATCGATCGACCTTGTAGAAGCGCTCGAAGATGCGCGCCTGGTGCGCGGGCGCGATGCCGATGCCGTCGTCCGCCACGACGAGGCGAACGCCGCCGTCGCGTGCCTCCCAGCCGATGCGGACCTCGCCGCCCCGCCGGCTGTACTTGACGGCGTTGTGCGCCAGGTTCAGCAGCGCCTGGCCCAGGCGCTCGCCATCGGCGAGGATCCGGGCCTCGCCGGCGGGGGCATCCAGCCGGCGGACACGAATCTCGCGGCGCTCGGCGACCGGCCGAATCCGATCGATGCAGGTGGCGACGATCTCCTCGGGGGAGATGCGCTCGAGCGCCAGGGTTGCTTCCCCAGACTCGATCATCGAAAGCTCGAGCAGCTCGTCGACGAGGTGCGCGAGGTGGTCGGCCTCGCGTTCGATCTGCGTCGCGAAGTCGTGCATCGTCGCGGGATCGTCGGCGGCGCCGGAGGTCAGCGTCTCGGCCAGCAGCTTGATCGAGGTGAGCGGCGTGCGGAGCTCGTGGCTGATATTCGCGACGAAGTCGCGGCGCACGCGCTCCATGCGACGCAGCGCGGTGACGTCGTGCAGCGAGATGACGAGGCCCCCGCGGTCGAGCGGCACCGCGTCGACCGCGAACTGCCGCCCCCCGAGATGGCCGAGGTCGGCGGCGCCTCGCTGCGGCCGTCCGGTGGCGACGGCGGCGCGTGCCAGCCCGTCGAGCGGAGCCGATCCGAATGCTGCGATCAGGCTCATGCCCGGCAGTTCGTTCTCGGCGCGGTCCGCCAGCAGCGCCGCCTCCGGACCGGCCCGCGCGATCCGCAGGTCGCCGTCGACGAGCAGGAGGAGGTCACCCCCACGACGGACCAGAAGCGCCTCGAAGGCAGCGGCCGCGGTCGGGTCGATCACGTCGAAGGCGGCGCGAAGGCATAGCCGACGCCACGGACGGTGCGGAAGAAGTTGTGGCCGTCTCGGCCTCGGAGCTTGCCGCGCAGCCAGCTGACGTGCACGTCGACGGTTCTCCCGTCGCCGACGTAGTCGTACCCCCAGATCCTGGCCAGCAGCTGGTCCCGCGTGAAGATCCTCCCCGGCGACGCCGCCATGTGCGCGAGGAGGTCGAACTCCTTGGTGGTCAGATGGATCGGTCCGCCGTCGACCGTCACCTCCCGACGACCGACGTCGATCGCGACGGCTCCGAACTCGAGCAGCTCCCGCCGCTCGGTCTCATCGGGCTGGCGCCGGTGCCGGCGCAGGACGGCTTCGATGCGGGCCAGCAGCTCGGGCCGGCTGAACGGCTTGGCGACGTAGTCGTCGGCCCCGACCTTGAGTCCGACGACGCGGTCGATCTCGTCTCCCTTCGCGGACAGGATGATCACCGGCGTCGTGACGCCCTCCCGACGCAGCACCCGCAGCACCTCGACGCCGCTCATGCCGGGCAGCATGACGTCGAGAAGGATGAGGTCGAGGCGCTCGGACCGAGCCGCCTCGAGAGCCGATTCGCCGTCGCCGGCGCTCGCGACCTCGTATCCCTCTCGGGTGAGGTTGAAGGCGAGCGCCTGACGGAGCGTGGCATCGTCCTCGACGAGCAGCAGGCGCCGTCGCATCGGTGACCCCTAGGGGTTGAGGTCCTCGACCTGGCCCGTCGCCAGGTACACCACGTCCTCGCCGATGTTCGTCACGCGGTCGCCGAGCCGCTCGAGATGATGGGCGGCGAAGAGCATGTGCGTCCCCTGGCGCACGCGCTCGGGGGCGGCGGCCATGAGGTTCATGGCGTCCTCGTAGACGCTGTTGTAGAGATGGTCGATCTCGTCGTCGCGTTGGCAGACCGCGCGCGCGCCCTCCTCGCTGATGTCGACCAGCGCCCGCATCGCGGCGCGCAGCTGTTCGCGGCAGATCTGCTCCATGCGCGGGATCTGGGCGAAGATCGGCGTCTCGGGCTCCGAGGCGAGCTGCTGCGCCAGCTTCGCGATGTTCACCGCGTAATCGCCCATGCGCTCGAGCTCGGCCGAGGCGTGGTAGAGAGCGAGCAGCTCACGAACGTCGCGGGCCACCGGCGCCTGGGTCGCGATGAGCGTCGTGATTTCGGTGTTGATCTCGCGCTGGAGGTCGTTGACCGACGCGTCCTCCCAGCGAACGCGGTCGGCCAGCTCGGTGTCGCGTTCGAGCAGCGCGCGTCCCGCGCGCTCGAGCGAATCCTCGACCTGGGCGCCGAGGCGCAGCACGTCGTCCTTCACGCCGTCCAGGGCGCGATCGAAGGAGGCGCGCGGACTCAGGCGCTCCGTGTCGTGGTCGTCGGCCGGTCGTTCCATCGGTCGTGTGTCTCCCTCAGCCGAACCGGCCGGTGATGTAGTCCTCGGTGAGCCGGTTCGTCGGCCGCGTGAAGATCTCCTGGGTCTCGGCCATTTCCACGAGATATCCGGCACGATCGTCGCCCATCGTCAGGAAGGCCGTGATGTCGCTGGCTCGCGCAGCCTGCTGCATGTTGTGGGTGACGATGACGATCGTGTAGTTCTGCTTGAGCTCCCGCATGAGCTCCTCGATCTTCAGCGTCGCGACCGGGTCGAGCGCCGAGCACGGCTCGTCCATGAGGATCACCTCCGGCTCGACGGCGATGGCGCGGGCGATGCACAGGCGCTGCTGCTGGCCGCCGGAGAGGGCCGTGCCCATCGTGTGCAGCTTGTCCTTGACCTCGTCCCAGATTGCCGCCTTGCGCAGCGAGCGCTCCACGAGCTCGTCCAGCTCCGCCTTGTTTCCGCGGAAACCCGCGACCTTGGGACCGAAGGCGACGTTGTCGTAGATGGACTTCGGGAACGGGTTCGGCTTCTGGAACACCATCCCGATCCGCCGGCGGACCTCGACCGGATCGATCGTGGGTCCATAGAGGTCGACGCCGTGGTAGAGGATGTGACCCTCGACACGCGCGGTGTCGATGAGGTCGTTCATGCGGTTGAAGCTTCGCAGCAGGGTGCTCTTCCCGCATCCCGATGGGCCGATGAGCGCCGTGATCTCGTTGCGATGGATGCGCATCGAGATGTCGCGGACCGCCCGGAAGGAGCCGTAGAAGCACGACAGCTCCTGGAGGTCGAAGACCACCTCGCGACCGGCCTGCCGCAGATTGTCCTCACGTCCGACGGTGGTTGCCTGGACCACGCGGCGCTCCTCCAACTCGTGCGCACCCGTCTCGGTCCGCTCTCTCAGCTCGACGTGCACTGGTTCTACCACCTTCGATCGTACCGATTCCTGAGGATGATTGCCGTGGCGTTGACGACGAGCAACAC
>DATLGA010000108.1:0-25258 GCA_035540715.1 Candidatus Limnocylindrales bacterium | reverse complement strand
CGCGCCTATCCGAACTTCGGGCTCTTCGAGGGATCGATCACCCTCGGCTTCTTCACGATCCCGACGAATCGCGCCGTCGTCATCGTCGCCGCGCTGTTCCTCATGCTGGCCCTCTACGTGTTCGTGGAGAAGACCCGCACGGGCCGCTCGATGCGGGCGGTCAGCGAGGACAAGGACGTCGCCGCCATGATGGGCATCAACGTCGATCGCGTCATCGTCACGACCTTCGCCATCGGCGGGCTGCTGGCCGGCGCGGCCGGCATCCTGTACGTCCAGATCTTCAACCAGGTCCATTACTTCATGGGCTTCCTGCCGGGCATCAAGGCCTTCACCTCGGCCGTGCTGGGTGGGATCGGCAACATCGTCGGCGCGATGCTCGGCGGGTTCTCGCTCGGCATCCTCGAGTCGGTCGGCCCGCAGCTGTTGCTGCGCGGCTTCGAGATCCCGTCGCCGAACCAGCTCAAGGACGTCATCGCCTTCACGGTGCTCGTCCTCGTCCTCATCTTCCGGCCCACCGGCTTCCTCGGCCGGAAGGAGAACGTCTGATGCGCGCCGCCTTCCTCCGCCGCGCGGCCTTCACCGGCCTGATCGCCGGCGCCGCCTCGGTCCACGTCAGCATGGTCGGCATCGTCGAGACGTTCCAGCGCAAGGCCGTCATCGCCGAGTACTTGTCCCTCGGCACCGTGCTGCCGCCCCTCATCATCATCATCGCGGCGTACTACGCCAGCGGTCCGCTCCGTGAAGGGGCCCGCCCGCGTCCCGATCGCCAGACCGCCCTCGCCTCGGGGGTCATCGTCGGGGTCGTCGCTGCGGCGATCCTCGCGCTCCTGGCCACCTACGTGGACGTCGTCCAGCCTCGGGGCATCTTCAACGCCGCGTCTCCGCCGCTCGTGAACACCCTGCGGTTCGGGCTGGAGCCGGTCGTGGGCAGCCTCGCGCTGCTGGCGATGGGCGCCTTCGCCGGTGCGGTCGGGGCCTCGTTCAACGTCCTGCCCGGCCGGATCGCGAGGGCGCTGGCCGTCGCGCTCATCGTGACCCTCACCTTCGCGCTGATGGAGCGGTTCATCAACCAGGTGCTCGCGAACCTGCCGTTCCGCTTCGTGGCGCAGTTCCTGTACCTGCGCGGCGGGCTCACCCTCGTCGGGGCGATGACGATCTTCGTCCTGGCGGCGGCGGGCAGCTACGCGTGGTCGGCGCGCGGTGGCGAGGTGAAGGCGCGCATCGCCGAACGCCCGTCGCAGCAACAGATGGCGATGCGCATCGGCGCGTTCGCGCTGCTGGGAGTCATCCTGGCGGTCCTGCCCTGGATCGTCGGCATCCAGCTCAGCGAGGCGATCGGCACCGTCGGGATCTACATCCTGCTCGGGCTCGGCCTCAACATCGTGGTCGGCTACGCCGGCCTGCTCGACCTCGGCTACGTCGCGTTCTACGCCGTCGGCTCCTATACCCTGGCGATGCTGACCTCACCGGTCGCCGCCATCGCCGTCGGGATGAACTTCTGGGTCGCCATCCCGTTCGTCATGCTGGCGGCCGGCATCGCGGGGCTCATGATCGGCGCTCCGGTGCTGCGGCTTCGCGGCGACTACCTGGCCATCGTCACGCTGGGGCTCGGCGAGATCGCCCGCATCGTCCTGCTGTCCGACTGGATGAAGCCGTACCTCGGCGGCGCCCAGGGCATCCTGTCGATCCCGGCGCCCGAGCTCTTCGGCATCACCTTCCGCGGACCGCAGACCCTGTACTACCTGATCCTCATCAGCTGCGTCTTCGCCGCGCTCGCCGCGGTCAGCCTGGCGAACTCCCGGATCGGGCGCGCCTGGAACGCCATGCGCGAGGACGAGGTGGTGGCCGAGGCAACCGGCATCAACACGCACAAGACGAAGCTGCTCGCGTTCGCGCTCGGCGCGACGTTCGGCTGCCTCGGCGGGGCGTTCTTCGCCGTCAAGGTCGGCTCGGTCTTCCCGCACAGCTTCGAGCTCCTCGTCTCGATCAACGCGCTGGCGCTCATCATCCTCGGCGGCATGGGAAGCATCCCAGGCGTCATCGTCGGGGCCATCGTCCTCGTCGGCCTGCCGGAGCTGCTCCGCGAGTTCGCGGAGTATCGGCTCCTGTTCTACGGCGCGATCCTCATCGGCATGATGATCCTCAAGCCGGAGGGCCTCCTCCCGAACCGGGCTCGGAGGGCAGAGCTCCACGAGCACGAGGACGAGGACGACCAGTACTCCTCCGATGCCGGCAAACAGTCCGGCGAACCCGTGGTGACGACGACATGACCGTAGAGATCGGCGAGCCAAAGGGCCGCCTCCCCGACCGCGACTCGCCCAACATCCTTGAGGCCCGCAAGGTCACGAAGATCTTCGGCGGCCTGTGGGCCAACAAGGACGTCGACTTCGACATCCCGCGACGGCGGATCGTCTCGCTGATCGGACCGAACGGCGCCGGCAAGACGACGTTCTTCAACCAGCTGACCGGCATGTTCGAGCCGACCTCGGGAACGATCGAGTTCGAGGGCGAATCGATCCTCGGGCTCAAGCCGCACAAGGTCGTCCAGATGGGCGTGGCCCGGACGTTCCAGAACATCCGCCTGTTCAGCGACATGAGCGTGCTGGGCAACGTCATGGTCGGCCGGCACGTGCGCATGAAGTCCAGCTGGTACGAGTCGCTCTTCCGCCTGCCGTGGGTGCGCGAGGAGGAGGAGGAGACCCGCCGGCGGGCCTTCGAGCTGATGGAGCTCGTCAACCTCTCGCGCCGATACGAGGGCGAGTTCGCGAAGAACCTGCCCTACGGCGACCAGCGCCGGCTTGAGATCGCGCGGGCGCTCGCCACCGAGCCGAAGCTGCTCCTGCTCGACGAGCCGACCGCCGGCATGAACCCCGGCGAGACGGCCGAGATGACGCGCCTCATCGCCCGTCTGCGCGACGAGCTCGGGCTCTCGATCCTGCTGATCGAGCACGACATGAAGGTCGTCATGGGGGTGTCCGAGCGGATCACCGTCCTCGACTACGGGGAGAAGATCGCCGAGGGCTCGCCAGAGGAGATTCGCACCAACGATCGCGTCATCGAGGCGTACCTCGGAAAGCAGGCGACCGCGTCATGAACCAACGGGCCACCTACGACGAGCCGGCGGCCGTCGCGGACCAGCGCACGAGCGGCGATCGCGTCCTCGAGCTCGACAAGGTCCACACGTACTACGGCAACATCCAGGCCCTGAAGGGCATCACGATCCACGTCGACCGTGGCGAGATCGTGACGCTCATCGGCGCGAACGGCGCGGGCAAGACGACGACGCTGCGGACGATCAGCGGGACGCACAAGCCGCGCACCGGCGCGGTGCGGCTGAACGGGCGCGAGATCCACCATCTGCGGGCCCACGAGATCGTCGGCCTCGGGCTGGCCCACTCCCCGGAGGGGCGGCGCGTCTTCGCGCGGATGAGCGTCTTCGAGAACCTCCAGATGGGCGCCTTCAGCCGCCGCGGCCAGAAGATCGACGACGACGTCGCGCGCGTGTACGACCTCTTCCCCCGGCTCAAGGAGCGTCGCTCGCAGAAGGCCGGGACGCTGTCCGGCGGCGAGCAGCAGATGCTCGCGATCGGCCGGGCCCTGATGGCGCATCCGACCGTCCTGCTCCTCGACGAGCCGTCGATGGGCCTCTCGCCGATCCTGACCGAGCAGATTTTCCGGATCATCACCGACATCAACGAGCAGGGCACCACCGTGCTGCTCGTGGAGCAGAACGCGCTCATGGCGCTGAACATCGCCCACCGGGGCTACGTGCTCCAGACCGGCAAGATCATCCTGACCGATACCGCGGCCAACCTGGCCGCCAACGAGCAGGTGCGGCAGGCCTACCTCGGCGAGATCTAGGTTCGTCGTGGCGAAGGAGCCTCGGGACTACCGGCCGGACCTGCGGCCGATGCTCATCCTGGTCGGCCTCCTCGTCGCGGTCGTCGTCGCCTGGCTGCTCCTCTCGCCGCTGATCCTGCCGCACGCGTGATCCCGGGGATGGCAAACGCCTCGGCATCCATGACGGCCGATACGTCGTTCATCGATGGCGCCGGGACGGCCCCGTGTCATGGATCACCGATACATCGGTCAGCATCGGGCGCGGAGCGCGCGTCAGCGCGGGTCTCACGCCATGCCGCGTCCGGTCTATCGGTCAGACGGGGGATCAGGACGCGCTCGCGTCACGAACGGCCGGCGCATCGGTCATCGAACGGGGCCGTAGCGAGCGATCAGTACCGGCGCGGTGCGGTGAACCCCGCTCCGGCCCCGTAGAGCACGAGCGCGACGCCGACGGCGGCCGCGGCCAGCCCCGGTGACTGCTGCGGCAGCGGCAGGTAACCGACCGACCACAGCTCCCAGCCCCGGTAGGCCACGACGCCGGCGCCGAGCAACCCGATGAACAGGTAGACCCAGGGCGAGTCGAGGGCGAACCCCCATCGGCCTCGCATGTAGCCGATGTCGAGCAGCACGAGGGCCGCGATCGCGGCGCCGAAGATGATGATGCCGGGCCCCTCCAGGCCGATGCCGTGCTGCGCCGGCACGTCGACGCCCGAGACGGTGTCACCGCCGGCGTGCCACCAGGGCAGGAAGCCGGAAGCGATCATCGCCAGTGCGCCGAGCAGGACGAGGATGCGGAAGCGGCTCCCACCGCCGTCCATGGGTCAGCCCTCGGGCGGCGCGCCGCCGTAGACCGACGGCTTCAGCACACCGATGTACGGCAGGTTCCGGTAGCGCTCGTCGTAGTCGAGGCCGTATCCGACCACGAACCGGTCGGGGATCTCGAAGCCGCGGTAGTCGATCGGGATGTCGGCCAGGCGACGGGCCGGCTTGTCGAGCAGGCAGACGATGCTCACCGATGCCGGCGCCTTGTCGGCCAGGTACTTCAGCAGGTAATTGAGCGTCAGCCCGGTGTCGATGATGTCCTCGACGATGATGACGTGCCGCGCCTCGATCGACTTCGAGAGGTCCTTGAGGATGCGCACCTGTCCGCTCGTCTCCGTCCCGGAGCCGTAGCTCGAGACCTCCATGAGGTCGATGCTGACCGGCATCTCCATGGAGCGCATCAGATCCGCCAGGAAGGGCAGCGCGCCCTTCAGGACGCTGACCAGGACGGGGTCGCGATCGGCGAAGTCGACGGTCAGCTGCTCGCCGAGCTCGCGGACGCGGTTCGCGATCGTGTCGGCATCGACCAGGATCTCCTCGACGTCGTCGTGAAGGCTCACCCGAGCAGCGCTCCATCGCCGTTGCCGGCGGCGCCTGCCGTTCCCGCGCCGGTGTGGGCGTAGGCGCCGTTCGTGGCGGCGACATCGGTCAGGAACTCGAGGCGGCCGTACTTCACCATGAGCGCCCTGAAGTCACGCGCGTAGAACAGCTTCACCCGGACCTCGGGATAGAGCTGCCGCATTCGGCGCAGCTTCCGATTCTTCTTGCGCACGAGCGACTGCTTCAACGTCGTCAGCTCGAGGTACAGGTCGATCTCGGGCAGGTAGAAGTCGGGCGCGAACGACTCGACGACCGCGCCGTCGGCGTTCCAGGAGATGGGGAAGACGTCGGGTTCGTACTGCCATGCGACCCCGTAGAAATCGAGGATTCTCGCCAGCTCCGCCTCGCTGTCGTGCGCGAAGCGGGGTGGCGAGTCCGCGGTCATCGGATCCGCCACCCGACCTCGATCGTAGCGGTCCGTCGGGATGCGAGGGCCATCTGGGCGGAGTATATCCGTGGGACTTATCCACAGTTCGGCAACCGGTGCACGAACGGTGGATAAGTTCCCTTGCGATCCACAGCCGCAGCGTCGTAGATTCACGGTCCTGCTTCTGCGGACGACCGAGTACGGTAACCGCGGACGATCGGGGCCGATGCGAAAGCCGGCCGCACCCACCGATCTTCCGCCGGGAAGACCGAAAGGTTCGTCCGAAGGAGCATGTTCATTGTCGTCGACCGATGCCGCCGCGCGCCTGGCGCGCGAAGCCTTCGAGGAGCTGCTCGCGACCGAGCTCCCGACGGTCGGGGCGACGCTGCCGGGCGGCTACGCAATGCTGGCCGAGCGATACGTCGCGCTGCTGCTCGACGCGAACGCGCGCCTGAACCTCACGCGGGTCGTCGAGCCCGATGCGGTCGCCCGCCTGCACCTCCTCGACGCCGTCGCCGCGCTGCCGATCCTCGACGCCTCGCCGCCCGGGCGCGCGCTGGACCTCGGGACCGGAGGCGGCGTGCCCGGCATCCTGCTGGCTGCGGCACGACCGGGCGTGCGGTGGACGCTCGTGGACTCGGTTCACAAGAAGGTCGCAGAGGTCGGCGCCTTCGCGACCGCGCTGGGGCTCGCCAACGTCGAGGCGCTCGCCGGGCGCGCCGAGGCCCTCGGCCGTGACCCTGCGCGCCGCGAGGCATACGACCTGGTGACGGCGCGCGCCTGCGCCGCGCTGCCGGTCCTGGCCGAGTACGCACTGCCGTTGCTCCGCGCCGGCGGGACCCTGCTCGCGTGGAAGGGCGCGATCGGCGCAGACGAGCTTCGGGCAGGTAGCGAGGCGGCATCGCTCCTCGGCGGCGGCGAGCCACGTGTGCGGGCGACCGAGGCCGCTTCGCTCGGCGACCACCGGTTCGTGGTCGTGCGCAAGGAGCGGCCGACGCCGCGGCGCTACCCGCGGCGTCCGGGCGAGCCGTCTCGGCGCCCGCTCGCGTCCTGATCCGCGCCTATACTCGGTCCTCGCATGCGAATCGCCGTCCTCTCGGACATCCACGCCAACCTGCCTGCGCTCGAGGCGGTTGCCTCAGACCTTCCCCGCGTCGACGAAGTGTGGGTCCTCGGCGATATCGTCGGGTACGGGCCGCAGCCGAACGAGGTGATCGCGACGCTCCAGGCGATGGGCGCACGGAGCGTGCTCGGCAACCATGACGGCGCCGCCATCGGCACCGTGGACGCGAACCAGTTCAACCCCGATGCGAAGCGCGCGATCGAGTGGACGGCCGGCGTCGTCGACGGGAATGCCCGCGCCTACATCGCCAGCCTGCCCGAGGTCCGCCGCGACGGGGACCTGACCGCCGTCCACGGCTCGCCGCGCGACCCGATCTGGGAGTACATCACCGGGCCAGGCGTGGCCGCCGCCAACTTCGATCACTTCGAGACGCGGCTGTGCCTCTTCGGGCACACCCACCTGCCGGTGGCGTACCGCGCCGTCGACGGGCGGATCGAATCGATCCAGGGCATGCCGAACCAGCGCCTCGAGCTGGGCGGCGCCCGCGCGCTCCTGAACCCCGGCAGCGTCGGCCAACCCCGTGACGGCCATCCCGACGCGGCCTACGCCGTGCTCGACATCGGCGGCGCGGTCTCCGAGGACGTCATCGAGTTCCGGCGCGTGCGATATGACGTGGACCGGACGCAACGCCTCATGCGCGATGCCGGCCTGCCGGCGCGGCTGGCCGAACGGCTGAGCTTCGGCCGATGAGGCTTCGCGCGTCCGGGCGGGTACGATAGCCGGCGGCATGGACTTCTTCCGTCGTCCCGACAGGCGACCGGCCACCTTCGATCACGAGCGTATCCTCGTCCCGCTGCTCGGCGACGAGACGGTGGACGGTCCCGCCCTCAAGCTCACCTCGCTGCTCCTGACCGGACGGGCCGGCGTGGAGGCCTCCCTGCTCCACGTCATCGAGGTCCCGTTCGAGCGGAACCTCGATGCCGAGGACGAGCGTGCGGTGGCGCAGGCCGACGAGATCCTCGCCCGCGGCGACGCGCTGCTGCGCGAGCAGGGGATCCACGTCCGCACCTCCACCGTGCAGGCTCGGGCGGCCGGGCCGGCGATCGTCGACGATGCCAACGAGCTGGGCACCGACCTCATCGTCATGGGCCTGCGCTACAAGAAGCGATTCGGGGGACAATGGGACGCGGGACGCACGGTCCCCTACGTCATGCGGAACTCGACCGCGCCGGTCTGGTGCCTGCGCGCCGAGACGAAGGAGCTGGCACACACGACATGAGGGTCATCATCGTCGGCTGCGGCCGGGTCGGAGCCTGGGTCGCGGCCCAGCTCGACCAGCGCGGAGAGCACGTCACCGTCATCGACCACAACGCTCGCGCCTTCAACCGGCTCCCGGCCGACTTCGGCGGCGAGACGGTGCGCGGCAACGGCACCGACGAGGACGTCCTGCGCTCCGCGGGCACCGAGCAGGCCGACATCGTCATGTCGCTGACCGAGGGCGACAACCGGAACGCGTTGGCCGCCCAGGTGGCGAAGCACTCCTTCGGCGTCCCCCGCGTTGTCGCGAAGATCAACGATCCACTGCGCGGCGAGGCGTATCGCGCCCTGGGGCTCGAGACCATCTGCCGCACGGTGATCCTCGGCGACGCGCTCGTCGTCGCGGCGCTCGACGGCGCCGAAGCGACCAACGGCTTCGTGGAGCCGGCCACCGCGGAACCGCTGCGCGGCGCCCCGACGCCGGGCTCGCGCGCCGACCGTGAGGCGCAGGCGGCGATGGACGAGGTCGACACGCCGGTGGCCGACGCGAACATCATCCAGGGCGGCGACGGACGAGCGGGAGGCCTCTGACCGATGTACGTGGTCGTGATCGGCGGCGGAAACGTCGGCTACTACCTCACCAAGGAGCTCCTCGCGGCGGGCCACGAGGTCGTGGTGATCGAGGAGGACGCCAGCCGCGCCCGCCAGATCGCCGACGAGCTCGGGAGCATCGTGGTGGCCAACGACGGCTGCGAGGGCCGGTACCAGGCCGAGGCCGGGATGGCGCGCGCCGATGTCATGGCCGCGGTGACGGGCGACGACGCGGTGAACCTGGCGGCATGCCAGATCGCCAAGATGCGCTTCAACGTCCCGCGCTCGATCGCGCGGATCAACGACCCGAAGAACGAGAAGCTGTTCCGGCAGCTGGCCATCGATGAGGTGGTGAGCCCGACGCGATCGATCCTGGGTGTCATCGAGCACGAGATCCCGGTTCACGACCTGCTGCACCTGGCCGAGCTCGGGGGCGGCGAGGTCCAGATCGTGGAGGCGCAGCTCGACGGCGACTCGCCGGTGATCGGGCGGGAGCTCCGCGAGCTGGAGCTGCCGCAGGGAAGCTCGATCGCGCTGCTCATTCGCGACGACCGCGCCCAGACACCGCGCTCCGACACCCGGCTGCGCGTCGGCGACAAGGTCCTGGCCGTGACCTCGGCCGAGGACGAGGCGGAGCTGCGCGGCCTCCTCATCGGCACGTGAACGGGGCCGAACCCGGACGCGTCCTCCGCTGGGCGCTCGTCGGGTGGGGGCTCGGGCACCTCGCGCTCGGGCGCACGATGGCCGGCATCATCCTCCTGACCGCGGAGATCGCGGCGCTGCTGCTTGTCGCCTGGCTGACGATCGGCCTTGCCGACACGAGCGCCTATCTGATCCCGTTCCTCGCCGGCGCGGCGTTCCTCGCCGCCTGGGCGTGGCAGGCGGTCGCCGCCTACCGCTCGGCGCGCGCAGGCATGGCGGACGTGGCTGCCGCGCCGCGCGCCCCCGCCCTCGCCGTCGGCTGGCTCAGCGTCCCGCTCCTGATCTGGGGCGCGGGCTATTGGCTGGTCGCGGCCGAGTCAGCCAGCCCAGCGGCGGTCCTTGACCGGTTCGTGACGGCCTGGACCGACGATGATCTGGCGGCCGGAACGTGGCCGGCCGCGGTGATCGAGGGGGCCGAGGCGGCAGGAGCCGAGCTGGGCGTGGGCCCGGATCGGTTCCGCGACGTGCGGGTTCGCGTGGCGGAGCGGTCCGCCGATCGAGCCACGGCGGTTGCTGAGGCGATCCACTACGAGCGACGCGACTCGCGGTTCCTGTGGGTCTTCGCCGGGAGCGAGCTGGTGCCCGTCGCCGATCGGCAGGTGCTCACGCTCGATCTCGTCGCGCATCCGGCGGAGCTTCCGGGCGGCGGAGACATCGGCGCCGTGCGCTGGGAGATCGTGGACGCGCGACGGTAGCGCTGTGACCCAGGTTCGGCAGCCGCTGTGCAGCGAAAGAAACGACATTCGACATCCGTGCGGCGAGCTGCCGCTCACTGTCCGCACTCTTGACAACACTATTGTCAGAGTTTATGGTCGGGGCACGCACACCAGCAGATCCATCAGGCGTTCGTTGTTCACGACGTGCGGAGCGTTCGCGTGAAGGAGGACACAACAGCAATGGCGAACATCACCAGGCTCGATCCCCTCGGCGAGATGGTCTCGCTGCGATCCGCGATGGATCGTCTCTTCGAGGACTCGTTCGTCAGCCCGACGAGCTGGCGCACGGTGAGCGGAGGCGAGACGCTGACGCCGCCCATCGACGTCCACGAGACCGCCGACGAGATCGTCGTGACGGCCGTCCTGCCTGGCCTCCGGGCCGAGGACGTCGACATCACGATGACGGGCCAGAACCTCGTCCTGCGGGGCGAGTTCAAGGCCGACGAGTCCGTCAACCGGGAGCAGTACCTGTACCGCGAGCGGCGCTATGGCTCGTTCAGCCGCAGCCTGCAGCTTCCGGTGCGGGTCGAGGGCGACCGTGCGGAGGCGACGTTCATCGATGGCATCCTGACCCTTCGGATCCCCAAGGCCGAGGAGGTCAAGCCGCGACAGATCCGGATCAATGCCGGCACGAACGGCCAGTCGACGACGAGCGAGAGCGAGGCGTCCTGACGTGGACCGATCGCGGCGCGCGGCGTCGTCGAACGGCACCGCGCGCCGCGACGATCTGACGCGGCCGAGATACATCATCAGCATCGCGGCGGAGCTGGCGTCGTGCCATCCCCGCACGCTGCGCATCTACGAGGAGGAAGGCCTCCTCCGACCCATCCGACGAAACAACCTCCGCCTCTACAGCGAGGCGGACATCCAGCGCGTTCGTATCATTCGATTCCTCACCCGGCGGCAGCGAGTCAACCTTGCCGGCGTGCGGGTCATCCTTCAGCTCGAGGCTCTCGGCAAGATCCGGGTCTACGATCTGTTCGATGAGGACGATTTCGAGCGATTCGCCGACGAGATGAGCGACGACGGCGCCGACGCCGCCGACGCATCGGCTGAAGGAGCGACCCAGAGTGGCAACTGACGACCAGAACCAGGTTCCCGACAACGATCCCGCCGACGAGAACGGCGCCGAGCTCGAGCGCCTCCAGGTGCTCCCGCTCGTGGCGCTGCGCGACACCGTCATCTTCCCGGAGATGATCGTGCCGCTCCAGGTCGGCCGCGACCGGAGCGTGAAGGCGCTCGACCGCGCCGTGCGGAGCTCCCAGCCGGTCGCGCTCGTCACGCAGCGCTCTTCCGAGCAGGAGGAGATCAACAGCGTCGACGAGCTCTACCCGGTCGGGACCCTGGCCAAGATCGCGCAGGTGATCCGTCTCCAGGACGGGACCATCCGCGCCATCGTGCAGGGACAGCGACGCATCCGGCTGCTCGACCTGCTCCAGACCGATCCACACCTCGAGGCGCGGGTGGAGGTCATCGACGACAGCCACACCAAGACCCTCGAGGTGGAGGCGCTCATGGCGTCGATCCACGGGCAGATCGAGCAGTACGTCAACTCCGGGGCGTCGGTGCCGCCGGAGGTGGCGGTCGCGGCGCGCAACATCGTCGACGGCGGCCTCCTGGCCGATATGACCGCCTACAGCCCCGAGATGACGACCGAGCAGCGCCAGGAGCTCCTCGAGACGATCGACGTGGCCGACCGGCTTCGCCTGGCCAGCGCGTTCCTCGCGAAGCAGATCGAGGTGCTCGAGCTGAAGGGACGCATCCAGTCCGAGGTCAAGTCCGAGATGGACAAGACCCAGCGCGAGTACATCCTGCGCGAGCAGATGAAGGCCATTCAGAAGGAGCTCGGGGAGGACGATCCCGCCGTGGCCGAGGCCTCCGAGCTCCGCGAGCGCGTCGAGCAGTCGGCGATGCCCGACGAGGTCAAGGAGAAGGCTCTCAAGGAAGTGGACCGGCTGGCCCGGATCCCGTCCGCCTCGCCCGAGCAGGGCGTCATCCGCACCTACGTCGACTGGCTGGTGAGCCTCCCCTGGGGCATCACGACCGACGACAACCTCGACCTCGACGAGGCGGAGAAGGTCCTCAACGAGGACCACTGGGGCCTCGAGAAGCCGAAGGAGCGGATCGTCGAGTACATGGCCGTGCGCAAGCTGGCCGAGAAGATCCGCAGCCCGATCCTGCTGTTCGTCGGCCCGCCCGGCGTCGGCAAGACCAGCCTCGGCAAGAGCATCGCCCGGGCGATGGGCCGCAAGTTCGTGCGGATGAGCCTGGGCGGCATCCACGACGAGGCCGAGATCCGCGGCCATCGGCGCACCTACATCGGCGCGCTGCCGGGCCGGGTCATCCAGAACATCAAGACGGCCGGATCGGCCAACCCGGTGTTCATGCTCGACGAGATCGACAAGGTCGGCATGGACTTCCGCGGCGATCCGAGCTCGGCGCTGCTCGAGGTGCTCGACCCGGAGCAGAACAACACCTTCGCCGACAACTATCTCGAGGTGCCGTTCGACCTGTCGAAGGTCCTCTTCATCGCCACGGCGAACATGCTCGACACGATCCCGCCGGCGCTGCGAGACCGGATGGAGGTCATCCAGCTGGCCGGCTACACCCAGCTGGAGCGGGTGCGGATCGCCGAGCGGTTCCTCGTGCCCAAGCAGCTCGAGAATCATGGCCTGACGGAGGACAACCTCCGCTTCGAGGAAGCGGCTCTCGTGCGCCTCATCCAGGCATTCACCCGTGAGGCCGGCGTGCGGAATCTGGAGCGCGAGATCGCGAACGTCGCCCGCAAGGTGGCCCGCCGCGTGGCCGGTGACAGCTCGACGCAGGTCGTCGTCAAGCCGGAGGACCTCGAGGACTATCTCGGACCGGCCCGCTTCGAGTACGGGGAGCTCGAGGCCGAGGACCAGATCGGCATGGTGACCGGCCTGGTCGTCAGCGATGCCGGCGGCGACATCGTCCAGGTCGAGGCGACCCGGATGGAGGGCAAGGACGAGTTCATCCTGACCGGCCAGCTCGGCAGCGTCATGCAGGAGTCCGCCCGCGCCGGGATGAGCTACATCCGGGCCCGGACCAAGGAGCTCGGCATCGCCGAGTCCGCCTTCGAGAAGACGACCGTGCACATCCACGTCCCCGCGGGCGCGACGCCCAAGGACGGGCCCAGCGCGGGCGTCACCATGGCCACGGCCATGGCGAGCCTGCTGACCGGCAAGCCGGTCCGGCGCGACCTGGCCATGACGGGCGAGATCACGCTTCGCGGCCGTGTCCTGCCGATCGGCGGGCTGAAGTCCAAGCTGCTGGCGGCGCACCTCGCCGGCGTCAAGACGGTCCTCATTCCGAAGCGGAACGAGAAGGACCTCGTCGACGTTCCGGAGGAGGTCCGCGAGCAGCTCCGGATCGTGCCGGTCGAAAACATGGACCAGGTGCTGGCCGAGTCGCTCATCGACGCGCCCCGGTCGGCGGCTCGGATCAAGGCCGAGCGTGACGAGCGACAGCAGCGCGTCGCCCGCCGCCCGCGGCGGTCCCGCAAGCAGAAGGAAGAGGCGCCGATCGCCGCCACCGGCGACGCCCCGGCGGACCATCCGCCGGCCGGCCAGCCGGCCTAGGCGGATCAGGCGGAGGGCGGCGCGCCCTCCGCCATCGGCCTCCCGATGACCGATGGAGTACAAGGACTACTACGCCATCCTCGGCGTCCCCAAGACCGCGAGCCAGGCCGAGATCAAGAAGGCCTACCGCAAGCTTGCGCGTGAGCTCCATCCCGACACGAACAAGGACCCCGCCGCCGAGCGACGGTTCAAGGACGCCAACGAGGCCCACGCCGTCCTCGCCGACCCGGAGAAGCGGAAGCAGTACGACGAGCTCGGCGCGAACTGGCAGGCCTACCAGCACGCCGGCTTCGACTCCGGCGGCGCGACGGACTGGGCCGGCTTCGGCGGCGCCCCCGGCGGCACGCGCTGGACGTATCGGACGACGTCGTCGGCGGAGGACCTCAGCGGCTTCAGCGACTTCTTCCGCCAGTTCTTCGGCGGTGGCGGCGGCGGAAGCCCGTTCGGCTCCGCGGCCGGCGCCGGCGGCGCGAGCGGCGGAGGTGGTGGCGGGTTCGAGTACGTCGACCTCTCGGATCTCGCGGGCCGCTCCCGGCCGCGGCAGACCCCCACGGCACAGGCGACCGCCGAGGTGACGCTCGCCGAGGTCGCGACCGGCACCGAGCGCATGGTCAACGTCAACGGGCGGCGCCTGAACGTGAAGATCCCGCCCGGCGTGGCCGACGGGTCGAAGGTGAAGCTCAGCGGTGCCGTCGACGGCGGCGACCTGCTCATCAACGTCCGCGTCAAGCCGGATCCGCGCTTCGATCGGCACGGCAGCGATCTGCGCACCGAGCTGCCGCTGACCCTGGCGGAGGCCATGCTCGGCGCCGAGGTCCCGGTGCCGACCCCCTCCGGAAGCGTGAAGCTCCGCATCCGGCCGAACACCCAGAACGCCCAGGAGATCAGGGTCAAGGGACGCGGGCTGCCGAGGCGCGGCGGATCCGGTCGCGGCGACCTCCTCGTCACGACGCGAGTCGTCCTGCCGAAGCTCGACGACGAGGCACGCGCCGAGCTCGGCGCCGTTCTCGAGAAGCACCCGCAGCCGGATCCCCGGCGCCGAATGAACTGAACCGATGCGTACCGATCGATTCACGCAGCGCACCACCGAGGCGATCGTCGCCGCGCAGCAGCTCGCCGAGGCCGAGGGGCATCCACAGCTCGAGGTCGCCCACGTGCTGCTCGTCCTCGTGGAGCAGCCGGACGGCGTCGTCCCGGCAGTCGTCGAGCGAGCCGGCGCCGCACCGACGGCGATCGCCGAGCAGCTCCGCGCGGAGCTGGCCAAGCTGCCGAAGGTGTCCGGCGCCGCACAGCAGCTGCAGCTGTCCAACGAGGCGCGGCGAGTCCTGACCGACGCCCACGCCGTGGCGGAGCGCATGCGGGACGAGTACGTCTCGACCGAGCACCTGCTCCTCGCCGCCCTCGAGGCCGGCGACTCGTCCGCGGCGCACGTCCTGCAGGGCACCGGTCTGACGCCGGCATCGGTCCTGGAGGCACTCACCCAGATCAGAGGGAACCAGCGCGTGACGAACGAGAATCCGGAGGCGACCTACCAGGCGCTCGAGAAGTACGGTCGCGACCTGACCGATGCGGCGCGCAAGGGCATCCTCGACCCGGTCATCGGCCGCGACGAGGAGGTCCGCCGTGTGATCCAGGTCCTGAGCCGACGAACGAAGAACAACCCGGTCCTCATCGGTGAGCCGGGCGTCGGCAAGACGGCCATCGTCGAAGGCCTGGCGCAGCGCATCGTGCGCGGCGACGTCCCCGAGGGGCTGCGCGACCGCCGGATCGTGGCCCTGGATCTCGGCGCGCTGGTGGCGGGCGCCAAGTACCGTGGCGAGTTCGAGGAGCGGCTCAAGGCGGTGCTCAAGGAGGTCACCGAGAGCGACGGCCAGATCATCATGTTCATCGACGAGCTTCACACCGTCGTCGGCGCCGGCGCGGCCGAGGGCAGCATGGACGCCTCGAACCTGCTGAAGCCGATGCTGGCGCGCGGCGAGCTCCACGCGATCGGCGCCACCACGCTCGACGAGTACCGCAAGCACATCGAGAAGGACGCGGCACTCGAGCGTCGCTTCCAGCCGGTGCTCGTCGACCAGCCGACGGTCGAGGACACGATCAGCATCTTGCGCGGCCTGCGCGAGCGCTACGAGGTCCACCACGGGGTCCGCATCACCGATGGCGCGCTCGTCGCCGCGGCGGTCCTCAGCAACCGCTACATCACCGAGCGCTTCCTGCCGGACAAGGCGATCGACCTCGTCGACGAGGCCGCGTCGCGCCTCCGGATGGAGATGGACTCCATGCCGGCCGAGCTCGACGAGATCGAGCGGCGCCGAATGCAGCTCGAGATCGAGCGCGAGGCGCTGCGCAAGGAGAAGGACGAGGCGTCGAAGGCCCGACTCGAGGCGCTCGAGCGGGAGCTGGCCGATCTCCGCGAGCGTGGCGACGCGATGAAGGCCCAGTGGGAGCGGGAGCGCGGGATCGTGGCCCGCATCCGTGAGGCGCGCGAGGCCCTCGAGCGGCTCCAGCCGGAGATCGAGGAGGCGACCCGGGCCCAGGACTACCAGCGCGCCTCGGAGCTACAGTACGGCCGATCGCGTGAGCTCACCGAGCAGCTCGAGTCGGCCGAGGCCGAGCTGAAGGAGCTCCAGGCGTCCGGATCGGTCCTGCTCAAGGAGGAGGTCGACGCCGACGACGTGGCCGAGGTCGTCGCCCGCTGGACCGGCATCCCCGTCTCACGCCTCATGGAGGGCGAGACCGAGAAGCTCATCCACATGGAGGAGCGGCTCCATCGCCGCCTCGTCGGCCAGGACGAGGCGGTCGAAGCCGTCTCGGACGCCATCCGTCGCGCCCGGGCCGGGCTCAAGGACCCGAAGCGCCCGATCGGCTCGTTCATCTTCCTCGGCCCCACCGGCGTCGGGAAGACGGAGCTGGCCCGCGCGCTCGCCGAGTTCCTCTTCGACGACGAGGGGGCGCTCGTGCGGATCGACATGAGCGAGTACATGGAGAAGTTCTCGACCTCGCGGCTCGTCGGTGCCCCGCCCGGCTACGTCGGCTACGAGGAAGGCGGCCAGCTGACCGAGGCCGTTCGCCGCCGTCCGTACCAGGTCGTGCTCTTCGACGAGATCGAGAAGGCCCACCCCGATGTCTTCAACGTCCTGCTCCAGCTCCTCGACGACGGGCGCCTGACCGACTCGCAGGGCCGCACGGTCGACTTCAAGAACACGGTCATCATCATGACCAGCAACATCGGCTCGACGACGCTCATCGAGGCCGCGGAGGCCGGACCCGATGCGTTCGAGGGCGCCGCCGAACGCGTGCGCCTTCAGCTGCGCGAGCACTTCCGTCCGGAGTTCCTCAACCGCGTCGACGAGATCATCGTCTTCCGGCCGCTCGACGAGTCGCAGCTGCGCGAGATCGTCGGGCTGCTCGTCCAGGGCGTGGCGCGGCGCCTCGCCGAGTCGCAGCTCACCCTCGAGGTGACCGATGCCGGCCTCACCCTGCTCGCGCGCGAGGGCTACGACCCGGTTTACGGGGCACGGCCCCTCCGCCGCGCGATCCAACGCGAGCTGGAGAACCCGCTCGCCAGGCGGCTGCTGGCCGGCGAGTTCGTGGCCGGCGACACGATCTCGGTCGACGCCGGCCCCGACGGCACGCTCACCTTCACGAAGGTGCTCAGCGCCGAGCCGGTCGCCGCCGAGGCCTGACCGCAGCCGAGACATCGGTCGAACCGGTCACGGCAGGCCGTTCGTGCGCGAATCGATCGGTGGGTCGGCTGGTCCATCGGCCGTCACAGCATCGACATGTGCTCGAGCGGGAACGGCGGCAGCGCGAGCGGCTTCACCGCCAGGCGCAGGAGCAGCAACGGCGAGTCGTCGCCCGCCGATCGGTTCGCGTCGAGCTCACCGCAGCCGCTGCAGCGGTGGATGATCACCCACTCGCCGCGGCCCCGGACGCTGATCGCGATCGGCTCCATGCCGGATCCGCACTCTTCGAGCATGGCGCGGTCGCCCGGCCGGTCGTCGACGTGGCGCGACCAGAGGCAGGCGGGGCAATGGTTGCGATGGTCCGTGCCGGGTGCGTCCGTCGGGACGTCGAGCCGGCAGTGCACGCACCGGAAGGACCGGGGTTCCGCGCGCGGACGTGGACGGCCGCGGCGGGATCGCGTTCGGGACACGGGAATCTCCAGGAGCAGAGGCTGAACGACGCTGCTGCGCGCGTCGCGCATCGGTCCCGGACATGACGAGGACCGCCCGGCGGGCGGCCCGATGGCGCGGCTGACGACCTAGGTCAGCGCTGGCCGGCGAGCTCCGTCCGGAGGCGCGACGCGCGAAGAACCGTCCCTGCGGGACTCGACATGACGCTCCTCCTTGTTCGTGCGGTGATCGACCACGACACGGTAGTGGGCCCCGATCGGGCGGTCAAGATGGGCGGACGCATCTTCGCCGCCCCCTGACCGCCTCAGCGGTGCTTGCGACGACGGCCCGCGGGGGTCGGCTTCGCGCGGCCACGCTCTTCACGCCGCGGCGGCGGAACGAAGCGGCGCCGCCGAATCTCGTCGTTCGCCGCAGCGATGCGCGGCGGAAACTTCACGAAGGCGGCGTAGGCAGCGATCCCCATCCCGGTCAGCACGATCACGAGCTGAAGGAACAACGGCACCCCGATCACGACGAGGAGCGGAATGATGCCCCACGTCACGATGATCGGCCAGAAGATCCATTCGTGAAGAGCGAGCAGCTCCGGATAGCGCCGGTATCGGCGCTGCGCGAGGTTGTAGACGATGATGGCGCCGATGCTGATCCCGAGCCCCGCCACCCACATCAGGGTGAAGAGGTCCGGGAAGGTCGCGGGCGTGAAGGGATCGGTCAGGACGTTCATCGGGGCCGGAGTCTAGCAGAGGCACCCCTGGCTTCGACCTGGCGCCTGATGTACGCCGAACACACAACGCAGCGTGGGGCCGCCGCACCGTCGGCTTCCGAACCCCGAGCGGTGGCCCCCGAGCGGCTCGCGCGCGCCTATAATCAGCACCCCCCGAGGCTCCGACCCCGCACCGAGGACGTCGTCGATTGCGCGCCCTTCTCTCCGTCAGTGATCGCGAAGGCATCGTCGAGCTCGCCCGCGGCCTGACCGATGCCGGCACCGAGGTCTTCGCCACCGATGGCACCCGCAGCCACCTGACCGAGGCCGGGATCGAGGGCATTCGCCCGGTCTCGGAGCTGACCGAGACGAACGAGATCCTCGGCGGCAGGGTCAAGACGCTCCACCCCAAGATCTTCGCGGGGCTGCTCGCGCGTCGCGACCAACCGGACCACCTTGCGCAGCTCGCCGACCAGGGCATCGAGCAGATCGACATCGTGGTCGTGAACCTCTACCCGTTCGCCCAAACCGTGCGCAATCCGAAGACGAACCTCGACGCCGCCCTCGAGCAGATCGACATCGGGGGCGTGGCGCTCCTGCGGGCGGCCGCGAAGAACTTTCCGGGGGTGGCCGCGGTCTCGAGCCCGACCCAGTACGCATCGGTCCTGCGCGACATCAAGACGCTCGGCAGCGTGAGCCCGGAGACCCGGCAGAAGCTGGCCGGGGAGGCCTTCGCCCTGACGGCGGCGTACGACGCGCAGATCGCGAGCTACCTCAACGTCACCGCCGGCACGGTCTTCCCGACGCGCATGACGATGGTCGTCGAGAAGAAGGCCGATCTCCGCTACGGCGAGAACCCGCACCAGCTCGGCGCGTTCTACACCGATCCGGCTCACGGCGGCGGCTCGATCAGCGCCGCGCACCAGATCGCCGGCAAGGACCTGTCGTTCAACAACCTGCTCGACCTCGACGCCGCCTGGACGATCGCCAGCGACTTCAAGACCCCGGCGGTCACGATCGTCAAGCACGGCAATCCGTGCGGCCTCGCCAGCGTCGTGGACCTGGCGGAGGCCTTCCGGCTGGCGCTCGAGGGCGACAGCGTCTCCGCGTACGGCGGCGTCATCGGCGTCAACCGGCCCGTCGACGAGGCGACCGCGCGGGCGATCCGGCCCGGCTTCTTCGAGGCGATCGTGGCCCCGGGCTACACGGCCGAGGCGCTCGAGATCCTGCGCACGAAGCGCGGCTTCGAGATCATCGAGGTGCCGCAGGCGGAGACCGATGCCGACGAGCTGGGCGTCGGCCGTTTCGACTTCAAGCGCATCGGCGGCGGGCTGCTGCTCCAGACGTTCGACAACCTCGAGGAGGATCGCGACAAGCTCCAGACCGTGACGCAGCGAAGGCCCACGCTCGAGGAGCTGACGGATCTGCTCTTCGCCTGGCGGGCGGTGCGGCACGTGAAGTCGAACGCGATCGTGCTCGCCAAGAAGCACGCCATGGTCGGCATGGGCGCCGGCCAGCCGTCGCGCGTCGTGAGCGTCGAGGTGGCGCTGCGCAAGGCCGGGGAGCGCGCGCCGCTGTCGGTGATGGCATCCGATGCCTACTTCCCGTTCCCCGACGGGATCCAGATCGCGGCGCAGGCCGGCGTCACCGCCATCATCCAGCCGGGAGGCAGCATCCGCGACGAGATGGCGATCGAGGTCGCCGACCGTCACCACATGGCGATGGTCTTCACGGGCCGCCGCCACTTCAAGCATTGAGGGCCGCGCATCGATGATTGCCGAGCCGGGCATGGACAAGCTGATCATCGCCGAGGCCGTGCGAGCCACCGAGGCCGGCGCGATCGCGGCGGCCCGGCTCATGGGACGGGGCGACCGGGACGGCGCCGACCAGGCAGCTGTGACCGCGATGCGCAAGGCGATGGACGATGCCGCCATCTCCGGCACGATCGTGATCGGCGAGGGCGAGCGTGACGAGGCGCCGATGCTGTACATCGGCGAGCAGGTGGGCAATCCCGACGCGGCGGTCGAGATCGACATCGCCGTCGATCCGCTCGAGGGCACGAACCTCGTCGCCACCGGCGAGCCGAACGCCACCGCGGTGCTCGCCGCGTCCGAGCCCGGCGGCCTCATGCACGCGCCGGACACGTACCTGGAGAAGCTGATCGTCGGTCCGGCGGCCGCCGGCAAGGTGTCGATCGACGACCCGGTGGACAAGACCCTCAACACGATCGCCGACGCACTGGGCCGCAAGGTCTGGGACATCACCGTCGTCATCCTCGAGCGGCCACGGCACGAGCAGCTCATCAGCGAGGTGCGGGCCGCTGGCGCTCGGATCAAGCTCATCGGCGACGGCGACCTCACCGCCGGCATCAACGTGGCGATCTCGGGCACCGGCCTCCATGCGGTGATGGGCATCGGCGGCGCCCCCGAGGGCGTGCTGGCGGCGGCCGCGCTGAAGTGCCTCGGCGGCGAGATCCAGGGCAAGTTCCACTGGCGCTCGGACGAGGAGAAGGAGCGCGCCCGGGAGATGGGGGTCGACGTGGACGACAGCCAGCGCGTCTACTTCACGGACGACCTCGCCTCGGGCCAGAGCGTCGTCTTCTGCGCGACCGGCGTGACCGATGGCGAGCTGCTGCGCGGCGTCCGCTTCTTCGGCGGAGGCGCGCGCACCCACTCGCTGCTGATGAGCTACCGGCAGGGGCTGGTGCGGTTCATCGACACCGTCCACATGTGGGATCCGGGCAACCCGCCGAAGGTCCGCCTCTAGCGGAGAGCGGGGCCACCCGCACCGCAACGTCCCGACGCGACCCGGCTGCTGGCGATCGTCACCCTTGTCGCTTCCCGCCCGGCGTGATAGAACGCTCCCGCCGGGTCGCGGATTGCTCCCGCGGACGGCACCAGGAGGGAAGATCGTGCCGCCACGCTCGCGGCTGCGCCTGCTCATCATGGCGCCGCTCGTTGCCCTCCTCTCCGGCTGCCCGCTGCCGATTCCGCCGTTCTTCCCCCTTGACCCCATCGGCCCCGGCTTCGGCGAGAACGCGATCGTCGTCGAGAACGCCACCGACCGCGAGTGGGTCATCACGTTCGACTTCGCGTTCTACCCGCAGAGCTTTGCCGTCCCGGCCAATCGCACCGGCCGGGCGGTCCTCTACGAGGGCAACCCGACCGGCGTGAGCGTCGCGGACCGCGAATGCGCGGTGGTGACCACGCTCGACGGCATCGACGCTTCGGCCGCGCTGCGGATCGAGGCCGACGGCCGCATCGTGTCGGCCGATCCGCCACCGGACGCATCCAGCCTGCCGTCCCTCGTCGAGTACTTCGAGTGCGACGCCTTCGGCCGGGCCCCTGAGGGCGGCGAGCCCCTCCCCGACGCAGCGGGAACCGTCTTCCTGATCGGCGAGGACGGAACCGCGTGGCTGCTGGAGCCCTCCAGTGGAAGCCTCGAGCCTCTGCCGGACGCGTCCCCCGACGGCTTCGACGTCGAGTTCGCCTGGTCTCCCGACGGCAGCCGTCTGGCCTTCGCGCGCTTCGACGAGACGGACGGCAGTCAGGCCGTGTACGTCCTCGACGCCGATGGAACCGAGCCGCTCCTCCTCGTCGAGGATGCCATGTCACCCGCCTGGTCGCCGGACGGGACCCGCATCGCGTACCTCTCGTCCGACCCGTTCGCCGGTGGATCGACCCTGATGGTCGTCGACGCCGGCGGCGGCGAGCCCCGGACCGTCACCGAGGACGCCGGCGCGCCGGCCTGGTCGCCGGACGGCACGTGGATCGCGTACGTCACGTCCGGCGACACCTTCTCCGATCCGTTCGGTGGCGGCAGCGAGGAGCTTCGCGTCGTCGAGGCGGACGGCGGTGAGCCAATCACGTTGAGCGAGGCGCAGCCGTTCGGTTCGCCGCCTCGCTGGTCACCGGACGGCCGCTCGATCGCCTATGCCGGCGGCGATCTCATGCGCGGCGACGTGCGGGTCATCGCGTCCGACGGCGGCGAGCCTCGGGTCCTCCCCGGCCCCGCGGGCACCATGCTCGGCGAGCCGGCGTGGTCGTCCGACGGCCGGCGCCTCCTCGTCACCACGACCGCGACGGGGCTGTTCCGCACCGGCGGTGGCGTGGGCGTGATCGACCTTTCCACGGACCGGATCGAGATGCTGGTGGACCACGGCAGGAACTTCTACAGCACGCCGGTCTGGTCGCCGGACGAGGCGTTCGTGGCGGCGGTCGTCGTCGACGAGTCGTTCACGTCGAAGGTCGTCGTGATCCGCGTCAGCGATGGCAGCGTCGTGGAGGTCGCCTCCGGGGTCATGGCCATCGCGGGCTGGCGGCCGTAGGCCACCGACGAACGGACCTCAGCTGAGCGAGACGGGATCGGCCCAGTCCGGACCGCCGATGCGCACGACCTCCTGGTTGGCGACGGTGGCCAGGAGGTCGGCCACCGAGACGTCGACCCGGAGGTCGGCACAGCCGCGCCACGGACGCAGGCCCGGATCGAGCTCCGCGACCGGCTCGAGCGCAAAGCGCCGCTCGTGGAAGCGCGGGTGCGGGACGATGAGCTCGTGCTCCGGATCGGTCACGCACCGGCCGTCGAACGAGAGGATGTCGAGGTCGATCACCCGCGGGCCCCATCGGCGCCCCTGTGGGTCCCGGCCGAGTGCCAGCTCCAGGCGCTTCAGCTCGACCAGGAGCTGCGCGGGCTCCAGATCCGTCTCCAGCTCGATCGCGGCGTTGAGAAAGTGCGGCTGGTCGTAGGCGTCGCGCGGTGCGCTGTCGTAGAGCGATGAGACCCTCACCACCTGGCCCATTCCCCGCAGCTCCGCCACCGCAGCCCGGAAGGCGACGGCAGGCTCGCCGAGATTTCCCCCAAGGCCGATGAAGGCGCGCACGGTATCCGCACTCTAGCCGATCGTCCGGTAAGCGGCTGATAATCGACCCTCGCTACAGTCGGGGCGCTGGAGGCCGAGCCGATTGTCCGACATCAAGTACGCGTACCCGCTGATCCTGAACAAGGTGGCGTCGCCCCACTACGCCACCCCAACCCTGCGGCGCGCCCGGCTGATCGACTGGCTCAACGACGCGGCCAGCTGCCGCGCCGCTGTGATCGCCGCCGATGCCGGCTACGGCAAGACCACGCTGCTGTGGCAATGGGAGCGCGAGGTTCCGTTCCCCTGCTACTGGTACAAGCTCGATCGCAACGACCGCGACTGGACGTTCCACATCTCGTACCTCATCGAGGCGATCAGCAAGCGCCACGCGGGCTTTGGGCGGCGCGCGCACTCGATCCTGCAGCAGATGGGCGGCCCGGGATCGTCTCGCCCGGGCGTCGCGGCCTACCTCCTCGCCGAGATGCATGAGCGGCTGACCGAGCCGTGCACGTTCATTGTCGACGACTGGCAGTACGTCAATGCGGTCACGGAGGTCCGTGGCCTCTGGAACCAGATCCTGCGCGATGCCCCGGCGACGTGCCGCTTCGTCTTCGCCTCGCGCGTGAAACCGCGGCTCCAGTTCGCCCGCTTCAAGACCCACGGCGGGTACGCAGAGCTCAGGACCGATGCGCTGCGCTTCACCGAGTGCGAGATCGATGAGCTCTTTCGCGACATCTACAACGATCCGCTCGAGCCGGCCGAGGTGGCGGAGATCGAACGGCGCACCGAGGGGTGGGCCGCCTCCCTGCAGCTCGTCGAGGTGTCGCTGCGCGAGCGGCCCAGCCGCGAGGAGCGTCGCCAGTTCATCCACTCCATGCCCGACACCTCCGACAGCGACCTGTTCGACTTCCTCGCCGAGGAGGTGCTCGATCAGCAGCCGGAGGAGACCCGCAACTTCCTCCTCTCGACCTCGATCCTGCAGCAGATCACGCCCGAGGTGGCGGAGCGGCTCGCGGGCGTCCACGACGGCCGCCGCGAGCTGAACGATCTCGAGCAGCGCGGTCTGTTCACGAACCGGCTCGACGAGATTCGCTACCGCTATCACAACCTGTTCCGCGAGTTCCTCGAGCGGCGTCTCCTCGCCGAGCGGACCCACGAAGAGGTGGTGGGCCTCCACATCCACGCGGCGTCGTACTTCGAGACGAGCGAGCAGTGGCCCGAGGCGATTCACCACTACCTGCGGGCCGGGCTCCAGCGCCAGGCCGCCCGGCTGATCGCGAAGTACGGCGAGGACGTCGTGGCCGAAGGGCGCCTCGGCCTCGTCGACGAGTGGCTCCAGCAGCTACCGGACAAGGCGATTCGCGAGAACGCCCGCCTGTCGCTCCTGTACGGCGAGACGTGCGGTATCCGTGGTGCCTGGACCGATGCGCTGGAGGCTCTCGAGCGTGCCCGCGCCTACTTTGCTCGGAAGGGCGACCGCCGCCTGGAAGCTCTCGCCTGCCTGAAGCTGAGCTCAGTCCACTCGAACTACGGTGATGCGGAGAAGGCCGCCCAAGTCGCAGAGGCCGGCGTCGAGCTGGTCCCCGAAGACGCCGTCGCCACCCGCCTCCGGCTGGACGGCAATTTGGTCATCACGCGCGGGTGGCTAACAAAGCCGGCCTCAGCGATTGTTCGCGAGTGCCAGCGCATTGCGGTGGAAGCCGCGTCACTCGGGCTGGAGCACTTCGCTGCGATTGCGTACCACAACCTCGGAGCAATCCTCATGCGTATGGGGCGGTTTGACGCCGCTCTTCCGAGCCTTGAACGGGCAAGCCGCATCTGGTCCGGCATTCCACGTAACCCCTTCGCCGACAACGCGGACCTTGCGGTCGCCCTGCTCGCTGCTGGTCAGGTCGAGCGCGCTCATTCCGTGGCCCTAGACGGCGTCTATCGGACCGACCCGTGGCCGCATCCACACGCCGCTGCTCTTGACGGCCATGCCGCGGTGCTCGCCCATGAGGGGCG
>DATLGA010000107.1:0-12824 GCA_035540715.1 Candidatus Limnocylindrales bacterium | reverse complement strand
TCGTCGCGGCTCGCGGCGACGCGGTCTCGCGACCTTCCTGCTCGTCACCCTCGGCGTCTTCGGCATGACCTTCGTCGGCTCGGTCATGGGGACCGCCGGCGGCATGTTCGCCGCGTACAACTACTTCGCCTCGGATCTGCCGGATCCCAACATCCTCGACGGGATCGAGCCGCCGCAGTCGACCTACGTCTACGACCGCTCCGGGCAGCGCCTGCTCGCCCGCTTCGAGTGTCAGAACCGCGAGGCCGTCGAATTCTCCGACCTGCCCGACGTGATCTGGCAGGCGACGATCTCGGCCGAGGATCGCACCTTCTGGGAGAACACCGGGGTCGACTTCCAGGGCATCGTGCGGGCCGCCGTCGCGAACCTGGAGGCCGGCCAGATCGTGCAGGGTGCCTCGACGATCACGCAGCAGGTGATCGACTACGCGCGGGTGCTCCAGGAGGAGGGCGAGTCGACCCAGATCGATCCCGACGCCACGCCGGCGCCGGATGGCGTCGAGGTCGATCCGGACGAGCCGGCCACCGATGTCGAGGGCGAGACGGCGGAGTCCGATGTCTGCGAGCCGCCGGCGCCGCACAACGCCCCGGGCTTCGAGGACAAGATCCGCGAGAACATCCTTGCCATGCAGGTGACCGAGGCGTACCCCGGGCGCGCCGGCAAGGAGCGCATCCTCGAGACGTACTTCAACCTCATCTTCTACGGCAACGGCTCGTACGGCATCAAGGCCGCCGCCGCGAACTACTTCGGCATCACGAACCTCGACGACCTCACGATCGCGCAGTCCGCGTTCCTCGCCGGCCTCCCGCAGCGACCGTCGTTCTTCGATCCGTACCAGAATCCCCGCTTCGACCCCGAGGACCCGGAGGCCGGCGCCCAGGACGCACTTCGACGACGTGACCTGATCATCGACGCGATGCTGTCCGAGGGCTACATCACCGCCGCCGAGGCGCGCCAGGCGCGGAACACGACCTGGATGGAGATGAACCCGCGCAGGCACACGACGCCGCTGCTCGAGCCGCACTTCAGCTTCCGCGTCCGCAACGAGGCCGAGCGCATCCTGGCCTCGCTCGGCGTCGAGGACCCGGCGGCGGCCGTCCGGATCGGCGGGTACCGGATCCGCACGACGCTCGACTACGAGCTCCAGCAGGTTGCCCATGAGCTCGTGCGCTTCCACGTGGACCGGCTCAGGGACGACTTCAACGTCAACAACGGCGCCATCGTGGCGATCGATTCGCAGACGGGCGAGATCGTGGCCTACGTCGGCAGCGTCGACTATCACAACCGCGAAGACCCACGGGTCCAGGGTCAGTTCGACATCGCCGGGCTCGCCCGGCGCCAGCCCGGATCGGCATACAAGCCGATCACGTACGCATCGGCCTTCACGTCGCGGGACGCGACGGTCGCGACGATGTTCGTCGACGCGATGACCGAGTTCGGGCTGACCGAGGCGACGAGCTACCGGCCCACGAACGCCGACATCCGCGAGCACGGCCCTGTGCTCGCCGTCGATGCGCTTCGGTACTCCCTGAACATCCCGTCGGTGATGATGCAGTACCTGGTCGGGTCGCAGAAGACGGCCGACTTCAGCGAGGCGATGGGGATCGCGAGCAGCGACTACATCATGCGCCTGGATCCGGGCCTCTCCCTGGCGCTCGGCTCGATCCCCATGAACCTCACGAACATGACGGCCGCGTACGGTGCGTTCGCGGACGAGGGCGAGGTGCACCCGGCGACGACGATCGTCGAGATTCGCGACCGGAACAACCGGGTCGTCTACACCCGGGAGAACGACGGCCTCTCCCCGCTCACGCCGATGACGCCGGCCGAGGCGTACCTGACCCACTGGATCCTGGAGGGCAACACCGACCCGGAGCGGAACGTGCTGTGGGGCGATCGGGCGAACCTCTTCACGGTCGACGGTGAGCGGCGTCCGGCAGGGTTCAAGACCGGAACGACGAACGACTTCCGAGACGTCTCCGGCTACGGGTACGTCCCCGGGAGCCTCGTCACCGGGGTCTGGATGGGCAACAACAACATGGAGCCGATGTCCCACGAGGTCCAGGGCGGCCTGTTCAGCGCCGACGGTCCGCTCTACCTGTGGGAGGACTTCATGACCCGAGCGCTCAACGAGCCGTGGGAGTGGAACGGCGGCGAGCCGGTCGGCCAGACCAGGTTCGATCAGCCCGACGGCATCGTCACCGCCGAGGTGTGCCGGTGGAGCGGGCTGGCCGCAACCAGCCAGTGCGGTCGCACGATCACCGCCCCGTTCCTCGAGGGAACCGTTCCGGCCCTCGACAACGTGCATCCGCGCGGATGCCTGGACCTCGCGCTCTACCTCGAGCAGGCCGAGCCCGACCGTCCGGAGAACTGGATCGAGGCCGCCAGGACGTGGGCCAACCGGGTCGTGAACGGACAGACGGGGTCACGCGGTGACCCGAGCACCTACCAGGACGACGAGAGCGTCCTGTTCGCCATCAGCCCGATCTACGGCGAGTCCGGCTTCCCGTCCGTCTGCGGCGAGCGCATCGCGCCCACGCCGACGCCGCGCGAGCGCGGAGGCGGCGGTGGCGGGCGTGCCACGCCGACGCCGGCGCCGACCCCGGCACCGACCCAGGGCGGCGGTGGCGGCGGTGGCGGCGGCGGCGGCGGTGGTGGTCCGCCCGGCCCCCCTGGCACGCCGCCCCCGAGTGATGACGGCGACGACGACTGAGTCGCATCTGCCGGTGACGGGCATCGGTTCGTGTCACGCACGGTCCTGACGCTGATCCTGGCTGGAGGCGAAGGGGAGCGCCTCAGCATCCTGTCGCAGGTGCGGGCCAAGCCGGGCGTCCCGTTCGGCGGCAAGTACCGGATCATCGACTTCGCGCTGAGCAACGCGGTGAACTCGGGCCTGACCGACGTCGGCATCCTCACCCAGTACGCGCCGCGATCGCTGATCGACCACATCGGCGTGGGGCGTCCGTGGGACCTCGACCGAAGCCGGGGCGGCGTCGCGCTCCTCCAACCGTTCATCGGCCGAGGTCGCGCTCACGACTGGTACCGCGGCACCGCCGACGCGGTGCTCCAGAACCTCGACTTCATCCGTGATCGCGAGCCGGAGGTCGTGCTCGTGCTGGCCGGCGATCACGTCTACAAGATGGACTACCGCCCGTTCGTCGACTTGCACCGCGAGCGACGAGCCGAGGTCACCTGCGCCGTGCGGACCGTGCCGCTGGACGAGGCGCATCGATTCGGAATCCTCGACGTCGATCCGGACGGTCGGGTGACCGACTTCGTCGAGAAGCCGGAGCACCCACGGTCGAACCTCGTGAGCATGGGCGTGTACGTCTTCAGCTGGCCGCTGCTCGGTGAGCTCCTGACCGCCGAGCGCCCCGACTTCGGTCGCGACCTGCTGCCATGGATGGTCGCGGAGGGGCGGCGCGTGTACGCCTATGAGTTCGCCGGGTACTGGCGAGACGTCGGGACGGTCGACAGCTACTGGCGCACGAGCCTCGATCTGCTGAGTGACGACCCCGGGATCGAGCTCAACGATCTGGGCTGGCTCGTGTACACGAAGAGCGAGGAGCGCCCTCCGGCCCGCATCGGCCCCAACGCCGTCGTGACCCGCTCGATGGTCAGTCACGGCTGCGTGATCGACGGCACCGTCGAGCACAGCGTCCTGTCGCCCGGCGTCCGGGTGGCGCCGGGAGCGGTGGTGCGGGACTCGATCGTCATGTTCGACGCCTCGATCGGGGAGGGAGCGCACGTGGACCGGGCGATCGTCGACAAGGAGGCCTGGATCGGCGCCGGCGCGATCGTCGGGAACGGCGACGACCTGGCGCCGAACCGCGACGAGCCGGAGCGGCTCGTCACCGGCATCACGCTGGTCGGCAAGCGAGCCACGGTGCCCGACCGCGTTCGCATCGGCCGCAACTGCCGCATCGATCCCGGGGCGGATGCCTCCGACTTCGCGGGGCGGCTCGAGGTCGCCTCGGGCGAGACCGTGCGGACCGGCCGTTCGTCGTGAGCGACGAGGCGCCCCCGATCGACGCGTGGCTGGACGAGCTCGGCGTGGAGGTCGTCGCCGCAGCCGGGTCGCCGGCGGACGCCGCCTTCAGCCGTGACCTGGTGGTGGACGGCGTCCGTCGCTTCGACCTGCGCCTCACGGTGGCGTGGGTGGCCGGAGTCGGCTGCTCGCTGTGGGCATACTATGGGCTCGAGGCGATGGAGATCCCGAAGCGGATCTACGCCCGGATGCTACGTGCCAACTTCGACTATGCCTTCGTGAAGTTCGCCATGACCGATGACGACCGCCCGATGCTCATGACCGAGCTGCCGACTGCCGGTCTCGACCGGCACGAGCTCGGCCGCGGCATCGTCCGGCTGGCCGTCGTCGCCGATCGGCTGCTGGAGGAGACCGCCAGCGCCGTGGCCGACCGCGGGGTGCTTCCCGACTGGGAGGGTCGCGTGAGCCGGAACCCCGGTCTGTTCGCGGCGTATCGGGCCGAGGTGGAGGCGGCGATGCCCGCATGGGCCCCGCCGGTCCCGCGGGCGCGCCGGCCGGGGCTCGTGGCGCGGCTGCTCGGGCGCGGATGACGGTCATGCCCCGACGCGTCGCCCCGTTCCTGGCCGCGGTCGTCCTGCTGCTCACGAGCCTTCCCGGCGCCGTCGTGGTCGGCCCCGGCCCCGCGCGGGCTGCCGAGTACGAGCTCGACACGGCGGCGACGTACGACGTGGACCCGAACGCCGGCGAGATCGCGGTGACCGTCGAGGTCGAGTTCACGAACACGACGCCCGACCCGGCAGGGCGGTTCAGCGTGTTCGACGACGTCAAGCTGGCCGTGCACGACGAGGCCACCGACGTCGAGGCGGCGGACGAGGACGGCGACCTGTCGGTCTCGGTCGAGACCGAGGGCGACGTGAACGTCGCCACGATCGAGCTGCGCGACGGGCTCCGCTACGAGCAGACCGTCCGCTTCGAGGTGACCTACGTCCTCCCCGACACCGAGGACCCCCGCCTCCGGGTCCGGCCGTCCGTGGTCGTCTTTCCGGCGTGGAGCTTCGGGACCACGGGCAGCGTGACCGTCACGCTGCCCTCCGGCTACGAGGTTCGGGTCGACGGCGATCCGCTCACCCAGAACGCCGGGGCGTACGTGAGCGGCGAGATCGACGATCCATCGCGCTGGCTGGCGCTCGTCACCGCGCTCCGGCCGGCCGAGTTCACGAGCTTCGACGCGACGGTGCCGCTTTCGGGCGGCACGGCCGACCTCCGCGTCCGCGCCTTCGCCGATGACGAGGCCTGGGGCACGGCCATGCGCGACCTGCTGGTCGAAGCCCTGCCGCTCCTCGAGGCCGAGGTCGGCCTGCCATACCCGCTGATCGGCCAGCTCATCGTGACCGAGGCGATCCCGGCCGACGCTACCGACTTCGGCGAGTCCGCGGCCGGTGGCACCGAGATCCTCGTGGCGTACGACCAACCGCCGTTCACCGCGCTCCACCAGGTCAGCCACGTCTGGCTCTCGTCCTCGTTCATCGAGGCGCGGTGGATTCGGGAGGGCATGGCCAGCGCGGTGGCGGCGAGCGTGGCCGAGCCGCTCGGTGCCGAGCCTCCGTTCGACCCGGCGGAAGCGGCCGCGGAACGTGCCGACGCCGGCTTCCCGCTCGACCAGTGGCGCGGCGATGCCGGCCGGGAGGGCGAGGCGTTCGGGTATGCGGCGTCGTGGGCCACCATCGACCAGATCGAGGATCGCGTGGGGAGCGACGCGATCCGAGCGGTGCTCCGGCGCGTCGCCGCATCCATCGGGCCGTACCAGGCCGCCTCGATCGAGCGGGAGCCGACCGTCGACGGCGTCACCTCACCGGCCAGCCCCCTGACGAGTCGCGCCTTCCTCGACCACCTCGAGACCGTGAGCGGGGCCGATCTGGCGGAGCTGTTCGCCGATTCGGTCCTCGGCGCCGCCGACGTGGCGGTGCTCGAGCAGCGCGCCGCGGCGCGGCGAGCCTTCGGGGAGCTGGCCACCGCCGGCGGCAGCTGGGGCACGCCCGATCCCGTCCGTGGCGCCATGACCGCCTGGAGCTTCGCCGATGCGGAGCGCCAGATCGCCGATGCCCGGGACTGGCTCGCCGAACGCGACAGGCTGCTCGAGGAGATGTCCTCGTCCGGCCTCTCGGCGTCCGACCGGCTGCAGGAGGCCTACCGCGCGTACGGCGGCGGCTCGGAGGCCGTCTCGCAGCTCAACGCGCATCGCGCGGTCGTCGAGGCCTACACGGCCACGGCCGCCGAGGTGAACGCCGAGCGGTCGTTCGTCGAGCGGATCGGTCTCATCGGCGGCCCGGACCCGGCACGCGAGCTCGCCATGGCCAACGGGCGCTTCGCGAGCGGCGACCTGCGGGGAGCGGTCGAGGCGATCGGCGAGGCGCAGCGCATCCTGGCGGCGGCCGAGACGAGCGGGATCGTCCGTCTGGTGAGCGCCGCGCTCGTCGTCGTGCTCCTCTTGGGCCTGGCGGTTCTCCTGTTCCGGCGGCGCTCGTCGTACACTGCTGCCCCATGACCGCCGAGCGGCCGAGCCCGCACTTCCAGCCGGCGTCGGACGTGCTGTCGGGGGAGACGGCCGACGTGTACTTCGAGCGCGCTCGCACGATCCTCGCGGCGGAGCGGCTCGACCCCGTCGTGACGATGGAGGTCTTCTCCCGGGGCGAGGGGATCCTGTGCGGCGCGGAGGAGTCGATCGCGTACCTGCGCGAGATCTTCGCGGAGGCGAACGGCGACAGCGAGCCGACGGTCGAGTCGCTCCACGACGGTGACCGGTTCGGCTCCAGGGAAGTGGTCATGCGGATCCAGGCCCGCTACTCGGCGTTCGGCCTGTACGAGACCGCCATCCTCGGCATCCTCGCCTCGGGGTCCGGCTGGGCCACGGCCGCGCGCCGGATCGTCGATGCGGCGGCGCCGGTCCCGGTCATCGGCTTCGGTGCCCGGCACGTCCACCCGAGCGTTGCCGACCAGCTCGACTACGCGAGCGTGGTCGGCGGATGCGTCGGTGCGTCGACGCCCGCCGGAGCCCGGCTCGCGGGCCTCGCGCCGACCGGCACGATGCCCCACGCGCTCATCCTCATCTTCGGTGACACGCTGCGCGCGGCACAGGCGTTCGATCGGCACATCGACCCGGAGGTGCCGCGCATCGTTCTGGTCGACACGTTCAAGGACGAGGCAGAGGAGTCGCTGCGCGTGGCCGACGCCCTCGGCGACCGCCTGTACGGCGTCCGGCTCGACACGCCGTCCGAGCGCGGCCGGGTCACCCCGGAGCTCGTGAAGGAGGTTCGCGCGCGTCTCGACCAGGCCGGGCATGAGAACGTGAAGATCGTCGTGTCGGGTGGCCTCGACGTGGACCGCATCGGCGTCTTCAAGGCCGCCGGCGCTCCGGTCGACTCGTTCGCGGTCGGCAGCGCGATCAGCAAGGCCAGCCCGATCGACTTCACCGGCGACCTCAAGGAGATCGACGGCCGGCCGGTCGCCAAGCGTGGCCGCATCCCCGGGCGGACCGAGAATCCGCGACTGGAGCGCATCGACCTCGGCCGCTAGGCTGGACGGATGCAACCGCACCACGCCGAGCAGGCCCCCGACGACCGCGACTCCGCCTACGAGCTGTTCCGGCGCGGCTCGCGCATGCTCGCCGATCGTCATCCCGGTGCGGCGGCGGTGCTCCTCGAGCGTGCGCTCGCGCTCGAGCCCGGCAAGGCGTCGATCCTCGAGGCGCTCGGGCAGGCCTACTTCAACCAGGGCGACCACGCGGCCGCAGCCGATCGGTTCGCCGCCATCGTCGATGCGGACCCGCTGGCGCACTACGCGCACTTCGGGCTCGGTCTGTCACGCGCTCGCCTCGGCGACGCTCGCGCGGCACGCCGCCACCTGCGGATGGCCGTGTTCCTGAAGCCGGAGAGCGACGACTACCAGCGAGCACTGGCACGCCTGGGGGATGCCGCCTAGGCCGCGTCTCGACGGCCCGATCGCTGCTCGCGGGCCAGGCGTGCCTGGAGCAGGCCGAGCGCCGCGGCCTCGGCCGCCTCGAGGTCGCGGCCGTTCTCGTCGAGCTCCTCGGCGGCCCGTCGGCGCAGCGCCTCGAGCATGGACCCGTCGAGGTACGCGTCGAGGATCTGTGGGTGGATGTACGAGCTCCGGCACACCGCTGGCGTGTTGCCGAGTCGTTCGGCCACCCGCTTGACCGCGGCGACGACGTTCTTCCGGGCCTCGGTGTCGGATGCGAAGGCCTCGAACTCCTCGAGCGCCATGCAGGCCAGCACGGTGCCAGCCCACGTCCGGAAGTCCTTCGCGGTGAACGGCTCGCCGGTGATCTCGCGCAGGTAGTCGTTCACGTCGGCGGAGTCCACGTCGCGGACGGCACCCTCCTCGTCGACGTACTGCAGGAGCTCCTGCCCGGGGAGGTCCTGGCAGCGCTTGACGATGCGGGCGAGCCGCGGATCCTCGAGCGTCGCCTCGTGCTCGCGACCGGACTTGCCCTTGTATCGGAAGACGATTGTGCGTGAGCTGACCTCTGCATGGTCGTCCTGCAGCGTCGTCAGCCCGTACGACTCGTTGTCGCGCGCGTACTCCTCGTTTCCGACGCGGATCATCGTCTTCTCGAGGAGGCGCACGACCGCGGCGAGCACCTTCTCCCGCGGCAGGCCCTGCCGCCGCAGGTCCGCCTCGGTGCGCTCGCGGATGGTCGGGAGGGCCGCCGCGAAGGCGAGCATCCGCCCGAACTTCACCTCGTCGCGCACCTCGTGCCATCGCGGGTGGTAGCGGTACTGCTTCCGCCCCTTCGCGTCGCGGCCCGTGGCCTGGATGTGACCGCGCCGGGTTGGGCTGATCCAGACGTCGGTCCAGGCAGGCGGGATGGCGAGAGCCTTGATCCGCGCCAGCTGGCGCCGATCGGTGATCCGGCTTCCATCGGTGCCGATGTACGAGAAGCCGCGCCCGGCGCGCCGGCGCCGGATGCCGGGCCCGGTATCGCTGACATACCTGAGGCCCGCTTCCTCGGCGGACTCCTCGGGGTCGCTGGGCAGGTCGAGGATCTCGGCGCGCGTCCGCCGGGCGGAGCGCCGTGGTGCGCCGGCTCGGGGCCGCTTCGCGTTCCTGGAGGTCGAGCTCATGGCGCCCGCTCAGGCAACCGGCGTGCCACCGCCTCCGTCGAGGCGCGCGCGCAGCCACAGGATCCCGACGATCGACTTCGCGTCGCGGATGCGTCCGTCGTCGATCGCGGCCACCGCCTCGTCGAGCGTCATCCAGGCCGGCTCGAGCAGCTCGTCGGCATCGGCTTCCCCATCGGCATCCGAGAGCTCGGTGGCCAGATAGAGGTGCATGAGCTCGTCGCAGAACCCCGGGGCGGTGTAGAACTGCGGGCCGGCCTCCCAGCTCGCCGCCGCCAGCCCGACCTCCTCGGCGAGCTCCCGGCGCGCCGTCTCGGGGGCTGGCTCATCGGGCTCGAGCGTTCCGGCCGGGATCTCGAGCAGCGTGCCGCCGGTGGCATGGCGCCACTGGCGCACCATGGCGAGCCGTTCGCCGTCCCAGGCCAGGATCGCCACGGCACCGGGATGTTCCACGATTTCGCGTGCCGTCCGATGGCCGTCGGACCGCTCGACCTCGTCCACCCGGATCGCGATCCGGCGGCCCGTCCACGGGCGACCGGTCGACAGCGTGCGCTCTTCCATGGGCCCGATGGTAAGCCACCACTCGAAGGTACCGATGGGCGCCCTGGACTGATCCCGGCTAGCATGCGAGCGACCCCATGAGCGAAGCGATCAGCAATATCTGGCGCCGTCCGCTGCGCACGGCGCTCACGATCATCGGCATCGTCATCGGCGTCTTCGCGCTCACCGTGATGGGCGCGCTGGCCGAGAAGCTGAACGTGCTCGTCGACGGTGGCGACGAGTACTTCCGCACGCGCCTGTTCGTCTTCGACCAGGGGGCCGCATCGGGGTTCCAGGCGAGCTCGCGGCCCATCACGCGCGACCTCGTGGAGCGCATCGAGACGATCGACGGCGTCGAGCGCGCCACGCCCGTACTGCAGACGCTGCTGGATCCCGAGCAGGTCGGTGGGTTCGACATTCCCGAGCTGCTCACCGGCATCGAGCCAGAGACCTGGTTCGACACCCGCATCGACCTGCGCCTCGATGCCGGCCGATTCCTGGGCGCCGACGAGGACGGGGTCACGACGATCGGTGCCGACCTCGCCGAGCGCTATGGCCTGAGGGTCGGCGACACGTTCGAGCTCCGTGGACGCGAGTTCGAGGTCATCGGCGTCCTGGAGCGCACGCTCACCTTTCCCGACAAGATCGCCTACGTGCCCCTTCGTAACGCCCAGGAGATCTACGTCGAGTCGGTGCCGGAGGCGTTCGAGGAGCGGACCGATGAGCTCGCCACCCAGATCGAGGTCTTCCCGACCGATCTCGCCGAGGCGGACGCGGTCGCCGAGGCGATCCGCGCCGAGATCGCCGGCGTTCGCGTCGTCACCCCCGAGCAGGTGGCCGACCAGATCGGGCAGGCCAGCGTCGTCTTCAACCTCATCATCGTCGGGGCGAGCGTGATCGCGGTCATCGTCGGGGGCCTGTCGGTCATCAACACGATGGTGATGACGGTCCAGGAGCGGGTGCGGGAGATCGGGATCAAGAAGGCGGTCGGCGCGCCGACCGGCGCGATCCTGCGCGAGTTCGTCGTCGAGGCCACCCTGCTCGGCGCCATCGGCGGGGTCATCGGCCTGTCCGCCGGAGCGCTGCTCGTCGTCGTCCTGAACGCCCAGACCGCCGGGTCCGGGACGACGGTCTTCCTGCTGACGCCTGCCCTCCTCCTGCGCTCGTTCCTGTTCGCCACCATTCTCGGAGCGCTTGCCGGGATCTATCCGGCGCTGCGGGCGGCTCGCCTCGACCCGGTCCAGGCGCTGCGGAGCACCTGACCGATGCCGGGCACGATCCTCCAGGCCACCGAACTGGCGAAGATCTACCGCCGCGGCACGTCCGAGGTGCGGGCCGTCGACGGGATCTCGCTCCAGGTGGAGGCGGGGGAGTTCATGGCCATCATGGGCCGCTCCGGATCGGGCAAGACGACGCTGCTCGACCTCCTCGGCTGCCTCCTGCGTCCGACATCGGGCCAGCTCGCGATCGACGGACGCAGCGTCATCGGCGCATCCGACGCGCAGCTGGCCACGATCCGCCGCGAGCGGATCGGCTTCGTCTTCCAGGAGTTCAACCTCATCCCGACCATGACGGCCATGGAGAACGTCCTGCTGCCGCTGCGCTATGGCCCGCGTCGTCGGGATGCGCGTCGCCGCGCCGGCGAGCTGCTCGAGCTCGTGGGGCTCCGCGACCGGGTCAACCACCGCCCGACGGAGCTCTCCGGCGGTGAGCAGCAGCGCGTCGCGATCGCGCGGGCGCTCGTCAACGACCCCGCCGTCGTCCTGGCCGACGAGCCGACCGGCGAGCTCGACTCCGCGACCTCGGAACGGCTGATCACCACGCTGCGCGAGCTGAACGGCGAGCGCGGCGTGACGATCGTCATCGTGACGCACGACGCCGGGGTCGCCGGCGCCACCGATCGCGTCGTCCGCCTGCAGGACGGGCGTGTCATCGCCGACGTTCGTCGCGACGGCCGCGGCTTCGAGCGGGCGTTGCGAGGAGAGCCGTCGACGAACGGACACGGCCCGCGCGTCTGGGCACGGCTCGGCGAGCTCCTCGACCGGGCGCGCAGCCGGTGATCCGATGATCGAGGTCACCGGGCTCGGCAAGCGCTTCGGGTCGCTCACCGCGGTCCACGACCTGACGTTCACGGTGGGCGACGGCGAGATCTTCGGCATCCTGGGCCCGAACGGCGCCGGCAAGACGACGTCGGTCCGGATGCTGGCCGGGCTGATCGCCCCGTCGCAGGGCACGGCGCGGATCAACGGCAACGAGCTCGGGTCGGAGTCGCAGCGAATCCGGGCCACGACCGGCATCCTGACCGAGAGCCCCGGGCTCCACGATCGGCTGACCGCACGCCAGAACCTCGCCTACTACGGCCGCCTGTACGGGCTGCGTGGGCGCCCGCTGGCCCAGGCGGTGGACCGATATCTCCGCGTCGTCGGCCTGTCCGATGCGGCGGATCGGAAGGTCGGCGGGTTCAGCAAGGGCATGCGCCAGAAGGTGGCGATCGCGCGGGCGCTCCTCCACGAGCCCGAGGTGATCTATCTCGACGAGCCGACCTCCGGGCTCGACCCGTCTGCCGCCAAGACGATCCGCGACTTCGTGGCCACCCTCCGCGATGCCGGCCGCTCGATCGTGGTGTGTACGCACAACCTCGACGAGGCGGAGCGGCTGTGTGACCGGATCGGCATCATGCGCGGCACGCTGCTCCAGGTCGACACGCCTGCACGGCTGCGCCGTGGCAACGGCACGGCCGCCGTGCGGGTCGACCTCGTCGGCGCACGGCGCCCGTCGTCCTTCCTCGACCTGCTGGCGGGCCTGCCCTTCGTCGCGGGTGCCCGAGCCGATGACGGGTCGCTCGTCGTCGAGGTGCGCGAGCCGCGTGGCGACAACCCCGAGCTCGTACGGGCGCTCGTCGACGCGGGAGCCCGGATCGTGGCCGTCCACGAGGAGGCCGCGACGCTCGAGCAGGTGTACCTCGACCTGGTGGGCGAGGCCGGCGAGCGCGATGCGGACGCGGCCCGCATCGGCGAGGTGGCGTGATGCGACCCGGGTTCATCTGGGCCGTCTTCACGAAGGAGGCGCGCGACCTCTTCTCGAACCGGCTCCTGCTCGGAGCCGTCGCGCTGCCGGCCCTGATCTTCGCCTCGATCCCGACCGGCATCGTCGCCTTC
>DATLGA010000106.1:0-13003 GCA_035540715.1 Candidatus Limnocylindrales bacterium | reverse complement strand
CGATGGCCACAATGGCGATGAGGGTGCCGCCGGCCATTCCGGCCCAACCCGCTGATCGCGCGTTCATACAGAGTCCTCTTGCAGTACTGACCAGCTACTCGAACCACGGTAGCGCGGCGCAACGGGCGACGTCATGCGGCTCGGACACGCGATCAGGTGATAATGACAGCGTCTGGTGGTCGTCCACGCTCGACACCACCAGATATGGCGGTGGAGTGGTACCGCATACCTATTTCCCGGGGAAACGTCTCATGTATGTCTCAGCCGCGTTCAGCCAGCACATCCGGGAGACGCATGAGACGCAAGAAGCAGGATCCAATAAGGGCTCTGCTAAGGCCTCCCGATGAGCTGGAGGCCGAAGGCACACCCATGCAGCGAAGATCACGAGACGGAAGGAGGACGAAAGGCTCCGCCGCTCTTCGACACGAAGGTGATCGACCTCTCGGGTGTGCCGTTAGGATGTTGGCACAAATGTTGACACAAAACGTCTTGCGCCACGCTACCGCGCGCCGTACCTTGCCGTCATGCAGGTACTCAGGGTCCGTACTTCCTGCAGCTCTTCGCGCCTCCACCTGCCGCCGCATCGGCCTGCCCCACGTCGAGCTGGCGGAGTTCCAGGACGTCGAGGCGGCGCTGCTCCACAAGCTGGACCTGGCCTTCACCGGGGACCGCTTCGAGAGCGCCGCGCGCTCCGAACAGCTGGTGCTCGAGGCCGTGGCGCGCGACGGGGGCAGGTGACGCTGCGCCGCCTACGGCCGCAGCTCGATGACGTCTCCAGAGTCGACCTGCTCATCCGCCGCCTGATCGAGCGCGGCCTCGTCTACCGCACCGGCCGCGCCACCTACGAGTTTGCGCTGCCTCTGTTCCGCGCCTTCATCCGCCGCCGGCGCGAACTTACAAGACTTACAGGCGCTGTAAGAAGCGGCGCCGCGGCGCGCTGGGGGGAACCGACATGAAGCCGCTCGCGCCGCTCGTCCCGCTGGCCCTCGACGCCTTCGGCCTGCGCGACGTCATCGCCGAGTACCGCGACGCGCTGCGCGTCGCCGGCCGCAGCCCGCGCACCATCCGCTGGTACGGCGACCTGCTCGAGGAGTTCGTGCGCTTCGTCGAGCGCGACGGCGGGCGCGCCAGCCTCGACGACCTGCGCCCGGCGGTGGTGCGCCGCTGGCTGCTGGCGGCCCAGGCCACCCGCGCCCGGCCACTGGCGCCCGCCAGCCTGGCCGGCCGGGTGCGCACCCTGCGCGCCTTCGGCAGCTGGGTGACCCGCGAGTTCGAACTCGACTCCCACCCGTTGGCCGGCCTGCCCGTGCCGCGCGTGCCGCAACTGATCGTGCCCAGCCTGCGCGAGACCGACCTCCACGAGCTGCTGCGCGCCACCGAGACCAGCGCCCACCCCGAACGCGACCGCGCCATCGTGCTGCTGCTGCTCGACACCGGCCTGCGCCTCTCCGAGGCCGCCGGCCTGCGCATCGGCGACGTCGACCTGGTCGAGGGCCGCGCCACGGTGATGGGCAAGGGCGCCCGCCAGCGCATGGTGCCGATCGGGCGTCGCACCCGCCAGGCGCTGCGCCGCATCCTCGCGCCGCGCGGCCAGATCGAGGCGGGTGACCCGCTGTTCATCGCCGCCGACGGCGGCGCGCTGAGCGCGCACGGCATCCAGCAGGTCTTTCGGCGCCTGGCCCGGCGCGTCACGCTGTCCGGACGCTGCTCGCCGCACGTGCTGCGCCACACCTTCGCGCGCAGCTTCCTGCGCAACGGCGGCGACGTGTTCAGCCTGCAGCGCATCCTGGGCCACAGCCCCAAGTCGCTGCAGGTCACCCGCCGCTACCTCGACCTCGACGACGACGACCTGCGCGCCGTCCACCGCAACGTCTCCCCGGTCGACCGCCTGCTCTGAGCGCCCGCGCTGCCGGCCGCTCGCCAGCCTGCCAGCCCTTCTGGCGGCGACGGGTCGGCCGCCGACCGCCGCGCCACCAGCCGGTCGGCCGGCGACGCCGCCTGGTGGCGGCCGGCCAGATCGATGTCGCTCAGCCGCACGTAGCGGCGCACCATCTCCAGCGATGAGTGGCCGAGGATGCGCTGCAGGCTCAGCGCGTCCCCGCCGTTGACGAGGTAGTTGTGGGCGAACGTGTGGCGGAAGCGGTGCGGGTTGCAGCGCGCGCTGACCCCCGTCCGGCGCCGCAGCCGGCGCAGCAGCTGGCTGACGCCCGAGGTGGTCAGCGGCTGGTCCGCCTGGTTGAGGAATAGCCGCTCGTCGCTGCCACCCGGCCCGCGCAGCGCCAGGTAGCCGCCGACCGCCCGACGGGCGGTGCCGCCGACCGGCACGATCCGCTCGGCGTCGCCCTTGCCGGTGACCTTGATCCCCCCGTCGCGACGCAGGTCGCCGAGCCGGATGCCGACCACTTCGGATACGCGCAGCCCGGTGTCGAGCAGGAGCAGCACGAGCGCGGCGTCGCGCTCGCCGGCGGCCGCCAGCAGGCGGCGCAGATCGGCGTCGGGCAGCGGCTCGATGACCCGCCGCGGCACGCGCGGGTTGGCCAGCGCGCGCAGGGCGCGGGCGACGGCCAGGCCGTCGCGGGCGAGCCAGTTGCCGAAGGCGCGCAGGCCGCGCACGTAGCCGGCCACGCTCATCGGGCTCAGGGTGGCGCGCAGCTCGACCAGCCAGGCCCGCAGCTCGGGCAGGGTCAGCGCATCGACCGGCCGCTCAGCCCCGAAGCGCCCCGCGAGTCGCTCGCCGATCATGCGGTACCACACGATCGAGCGCGGGCTCAGGCCCTCGGCCGCCTTGCCGGCGCAGAAGGCCTCGAGCGCCGCGGCCAGGCCGATGGCCGGGGTGAGCGATCTGATTGGATCAGTCGCTCCCCACGCTCGGCCATCGGGCCCTGACGCCGAATCAGTTGCTGGGTAGGGCTGCGGATCAGTTGCTGGCTCGGTCGCTGCTCGCGGGCGGTCGTCGAGCCGCCGCTCAGGATCAGATGCCCATGCATCGGGCCCTGCAGGATCAGATGCCCACGTCGCCGGAGCCTGATAATCAGATGCTCGGTAGGCCGGTGAGTCAGATGCTCGTGGCATGTCGCGCCTCCTTGGCTTGTGGCCGCCGGAGGACCGGCTGAGCACAAGATGTGGGGTTCGGTGGAACCCACACCCCCACATGTTGTGGGGTGAGGAGGAGGCTGGCGCGCCCGGAGGGATTCGAACCCCCGACCTGCTGATCCGAAGTCAGCTGCTCTGATCCGCTGAGCTACGGGCGCCTGTTCACGCTCGAGGAGAGCGGACACCGTGCCGCCATTGTGCCACAGCGCTCTGATACGACCGGCTGGCTCTGCCGAGCGGCAAGTCAGGCCTCTGAGCCATGGTCGATGTAGGCGGCGTACTCGACGACCGTGCGGAAGCCCAGGCGCTCGTAGATCGGGCGCCCCATCTCGCTCGCCTGCAGCGCCGCCGCATCACAGCCGGCGTCCGCGCCGTCGGCCACCACGCGCGCGGTCATCGCCGCGGCGTACCCCCGGCGACGCGCCGACTCGATCGTCGCGATGCTGTAGACCCCGACGGTCCGGCCAGTCCGCCAGCCCAGCCCGGAGACGACAGGCTCACCCTCTGTGTAGCCCACGTAGACGACACACTCGGGGCGGTCCAGGAGGCCCGGGCACGCTGTCCCGAGGGCGAGTGCTCGGTCCCAGCCGAAGCCAGCAGTCGCAACCTCGCGATGGGCGTCGACACCGGCGGCGTCGGTCACCCGCCGGATCTCGAGCTCGGGAGCTGCATGCGCCGCCATTCCGTCGCGGTCGATCGGGAAGGCGACCATGCCGGGCATCGGCCTCTGCTCCGGGCGCACCAATCCGGCCTGCGTCAGGGTGGGGATGAAACGATCATCGATGCCTTCGCGCAGGCGAACGACGAACGGATCACCCCGTTCGCGCGCCTCTGCCACGCCGGCGAGCACGGCGCCCGGTGTCGCTGCCTCGCGTTCGATCAGGACCTGGTTGAACCAATCCATGGGCAGGCCGGTGAGGATCGTCACGACTCCGCGATCGCGAAGCACCCTGACCCCGCAGGCGCAGCGCACGACTCCCGTCAGGTAGCCGATCCAGTTCTCATGCTCGAGAGCGACGAGCTCGTCATCCGTCATCGCCCATCAACCTAGCCACCCGGAGAAGCGCTCGTCTACAGGGCGCGCCGATAAGGGGGGCCTATCGGTCAATCCGGCGTCGGCTCGTGCTCGGGCGCGGCTATGCCGCGCAGTCGCGTCGTCTCGTGACTCTGTCCCGCCCCCGAGTGCCGGCCTCAAGCCGCAGCCACCGCAGTAACGCCGCAGTCCATCAGCGCGATGCTAATGCCATGCGCACTCCTTCCCGGCTCCCGTGGAGTGGAATCCTCGTAGGGCTCCTCGCCCTCGGATACCTCGGCCTGGCATTCACCGCGGTCGATCACCAGCCGCAGGCACTGGGAGCCATCGTGGCCACCGTCATGGTGGTCGCCGGGCTGATCGGCCTCACGGTTGCCTGGCGGGCGGTGCGTGGTGCGTCGCGTCGTAAGCCTGTAATCGCCGGCGCGGCGCTGCTGGGTGCGTTGGCCCTGGTCGCCCTGCTCTTCGATCTGTCCCAGTGGCTGATGCAGCGCGACGCGTTCGAACGCGCAGCGGAAACTCCGGGCGTGTCGTATGCAGCGCCCGGCCCGTTGCTCGAGGTGCTCCTGGTGCCGGGGCTCATCATCGCCACGGCGATCATCGCCATCGGCCTGGCGGCCACATCGACGCCGGAAGCGCGCGCGACGCGCGGATCCACTTCCAGGGGGCGGTGAGGGAACCGCGTGACGGTCCGGCGGCGACAGTCAACGGGCCGACAGCGTTGAGAGCGCAGAATGGAAAACGGGTGGACCGGCTGCCGGGCGATCGAGCCGATGGGTCAATGCCGTGTCGCGTCAGCCTCCCGTGATGCATCGGGTTCCTCATCGGAGGCAAGCAGCCGGCCCACGCGGTCGCTGAGCACGGTGCCCATGAGGCAGCTGAGCAGGATGACGATGATCACCGCGTCGACGACCTCCTCGCCGAACAGGCCGGCCTCGCGGGCGGTGACGGTGATCGCGAGCGTGGCGGCGGCCTGGGGGATCGTGAGACCCACCATGAGGAGCCGATCGAGGAACCGATACCCGTAGACGGCGCCGATGATCCATGACGCGACCGCCTTCCCGACCACGACGAGAACCAGCAGCACTCCTGCGAGCCCCCAGACCCCTGGCCAGTCGAGGAGTACGTCGATCTCGAGCAGCATGCCGGTCCAGACGAAGAAGAACGGGATGAACAGGATGCGGCCGACGAACTCGATGTGCTCGCGGAGCACCTCGTGCGCCGCAAAGGATCGGTTGAGGGCGACGCCGGCGAGGAACGCGCCGAGGATCGCCTCGGTCCCGATCAGCTCCGTGGCGGCGGCGAGCAGCAGGAGCACGGTCATCGCGAAGAGCGCGCGATCCACGCGCGTCGTCCAGGGCCGATCGAAGAAGGCTCGCGCCAGGCGCGGGACGCCGAGGAGCGAAGCCGCCACCAGGATCGCCAGCAGCACCAGGGGGATGGCCCAGCCCATCGGCAGCCCTTCACCGAGCGACGGTGTGATGACGACGGCCAGCACGAGCAGGGCGAGCGTATCGGTCACGAGCGTGCCGCCGACCGCGGTCATCACCGGCAGCCGGTCGAGGAGGCCAAGTCGCAGGAGGACCGGATACGCCAGCAGCGTGTGTGAGGACACCAGCGCGCCGAGCAGGATGCTCGCCGCCGGCTCGAAGCCGAGGAGCAGGAACCCCGCGAGGGCCGCCGGCACGCCGGTCAGGCCGAAGGCGAGGATGCCGAACAGGCCGGTTTCGGCCCGATGGCGCCTGACGATGCGCAGATCGATCTCGAAGCCGGCGATGAACATGACGAAGATGAGGCCGATCTCGCCGAGGAGCTCGACGACCGGCTGCACCGGGACGATGCCGAGGCCGCCGGGCCCGGCGAGCATGCCGACGAAGAGCAGGCCCAGCAGGCCCGGCAGGCCGATGCGCCGCAGCGCGAGCTGCACCGCGAGCGCCGCGGTGATGAGGAGCGTGAACTGGAGGATCGGGTCCTCGATCGGCGTGTCGATGCCCATGGGCGACGGCTCCGGCAGGCTTGCTCGTCCCTCAGACGGGCAGGATCGGGGCCTGCCTCGTCGCCGTTCTCTGGCGAACCGCGCGCGCGACGCACGGTGAGGGTCCCGATCTTGCGGTTTCGCGAGCGCGTACCAACACAGCGAGGGTGAACGTGCACCGAGCACGACGAACGATTCCCGCATTCCTGCTCGCCGGCGCGCTGCTGGCCGCGTGCGCCGAGGACGAACCTGCCGACGTGGCGTCGCCGGGGAACGAGGACGAGGCGATTTCGCCGGTCGGTCCACAGTGCCTGGCCGCCGAGGGCGACGTCTCCCCCGTCACCGACGGAAACGAGGAGATCCTGCCGCTCACCGGGATGGAGCTGGCGCCCGGCGGTGACGCATCGGTCAGCGAGCAGGAGGCGATCGACGCCGCCGAGGAGTGGCGGCAAGGCGAGTCGGACATCGGCGAGGACGTCGAGCCGGCAGCGGAGCTCCATACCGTCGTCTCGGTCGACGACGCCGACCTCGGCCTCGAGGCAGACCAGCCGGTGTGGGTCGTTCGCTACGAGGGCATCGCCACTCCCGACCTCACCGAGGACGTCACGACCGACCTCGCGTGCGCGTTCGTCGTCGTCGACGGCACATCCGGTGAGACGGTCGTGACGCAGTACACCCGCTACCAGCCGTAGCGCAGCCGGAGCGCCGCCGGGAACCGCGCGTCAGGCCGCCGGCTGGTCGCCGAAGGCCAGGACGCGCTTCAGCAGACTGATCAGCTCGCCGCGGGTGACCGGCTCGTCGGGGCAGTAGGCGTCCGGCCCGCAGCCCTCGACGAGGCCGGCATCGGCCAGCCGGTTGATCGCGTCCTCGTGGACGATCCCGTCGTCGTCCGCGAAGTGATCCGCATCGGTCTCGGGCAGATCCGCCGTGCGGCTGACGAAGGTTGCGAGCTGCGCGCGCGTGACCAGGCGCTCCGGGCAGTACTCGCGGTCGCCGCAGCCGCTCGTCAGGCCGGCCGCCGCGACGCGGTTGATATCGGCCTCCTCGAGCATGCCGTCGTCGTCGCCGAAGAAATCGACGGTCGTCAGCGGCAGCTCGAAGGCGCGCGCGAAGGCCACCGCGAGATCGGCGCGGGTGACGAGCGTGTCGCACTCCTTGGCGCTCGCGCAGTCGCGCACCAGCGGTTCCGGCGTCAGCGTCGGCTCGGGGGCCGATGCGACCTCGGTCTCCTGCTCGACCACGCCGACCGGTTCGCCGGCCACGGGCGGTTCTTCGCGTTGCATGCGGTCACCGAGGACGAATGCCATCGCGGCGACCCACAGTGCGAGCAGCAGCGTGATCGCGCCGCCGCCTCCCGTTCCCTCTCCATTCATGCGAACGAGGGGGGTGCAGGGCCCATGCCACCGGCCCTCACCACAGGGCCAAGCCGGTCTCCTCGTCGTGGAGCCGGATGAGCGAGACGCCACCGAGCTCGCGGATCATGACCTCGGCGGCGAACACCTCGGTTCCCCGACGGAGATGGCCGCCGACGGTGGCGCCGGAGGCGTCGGCGAAGGTCGCGTGGGCGTGCAGGAACGGGCGGTCCTCGCGCAGCGAGATGTTGCCGACGAAGCCGGTGATCTCGTGATGGGTATCGGTCTCCAGGTCGAGATACCGCTGTTCGCCCTGCTCGTAGTAGGCGTAGCGGGCGCGTCGCACGGCGCCGATGACGGTCACCTGCGCGGCGGTGATGCCATGCTCGGCGCAGTGGCGCTCGATCTCTTCCACGAGGTCGCTCCCCGTGGCCAGGCGGCCCGCGAAGGCCCGACCCGCAGTGGCTTCCCAGAACCTGGTCGACATCGGTCCTCCTACTCGAAGTGCTTGAGGCTACGGACGATCGGCAGCGAGGCGGCGACGCGCGCCGGGTAGAGGCCGGCGAGGGCCGCGACGCCCATGCCCAGCAGGATGACCGCCACCAGCAACGGCCAGGGCAGCCGGAGGCCGGCGGCCAGCTCGCCGGACGCGCCGCCGCTCACGAAGGCGGCGGCGACCGCCAGGCCGATGACGACGGCGAGGACGCCGGCGATGGCGCCCATGATCGCCGCCTCCGCGACCACCATCGCCTGCACCTGGCCGACGGTCATGCCGTGCGAGCGGAGGATGGCGATCTCGCGCACCCGCTCGCTGATCCCGACGCCCAGCGTGTTCACGATGCCGAGTGCCGCGATCGCGACCGCCACGAGCGCCAGCACGTCGAACAGTCCGCCGAGCGCGTCGAGCGATCGGGCGAGCTCACCGGCCAGCTCGCGCGGGCCGATGGCCTCGGCGGCCAGCTGCTGGGCGGTGTCGCGAACGGCCGCGGCGAAGACCGACGGTGGGACGTCCGGCCGCGGGACCATGATCCACAGCGAAGCGTCGGTGGCGCCGAACCGGTCCCGCGCGTCCGCGCTGCTCACGAGCAGCGCGCCGTCGGCGGTCCGGGCCGGCAGGGTGTACTCGACGATGCCGGCGACCCGGAACTCGGTTGCGGCGACGCCCGGACGCGCGAGGCTGAGCGTATCGCCGATCGCGATCGCCGCACGATCGGCCAGGGGCGCCGGCACCAGGACGGCCCCGCCCGCGCGGAGAGCGCCGAAGGCATCGGCGCGCCGGCTCCCCGTCACGATCAGCGCGCCCTCGTCCTGGAACACGTTGGGGTCGATGCCGGCGACCACCGCCTCCTCGAACCCGTCGTCCATGACGCGCACGACGGGCAGCTCAAGCACGGGGCTGACCGTGTGGACGCCGGGCGTGGCCTCGAAGCCGGGTCGGAACGCGTCGGCCTCGAGCGGCACGCCGGTCCGGATGGCATGCCCGCCCGGCAGGATGGAGCCGACCCAGCGCTCGGTCCCCGCTCGCGCCGACTCCGCCACCGTGCCGAGGGTCACGACCGCGGCCAGGGCGATCATCATCGCGCCGACCGTGAGGCCGGTCCGTGCACGGTCACGCGACAGGTTGACCCGCCCGAGCGTTCCCTGGGCGCCGAAGAACCACTCGAAGGGCCGGCCGACGACCCGGCCCATCGGCTCGAGCACGAACGCGGCGGCGAGCGCCCCGCCGACCAGGAGGCCCAGGCCGAGGACGACCGGCAGCAGCGGGGCATCGGCTCCGGTCGCGACCAGGATGCCGATCCCGAGTGCGACGATGCCGAGCTCGGCGTAGAGGATCGGTCGCGCGCGGTCGAGGAGGCCTCGGTCCGGTCGGCGCGAGGGGCGGAGCGCGTCGAGGGGAGCGAGACGCGCCGCGCGCAATGCCGGCACGAGCGCGCCGACGAGCGTGACGAGGAGGCCGAGGCCGAACGCGACGACGAGCCCGCCCAGCGGCAGCGCCATGCCCTCGACCAGGATGGCGCGGGTGCTCGACAGCATCCCGATCATGAGCCGGGCCAGCACGATCCCGAGACCGATGCCGACCGCGCTGCCCACCACGCCGATGGCGAGCGCCTGGCGCAGGACGATGCCGAGCACCTGGCGCGAGGTGGTCCCGGCGGCCCGCAGCAGGCCGAGCTCGCGGACGCGCTCGCCGAGCATCATCGCCAGCGTGTTCGTCACCAGGAAGGCACCGACGACGAGCGCCACGAGCCCGAACAGGAACGCGACGCCGACGAAGCCGGCCTGTGCTCCGGCCAGGCGGCGGGCGGCATCGGCCGGCGTCTCGACGACGTACGGCTCGGTCAGCGCGGCGGTCACGCGCGCCAGCGCCGCCGGGGAGTCGTCGCCGAGGTCGACGTCGAGGTAGCGGATCGGCGCCGGCGACTCGAACGCGGCGTCGAGCGTGTCGCGTGCCACGATGAGCACGTCGCCGCCCTCGGTCGCCGCGAGGCCGCGGTCCGCCACGATGCCGACGATCTCGAGCGGCGGCTGACCGAGGCGCCGGCCGCCGAGCAGCAGCCGATCGCCGATGCCGAGGCGGTGGTCCGCCGCCCAGCCGGCCGGGACGAGGGCGTCGGCCGCGCCGTCGATCGACAGCGGCCGCCCGGCGACGACGTTTCCCGGACGGACGAGCGGATCGACCTCCGGATCGATGCCGTACACGTGGAGCGTGAAGACCTGCTCATCGTCACCGGGTGCGGTCGAGACCGTGAGACGGCGCTCGGAGACCGGGGCGGCGGCCGCGACACCGTCGAGGGCACGGACCGCCTGGACCGTCCGCGGCCGGAACCCCGCATCGTCGAAGGCGCGCAACCGAACGTCGGCGTGGCCGAGCAGGTCCGCGCTCGCGGAGCGGAGCGCGGCCTCGGACGAGGCGCCGGCCGTCAGCGTCGCTGCGACCACGGCGACCCCGAGCGCCACGCCGGCCGTGGCGAGCGCGGTCCGCAGCGGGCGGGCCAGGAGCCCGCGCCAGGCGATCGACGCCAGGCGCATCGGGTTCTACAGCCCCAGCTCGGCCAGGCGCCGGATGAGCGGCTTCGCGTCGTGGTCCCGCCGGCGGCCGAGCCGGATCTCGTCGCGAATCTCGCCGTCGCGCACGACGAGGACCCGATCGGCGTAGGCGGCGGCATGGGCGTCGTGGGTGACGAGCACGATCGTCTGTCCCAGCCGCTCGGCCGAGTCCCACAGCAGGTCGAGGACCTCCGTGCCGGTCGTGTAGTCCAGGTTGCCGGTCGGCTCATCGGCGAGCAGGATCGCGGGCGAGGGCGCGAGGGCGCGGGCCAGCGCGACGCGCTGCTGCTCGCCGGCCGAGAGCTGGTCGGGCCGGTGCTCGGCCTTGTCCGCCAGGCCCACGAGGCCGAGCAGCTCCTCGACGCGGGTCCGGTGCCGGCCGAGCGCGTCGCCGGCGATCAGGAACGGCAGCGCCACGTTCTCCGCCACGCTGAGCAGCGGAACGAGGTTGAAATACTGGAACACGAAGCCGGTCTTGGCACGCCGGGTCAGCGTCCGGTGCTCTTCGTCCAGGCTCGAGATGCTGATCCCGTCGATCACCACCTCCCCCGCCGTCGGGAGGTCGAGCCCACCGAGCAGGTGGAGCATCGTGGACTTGCCCGATCCGCTCGTGCCCATGATCGCGACGAACTCGCCGTGCTCGACGGCGAGCGAGACGCCCCGCAGCGCCTCGACGGTCCCGTCACCGACGGGGTAGCGCTTGACGAGGTCACGCGCCTCGAGGATCACGGGCATGGCGCGCAGTCTACCGGTCGAGGCGGCCCGATCGGACCCGCCCGCGATCAGCCGAAGAGGAAGCCGATGACGGCGCCGACGATGGACTCCAGGATGCCCGGCTCCGGCTCGGCAGGCGCCTCGACCTCGAGCGACGCCGTCGGGACCGCGACCACGGCCGTTGCCGCCGCCACCGCCTGCTGGCCGATGAAGCGGCCTGCTCGCGCCGCGGCGCGCTCCTCGAGCCGGTGATGCGAGGCCAGGTCGATGACGACGCGCGGCGGCGACACGCGGATCGCGACGCCGTCGAGGCCGGCGGCCGAGACCGGCCGTTGCGGGGTCGCCACGCTGACGACCTTCGGCCTCGGCGCTGGCGTCGCCGTCGGCGCGGCCGCGGCAGGCTGTGCGGGTGCGGCCGAGCCGCCGCCCCCACCACCGCCGCCGCCACCTCCACCGCCGGACGGGGGCTGCGGTGCCGGCTGTGACGGAGGACGCGGCGCGGGCGTCGGTGCCGGTGCCGGTGCGGGCGCCGAGGGCGCCTGCATGAACAGCTCGGTGTACATCCGCGTGTTCTGGACGTAGCCCTGGAACAGCTGATTGTCGGCAGCCGCGGCTCCGACGCCACCGTGCGTGAAGGCGCGATTCAGGACGTTGGCGCGATGACCGGAGGACCCCATGAACTGCTCGTGCACGCGCACCGGGGACTCCGCATCGGAGCGTCCGGAGTTCCAGCCGATGTTCTCGCCGCCCCACACGTAGTTGAGGCCGTTCGAGTCGTAGTACGCATAGACCAGGCAGTTGCAGCCGGGAATCGTGTGGCTGAAGTAGTTGCGCTGCAGCATGTCGGCGCTGCGCCATCGGGCGAGGCTGACGAGGGTGCCGTGCTGCTGGAGCGGTGCCATGCCGTTGTTGACGCGCGCACCGTTGAGGAGCTGCCAGAGGGTCCCCTCGGCGGCGCCCTGGTTCCATCCACTGGTGGCCGCGGGGCTCGAGACCAGCAGGCCGGCCGCGAAGAGTGCGCCGAGGCCGAGGCCGAGGGTCCGTGCCATGACGCGGCGTGGCCGAGCAGTGGAGAGTGACATCCGAGTGACTCCGCAGGGTTCCGGTGAGCGAGGCTGAGGCGGGCGGCTCGGCGCCCATCGCTACCGTAGGCGGGCGCGATTTCGCGGTCTGTAGGCGACTCGTCCGGTCATCCCCCGTACCCAGGTCCCGGTGGGTCCCGCCGCCGCGGCAGGACCATCGGAGCGTGGCCGGCATGGGCACGCCGCCTGCAATCGGGTCCCTGACTGCCGTAGCGTGACCGGGGGAAATGACCACGAAAGCCCACTCGATCCTCGTCGTGGACGACGAGCCGAGCGTCCGATCCCTGTTCGTCGACGCGCTCGAGGAAGCCGGCCATCGCGTCGAGGTGGCGCCCGACGGCCTGGAGGCGCTGCGCCGCCTCCGCGAGGGCAGCGCCCCGTGCGTGGTGCTGAGCGACGTTCGGATGCCGCGGATGGACGGCTTCGAGCTGTGGCGTGAGGCCTCGCGCGACCCCCAGCTGGCAGCCATTCCGATCGTCACGATGACCGGCGACCGGATCCTGTCGTTCACGTCGCCGGCTCGCGACAAGCCGTTCTCGGTCGACGAGCTGGACGCGCTCGTCCAGCGCTCGTGCCGCCTCCACCGGGAGGTGGCCGCCGACGGCGACTAGGGCTCCCGAGGACGCTCCTCGGCCAGCCGGTCCACCGCCTGCCTCAGATCGGCCGCCGTCTCGCCAATGTCGCTGGCCGCGGCCCGATGGTCGCC
>DATLGA010000105.1:0-7358 GCA_035540715.1 Candidatus Limnocylindrales bacterium | reverse complement strand
GCATGCGGATGCCGTCGAGGCGCTGCGCGAGGAGGCCGTGGCCGAGCGCGCCCGGGAGGATCGGCGCCGCGAGCTCGAGGCGGCAGCGGTCCGGCATGCCGCCGCGCTCGCCGAGCAGGTGACCCGCGCCGGCGGCCTGGGTCCCGAAGCCCTCCTCCGCCTCGACGACTCGATCCCGGCCGTCGAGCGCACGCGCGCCCTCGAGGCGAGCCTCGTCGAGCAGCGTGGCGTGGCGACCGAGGCCGAGCGGCGGCGCGCTGCTGCCGCCGAGGAGCTCGAGGTGCGGCTCCGTGAGTCCGGCCCCGGCCCAGCCGACGAGGCGGGACTCCACGAACGCGGCGCCGCGCTCGAGGAGCTCGATGCCCTCAGGCTGCGGCACGCGGTGGCCGAGGCGCGTCGTGCCGGACCGCGCGGGACGACGCGCGTCGCGGCGGCCGCCGCCCTGGCCGCCGCGGTCGTGGCCGTCGTCGGCGGCGCGCTGACCGGCCAGCCGGCTGTCGCCGTCGTCGGCGCCATCGCCGGCGTCGGGCTGGCCGCCACGATCGTCGTGCTGACGCGAGGCCGCATGCCGGCCGGCGATCTGCCACGGATCGAGGCGGAGCGCCGAGAGCTGCTCGTCCGCGCCGGCCTCGCGCCCGATGCGAGCGACGCCGAGGTCCGCGCCGCATCGGCTGCGCTGGCCGAGCGACGCGCGCTGATCGGCCTCGGGCGCCAGCAGCGGGCGAGCATCGAGGCCCGTCGCGCCGAGGTCGAGCGACGCGAGCGGGAGGCGGCCGACGCGGCCGCCCGGCTGGCGGGCGCGCAGGCCGCGTGGGCTACCTGGCTGCGTGACCACGGGCTCCCCGTGGCGCTCACCCCCGATGCAGCTCGACAGGTCCTCGCCGCTGCCGGGCTGGCGCGGCGCGCCGCCGCCGAGCGGGACCATGCCACCGAGCTGATCGCGGCTGTGGACGCGGAGCGACAGGCGTTCGCCGAGCGGGTGGATGACCTTGCGGCGGAGCTCGACCTTTCGGCGCCGGTCGAGGCCGCCCGTCGTCCGGGCGTGGTGGCAACGCTGGTCGAGCGTCTCGAGCGTGCGAGGGAGAGCGCGCGCCGGTCGAAGGAGCTCGATGCCCGCCTCGTGCGACTCGAGGAACGGCGTGCGGCCGCCGCCGCGCAGCTCGCGGAGCGATCGGCCGCCGTCGATGCCCACCTGGCAGCGCTCGGATGTCCCGATGGCGAAGCGGTGCGCGCCCGCAGCCGCCTTGCGCAGGAGCGGCGCGAGCTCGTCGATCGGGCCCGTCACCTGGAGGCCCGACTGGGTGGCGCCGCCGGGGCGTCGGAGCCGGTCGAGGCGATCGTCGCCGAGGCCCGCGCGGCGGACCCCGCCACGCTCGAGGCAGCCGCGGCCGAGGCGCGGGCCGCGGTCGAGCGGCTCGAGGAGGAGGAGCGCGACGTCCTGAACCGAATCGGCGCGCTCGACGCGCGGATGCGTCAGCTCGAAGCGACCGAGGAGCTCGGCGCGCGTCGCCAGGAGCTCGCGGCCCTCGAGGGACAGGCGAACGCGCTGGCGCGTGAGTGGGCCGTCCGTGCCCTCACCCTGCGGCTGCTCGAGGAGACGCGCGGCCGCTACGAGCGTGAGCGCCAGCCCGACGTCGTTCGGGCGGCCGCCGAGCACTTCGAGCGAGTGACCGGCGGCCGTTACACGCGCATCGTGGCCGCGCCCGGCGACGAGGACGTGCGGGTCGAGACCGAGGGCGGGGAGCAGCGCGGCACGCAGGAGCTCTCGCGCGGCACGGCCGAGCAGCTCTACCTCGCTCTTCGGTTCGGGCTCATCGAGGAATTCGCGCGCCACGCGGAACCGCTGCCGGTGGTGATGGACGACATCCTCGTCAACTTCGACGCGGATCGTGCGGCACGCGCCGGATCCGCCGTCCGCGAGCTGGCCACCCGCCACCAGGTCCTGTACTTCACGTGCCACGCGTCGACCGCCGAGCTGCTCGATCCCGACGGCGACCGGACGGTGGCCCTCGGCTGAGATAGGATCACGGCGATCCGATGCCTGACGACGCTCTGCCCACTCCCGAACGTGTCCTGGTCGTCGCCGCGCATCCGGACGACATCGAGTTCGGGGCGGCCGGCACCGTGGCGCGCTGGACCGCCGAGGGGGCGTCGGTGCGGTACCTGGTCGTCACGCGCGGCGACAAGGGCAGCGACGATGCGTCGGCGAACCCCGGCGAGCTCGCCGCGCTCCGCGAGCGAGAGCAGCGCGCCGCCGCGGCCGAGCTCGGCGTCGAGGGGGTGGACTTTCTCGACGAGCCCGACGGCCAGGTCGAGCCGTCGCTCCGGCTCCGAGAGCGCGTCACGTACGCGATTCGCGCGTATCGGCCGGAGATCGTCATGACCCACGACCCGACGGTGCTCTTCGTCAACAACGAGTGGGTGAACCACCCCGATCACCGCGCCGTCGGTCAGGTCACGGTCGACGCCGTCTTCCCGACGGCCCGGGATCCGCTCAACTTCCGCGAGCATCGGGACGCCGGCCTCGAGGCCTGGAAGGTCGCCGAGCTGTACCTGTGGAGCACGAACGAGGCGAACCAGCTCGTCGACATCGGCGCGACCATCGAGCGCAAGGTGGCCGCCCTGGCGCACCACGCCAGCCAGTTCCGTTCGTTCGACGACGTCGCGCGCTGGGTCGGTCGCCGAAGCGAGGAGCTCGGCGAGCGCGCCGGCTACCGAGCGGCCGAAGGCTTCCGCAGGGTCACGTTGGCCCGATGATCGGCCGCCTCGTCGCGCCGGCCGTCCTGCTCGTCCTGGCCGCCTGCACCGCCGAGCCGACGCCCGACCCGACGCCCGCGCCGACCAGCTTCCCGGTCTCGCCCGGCGAGGAGGCGACCGCCTTGGCGAGTGCCTACCTCGGCGCCTGGGCCGATGGCGACTACGAGGCGATGTACGCGCTGCTGGACCCCGCGGTCCACGACCGGTATCCGCTCGACCTCTTCACCGAGCTGCACGACACGTTCGGGCGCATGGTGCGGGTCCAGACGGTCGATGGCCAGACCGGCGCACCGCGGACGGTGGGCCTCCCTGCGGAGCCGCGCCCGGCGGACTTCCCCGATCCGACTCCGACGCCGATCCCGACGCCCGATCCGGAGGCGTCCCCCAGCACGCCCGCGCCGGACCCCACGCCGGGCCCCGACCCCGACGCGCCGGTCGAAGGGCCGGTGCCGGGCCTGGCGGTCCCGGTCGAGGTGGCCGTCGCCACCGAGCGCTTCGGCGACCTTCGGCTCGACCGCGACCTCACCTTCGTCCACGGACGCGACGGCTGGCTCCTGCGCTGGACGCCGGAGGTCCTGTTCCCGGAGCTCGGGAGCGACGGGACGCTGCGCCTCGCGCGCGATCTGCCGCCGCGCGGCCGGATCATCGGTCCCGATGCGGTGATCTGGGCCGAGACACGCGAGGACGACGGCGCGCGCGTGTATCCGCAGGAGTCGCTGGCCGGCCAGGTCATCGGCTACGTCAGTGAGGTGACCGCCGAGGATCTCGAGCGACTGCCGGCCGGCGGCGGATATCGCGCCGGTGACGTGGTCGGCCGTTCGGGTCTGGAGTCGGGTGCCGAGGCGCTCCTGCGCGGCACCCCCGGATGGACGCTCCAGGCGGTCGCGGCCGATGGCACGCGGACGGCGCTCTACGAGACCGACGCAGTCCCGGGGGCCGACGTCGCCATCACGATCCGTCCGGAGATCCAGGGCGCGGCGGAGGATGCGCTCGCGCCGTACGGGCAGGCGGCAACCGCCGTGGTCGACCCGCAGACCGGCGACGTGTGGGCGCTCGCGTCGGCGCCTCGCTTCAACCCGAACGCGATGACGCTCGGCACGACCCTCGCCGGTGCCGCGCTCGACCGGCCCGGGACGGCGCAGATCTTCAACAAGGCCGTGCTCGCCGCGTACCCCACCGGATCGTCGTTCAAGCCGTTCACGCTCGCCGCGGCGCTGAAGACGGGCGTCGTCACGCCGTCGAGCCTCGTCACGTGTCCGCCGACCTGGCAGTACGGGTCGTTCACGTTCCGGAACTACCTCGACCACGAGCTCCCCGGCCGGGTCGGCCTCGCCGAAGCCATGGCCTTCAGCTGCAACACGACGTACATGCCGCTCAGCTTCGAGGTCTACCAGCGGGACGAGACCGCGCTGACCGATCTCCTGTTCGAGTTCGGGTTCGGCGCGGCGACCGGCATCGGCTACGTCGTCGAGGAGACCGGCGTGGTCCCCGACGACGCGTGGCTCGCCGAGAACGGACGCGGGGGGTTCACGGGCTTCGAGCAGATCCAGCTCTCGATCGGGCAGGGCGCCTTCCTCGGCACGCCGCTGCAGGTGGCGAACGCGTACGCGGCCATCGGCAACGGCGGCACGCTCTGGCGGCCGCGCCTCGTGACGACGGTGGCGTTGCCGGACGGGAGCGTGGTGGAGGCGCACGATCCGACGGTCCTCCGGCGCATCAGCGTCTCGGAGGAGCATCTCGCCTTCGTGACCGACACGATGGAGGCGGTCACCACCCTGCCGTACGGGACCGGGACGCCGGCGTTCGCCGGCTTCGGCATCCCGGTGGCCGGCAAGACCGGAACGGCGGAGACCGGCACGCCGGATCCCCACGCCTGGTTCCCGGGCTTCGCTCCCGCCGACGACCCGACGATCAGCGTCGCCACCGTGCTCCCGTACATCCCGCTCGGCACGGGCGGCTCGGATGCAGCGCCCCTCGTGCGACGGGTCATGGCGGCGCACTTCTCGAACTGAGCGATGGCGGCCGCGCGGAGGTCGGTCGCCTTGCGCCCGCTATCCACGAGCGGGTAGCATCGGCCTCGCCGCTCCTTTAGGTCCCATGGTCTAACGACGCCCGGAGAGCGACCACGACGCCGTGATCAGCGATACCGCGATTCCACTGAGATTCCAGACCGCCGAGGTCGGCGTCGACTGGCTCCAGTGCAATATCGAGTGCCAGGAAGGCTGCCCGGTCAACACGAACTGCCGGGGCTACCTGATGCTGGCCGCGGAGGGCCGCTTCGAGGAGGGCTACATCCTCGCCCGCGACCCGAACCCGGTGGCCGCCATCTGCGGCTACGTCTGCTCGGCCCCGTGCGAGAAGGCCTGCCGCCGCGCCGACATCGACAAGCCGCTCGCCATCCGGGCGATGAAGCGCTTCCTCGTCGACTGGCACTACGGCAACAACATGCCGGACAACGTGATCGTGAACCCGCCGACCGGGCGCAGCGTCGGGATCATCGGCGCCGGCCCGGCCGGCCTCGCCGCCGCGAAGGAGCTCGCAAGCTGGGGACACGAGGTCCACGTCTACGAGGCGCTGCCCTCCGGTGGCGGCACGACCCTCATCGGCGTCCCGGCCTTCCGCCTGCCGCGCGACGTGATCGAGCTCGACGTCAACTGGGTCGCCAAGCACGGCGTCCAGTTCCACTACAACGTCGAGGTCGGGCGCGACATCACTCTCGAGCAGCTGCGAGATCGTCACGACGCCGTGGTGGTGGCCACCGGCTGCATGTACCCGGTCGCCATGAACGTCACCGGCGAGGAGCTCGACGGCGTCATCTACGGCGTCGATTTCCTCAAGCGCGCCAATCTCGGGCAGAAGCAGTGGGTCGGCGAGCACGTGATCATCATCGGCGGCGGCTACACGGCCATGGACTCCTCGCGCACCGCCCTGCGCCTCGGCGCCAAGACCTCGACGATCGTCTATCGCCGGGGTCCCGAGGAGATGGTCGTCGACGAGGAGGAGATCCACGAGACGCACTTCGAGGGCGTGAAGTTCGAGTACTTCAGCTCCCCGGTCGAGGTGCTCGCCGACGAGAGCGGCCACGTCAACGGGATGCGCTTCGTCCGGACCCGGCTCGGTCCGCCCGACGCGAGCGGCCGCCGGAGCGCCGAACCGATTCCCGGTTCCGAGTTCGTCATCCCGTGCGACATGGTGATCCCCTGCACGAGCCAGGCATCGGACAACAACGTGCTCGGCGAGTACGGAGCCAAGCTGAATCGCCACGTCGGCGTGACCGACACGCGGACCGTCCTCGAGGAGGGCTCCCTGTCGAGCTGGCGCTCCGCCCCGCTGAACGGCTCGACGCCGAAGGACGCCGACGGTCGCCCGATGAACGGCCTCGAGTTCCAGTTCAACCGCGGCAACATCGTCATCAACGCCGACACGTTCGGGACGAGCGAGGAGTCCGTCTTCGCGGTCGGCGACTTCGTCACCGGTCCGGCCACGATCATCGAGGCGGCCGGACTCGGACGCCGATGCGCCCGTGCCGTCGACCGCTGGCTCGCCGGCCTGCGGGGCGTGGAGCTCGAGGAGCTGCCGGTCATCAACCGCGCCGTGATCACCCAGAGCCTCGAGCACGACATGCCGCGGTTCTACGAGGCGACGCCGCGGCAGGAGATCCCGATGGCGCCACCGGAGCTGCGCCGGGACTTCGTGAGCCTCGTCGAGGTCGGGTACGACACGCGCGGCGCGATCGCCGAGGGAACGCGCTGCCTGCAGTGCAACCACAACATCAACATCGACGGCCCGCGCTGTATCCTGTGCGGGCTCTGCGCCGACGTCTGCCCCGAGGGCGTGATCTACATGATCGACAAGGCGCAGGTCGGCGGCGACGATCCGGAGCAGGACTTCTTCCAGTCGTGGCCGCGCGGTATCGCCATGATCATCGACGAGGAGCGCTGCATCCGGTGCAACCTCTGCGTCGAGCGCTGCCCGACCAACTGCATCACCATGGACCGCCTCGAGCTCGAGCGGTTCACGCCTGACGGGAAGGTTCTGTTGGAGAGCTACAAGGACAACGTGCTCGGACAGGTCGGCCAGCAGGCCGGCATGGCGGTGGACCGATGAGCAACGGGGACGGCAACCCGATCACTCGCTTCGTGAAGGAGTCGGCGCTCTGGCGCAGCCTCTTCCGCCAGCCGTATCCGACCACCAGCCGCACCCGCGCGCTGGCGGTCATGAACAACGTCTTCCTCCACCTGCACCCGGTCCGGGTCAAGCGCCACGCGGTTCGCTACACGTACACCTTCTGTCTCGGCGGCGTGAGCTTCTTCCTGTTCCTGGCGCTCACGGTCACCGGGCTGTACCTGATGTTCTTCTATGTCCCGTCGATCAGTCGCGCGTACCAGGACATCCAGGCGATCGAGGCATCGGTGGCCTTCGGATCGTTCGTGCGCAACATGCACCGATGGGCCGCGCACCTGATGGTGCTCACCGTGTTCCTCCACATGATCCGCGTCTTCTACCACGGCGCGTACAAGCCACCCCGCGAGTTCAACTGGGTCATCGGCGTCGTGCTCCTCTTCTGCACGCTGTGGCTCAGCTTCACCGGCTACCTGCTG
>DATLGA010000104.1:0-4820 GCA_035540715.1 Candidatus Limnocylindrales bacterium | reverse complement strand
GCGCGAGCTCGGTCCGTCCGGTGTCGGCGTGACCGGCGTGCTCAACGCGACGGTCTCGCTCGCGCTCATGCTCGTCGGGCTGGCGCTGCCCCAGGCGTTCTTCCGCTGGTACCTCCGCGAGGCGACGACCATCCGCGACCGGGGGCGCGTCCTGCGGACCGTGCTCGGGATCCGCCTGGCGGCCTCCTTCGCCGGCCTCGCGCTGGTCCTGCTGGCGATGCTGCCCCTCACCGAGCTGCTCTACGACGGAGCCCACCTCGTCGTCTTCGCCCTCGTCGGTCCGATCGTGCTGTTCGACTCCTTCAACGCGATCCCGCTCTCGTACCTGCGCGCCGAGCGGCGGCCGCGCGATTACGTCCTCATCAGCCTGACGCGCGCCGCGCTCGGGACGGTGCTCATCCTCGGATTCGTCATCGTCCTTCGCTTCGGGGTCCTGGGCGTCGCGCTCGGGGCGGCGAGCTCGGCGGCGGTCAGCGCCGCGATCGGCCTGATCGTCCTCGTTCGATCCGGCGTGCCTCGGCCGGCCATCGACCCTGCGCTGGCCCGCCCGATGCTCGGCTTCGCCCTGCCGCTCGTGCCCGCCGCAATTGCGGGCTGGGCGCTCAACCTGTCGGACCGGCCGTTGCTGCAGGCGCTCACCGGAAGCAGCGACGTCGTCGGCGTGTACACGCTCGGGTACACGGCCGGCCTGGTGGTCAATGCGCTCGTCATCCAGCCCTTCGCCCTGGCGTGGGGGGCGGCGCACTGGGAGCTCTCGCGCTCCGAGGACGCGCCGCGCACGTTCGCCCGTGTGCTGACCTGGTTCCTCGCCATCGCCGCCGGTGTGGCGCTCCTGCTGAGCGCCATCGGGACCGACGTCATCCGCCTCCTCACCGGGCCCGACTTCGAGCTCAGCCGGTTCATCGTGCCGTTCAGCGCCTTCTCGTACGTGTTGTACGGCGCCCACGCCGTCGTGGCGTCGGGGCTGAGCATCACCGGCCGCTCGGGCCTCGTCGCGATCACGATGGGCATCGCCGCGGCGGCCACCGTGGTGCTCAACCTCGTCCTGATCCCGTGGCTCGGGATGTACGGGGCGGCCATTTCGACGGTCGCCGGCTACGCGCTCCTGGCGGCGTCGAGCGGCGTGCTGTCGCACCGCCACTACCCGGTGCCATGGCAGCTCGGACGCGCCGCGTTGATCCTCCTCGTGGCGGCCTCGCTCGCCGCCGCGGCACTCCTGGGACCGGACCACGGGCTGTGGCGCATCGGCTGCGCGCTGGCCTATCCGGTCATCCTGCTCGGCCTGCGGATCGTCCGGATCGACCAGGCCCGCCTGCTGCTCGGGGTCGTGCGACGCCGATGAGCGAGCGACCGATCCTGCTCGTGACCCGCATCTGGCCGACGCCGGCGCGTCCCAGCGTCGGGACGTTCGTGCGCGACCGGACGCGAGGGGTCGGGGACCTCCTGGTCGTCAAGCCGCGGTCGACCGGCCTGCCGCGTCCGCTCGTGTACGCCGGTTTGCTCCTCGACGCCCTGCGAGCGGGCCGCCGGATCCGTGGCGTCGAAGCGCACATGCTCATCCCGACCGGGTTCGTCGGGCTCCTCGTCGCGCGCCTGCGCCGCGTGCCGATCGTCGTCTACTCGCACGGCGGCGACGTCCGTGACTGGCGGCGGCTTCCCGCGCCGCTGCGCTGGCTGGCCCGTTTCGTGGCGAGCCGCGCCGATCGCGTCGTCACGAACTCGACCGACACGGCGCGCTACCTCGAGGAGCTGGGCGCGACACCGATCGTGGCTCCACCCGGCGTGGATCTGTCGCGCTTCCGTCCGACGCCCCGTCCGGCGGGGCGCCGCGTCCTGTACCTCGGCGGCAGGAATCCCCGAAAGGGCTATGACGTCGCGCAGGAGCTGGCGGACACCCTCGTCGGGCCATGGCTCCGCGACCTGGATCCGGGGGAGGTGCCCGCGCTCATCGCCGAGCATGACGTCGTGCTCGTTCCGTCGCTCGCCGAGCCGTTCGGGCTCGTGGCGGTCGAGGCGATCGCCAGCGGGCGGTGGGTCGTCGCGCGGGCGGTCGGCGGCCTGCGCGACATCGTCGTCGAGGGCGTGAACGGCACGCTCGTGGACGACGACGACTTCGCCGGCGCGCTGGCCCGCGTTCCGGACTACGACCCGTTCGAGATCGCGCCGACCGTCGAGCGCTACAGCCTGGCGGCGTGGCAGGCGTCGCTCGAGCGGATCTGGGAGGAGGTCGCGCCGACCGATGGCTGAGCCGCGCGATCGGCGAGTGGTCATGCTCGTCCGCAACGTCTACACCCACGACTCGCGGGTCGAGAAGGAGGCGCGTACGCTCGTCGAGGCGGGCTATGCCGTGACGATCGTCGCGGATGCCGGCCCCGGCCTCCCGGAGCGTGAGCGCCGCGACGACAGCGACGTGGTGCGGGTCGCTCGACGAGGGTCGCGCCTGCCCGGCATCCGGTTCATCGTCCACGAGCTGCGGCTGCTGCGAACGCTGCTGCGGCTCCGCCCGGAGATCCTGCATGCCCATGACAGCAACGCGCTGATCCCCGTGGCGCTGGCCGCTCGCCGGCTCGGCATCGGCTTCGTGTACGACGCCCACGACCTCTGGCTCGGCCGGCCCCGACGCGAGCGGTCGAGGCTGGGATTCTTCCTCCACCAGGCCTGGTACACCGTCATCGAGCGCTTGCTGATCCCCCGAGCGGCGGCGGCCATCACGGTCAGCCCTCCCATCGTGCGGCACCTCCAGGACCGATACGGCCTGGACCACGTGGCTCTCGTCGCGAACTACCCGGAGCGGGCCGCCGTCGACGCACCGCCCGTCGATCTGCGCGAGCTCCCCGGCGGATCGGCCATCGATCCCGACCGTCCGGTCGTCCTGTATCTCGGAGGGCTGATGGGCGGTCGCGGCCTCGAGCAGCTCGTCGACGCCATCGCGCTCACGCGGTCGGCGCAGCTCGTCCTCCTCGGCGACGGCCTGCTCGCGGCACCTCTGCGGGAGCGCGCCCAGCGCGCCGGCATCGGTGAGCGGGTGCATCTGCTCCCGCCCGTCGAGCCGGACCGGGTCGTATCGGTCACGTCGGGCGCCGACGTCGGCGTGAGCCCGATCGTGCCGTCGTGCCTGAACTACCGGTACTCGCTGCCGAACAAGCTGTTCCAGTACATGGCCGCCGGCGTCCCGGTCGTCGCCAGCGACTTTCCGCAGGTTCGGGAGATCGTCGAAGGCGAGCGCTGCGGCCTCGTGGCCGATACGACCCGCCCGGCCGCGGTGGCGGCCGCCATCGAGGCCATCCTGGCCGACCCGGCCGAGGCCCGAGCGATGGGGGAGCGGGGCCGCTCCGCCGTGCGCCGGCAGCTGAACTGGCGCGCCGCGGCGAAGGTGCTGCTCGAGGTGTACGCGCGCCTCTGACCGGCTCGAACGCCCCATGAGCGAGCATGCGAATTTCCTACATCGCGTTGCTCGCGCGCCACGCACAATGGCGCAAATTCGATCACGAGGCTCGGAGATGACTCGCTCCCGTCGCTCCCCGGTCGCGCTGCTGTCGGCCGTTCTCCTCCTGTCGGCGCTCGCGGCGCCCGTGGCCGCGGCACCGGAGCCGATCGCCGAGCCGCAGCCGGCCTCGACCGCGGCCCTCAGCAATGGCCAGGTCAGGATCACGCGGGTCGACGACGGCTTCGTCAATCCCCTGGGCGTCGTCAATGCCGGCGACGGAACCGGTCGCCTGTTCGTGCTCGAGCAGCGTGGCACGGTGCGCGTCGTGTCGAGCAACGCCATGCAGAGCGGGTTCTTCCTCGACCTGCGCAACGTGAGCGGCGGCATCACCACCGGCGGCGAGCGGGGGCTGCTGGGCCTCGCGTTCCACCCCGACTTCAAGACGAACCGCAAGCTCTTCGTGAACTACACGAACGGCAACGGCGACACCGTCATCGCCGAGCTCACCGCGAACTCGGCGCGGACCTCGGTCTCCCTCGACACGCGCAAGGTGCTCCTCACCATCAGCCAGCCGTACGCGAACCACAACGGCGGGCAGCTCCTGTTCGGGCCGGATGGGCGCCTGTACATCTTCACCGGCGACGGCGGCAGTGCCGGCGATCCGCAGAATCGGGCGCAGAACATCGACTCGCGTCTCGGCAAGGTCCTACGTATCGCGCCGAACCTCAACGGCGGCTACACCGTCCCGTCCGACAACCCGTATGTCGGCAAGGCCGGCGACGATTTGATCTGGGCGCTCGGCCTGCGGAACCCGTGGCGAGCGAGCTTCGACACCGGCGCGAGCCCGGCACGGCTGTGGATCGCCGACGTCGGGCAGGCCAGCTGGGAGGAGGTCAACCGCGTCTCCGCCGGTGCCGCCGGCCTCAACTATGGATGGCCATGCCGGGAGGGCAAGCACGTCTACCGGAACTGCGGTGCATCCGGACCGTTCACCGAACCCATCGCCGAGTACGCCCGCACCAATGGCAACTGCTCCATCACCGGTGGTGCCGTGTACCGCGGTGGCGTGTTCCGCGAGCTCGCCGGCCACTACGTCCTCGGCGATTTCTGCAGCGGCCGGATCTGGACGCTCGAGGCGGGCGCGGGGTCGCCGAGCCTGCGATTCCATCGGTCCACGTCGGCCATGATCAGCTCGTTCGGCGTCGCGGAGAACCGAGAGCTGTACATGACCGATTACGCCAACGGCATCCTCTACCGCGTCGTCGCGCCGCCGTTCTCGGACGTGACCGACTCCAGGTTCATCAACGACATCACCTGGCTCTACTACGAGGACATCACGCGCGGGTGCGGCGACGGGCGCTTCTGTCCGAAGTCGAAGGTCGCGCGCGACCAG
>DATLGA010000103.1:0-5928 GCA_035540715.1 Candidatus Limnocylindrales bacterium | reverse complement strand
CGCGAACTTCTTCGTCGACGCCGCCGACTTCATCTTCGTGGCCCTGTCCGGGGCCGCCTTCCCGATCGTCGTCCTGCCCGAGGCGGTGCGCTGGATCAGCTACCTGCTGCCGACGACGTACGCGCTCGACCTCATGCGCGGTGCGGCGCTCGGGACGCGGCCGCTCCTGCCGGTGCCCGTCGAGTGGATCCTGCTCGCGGTCACGTCAGTGGCACTCCTGGTCATCGGCCGGTCGGCGTGGCTTTCCACGGAGCATCGGCTGCGAGTGAGGGGAACGCTTTCGCAGCACTGAGGGTCGCTGCGAGACGCCCCCCGCGCCACGCAACCCTCCCCTACACTCGGGCCCATGAGCGATCCGTGGTGGGCATCCGCCGTCATCTACCAGGTCTACCCCCGCAGCTTCGCCGATGCGAACGGCGACGGGATCGGCGACCTGGCCGGGATCCGGGAACGGCTCGATCACCTGCGCGGGACCGATTCCTCCCTGGGCGTCGACGCGATCTGGCTGTCGCCGATCTACCCCAGCCCGCTCCACGATTTCGGCTACGACATCAGCGACTACACCGACGTCGCGCCCGAGTACGGGACGCTCGACGACCTCGACGCGCTCATCGCCGCCTGCCACGAGCGCGGCCTGCGCGTCCTCATGGACCTCGTGCCGTGCCACACCTCGATCGAGCATCCCTGGTTCGTCGATGCGCGGTCGTCGCGCCAGAGCCCGAAGCGCGATTGGTACATCTGGGCCGATCCTGCCGTGGACGGCGGACCACCCTCGAACTGGGAGGCGGCCTTCGGTGGCTCGACGTGGGAATGGGACGCGACGACGCAGCAGTATTACCTCCACTCCTTCTATCCCGAGCAGCCCGACCTGAACTGGCGTAACCCCGAGGTGGCCGAGGCGATCGGCGACGTCATGCGCTTCTGGTTCGATCGGGGTGTCGACGGGTTCCGGGTCGACGCGATCTTCGCGGCCATCAAGGACGACCTCTTCCGCGACAACCCCCCGGATCGTCGGCCGCACGCCATCCCCGGACTGGGCGGAGACTCGGGGCAGGATCCGCTGTGGAGCCTGAACCGTCCCGAGGTGCACGACGTCATCCGGCATCTGCGGCGCGTCGCGATCGAGTTCCCCGGCCGCGTGCTCGTGGGCGAGGCGTACGTCCCGGTCGAGGAGCTCGCCGGCTACCTCGGCCATGGCGCCGACGACGAGTTCCACCTCGCGTTCAACTTCGAGCTCCTGCTGTCGCCGTGGGATCACCGCCACCTCATGCTCGCCATCGAGCGCTCCGAGGCGCTTCACCCGGCCGGCATCTGGCCGACGTACGCGCTCAGCAACCACGACCAGTCGCGGCATGCCACGCGATGGGGTCCGGAGCGGGCCCGCGCGGCGGCGTTCATGCTCCTGACGCTGCGCGGCGTCGCGGTCCTGTACGCCGGCGAGGAGATCGGCATGGTCGACGCCGATGAATCGGAGCTGCCCGACCCGCCCCACGACCGGGCCGGGCGGGACGGGTATCGGACGCCGATGCAGTGGGACGGCTCCCCCACCGGCGGCTTCACCGATGGCACCCCCTGGCTCCCCCTCGTCGACCCGGCGTCCCGCAGCGTGGAACAGCAGGCTGGCGATCCCGAGTCGCTGCTGAGCCTGTACCGGCGGCTCATCGCCGCCCGACAGGCGTCGCCCGCGCTGCGCGAGGGGATCCATCGGTCGCTGTTCGGCGTGGCGCCCGACGTCCTGGCCTGGCTGCGCGAGGCCGACGAGGAGCGCGTGCTCTGCCTCCTCAACGTCGGCGACGACGAGCGGCGCTGCGACCTCGGACGGCTTCGGATCGGCTCCGGGACGGTCGTCGTCGCCACCGGCGACCGATCGGGAACCGTGGCGCTAGACGGCCTGCAGCTCCAGCCGCGCGAGGGCCTGGCGATCAGGCTCTGAGCCGTGCCCGCTCGCGTAACTTCGAGCGAACGAGTTCGTGGACGCCGCCCCGAGCCGGCGACACGTGGAACCGCAGGAGGACTTCCCATGCGAACTCGACCACACCCCTCCCTCCCCCTGGCCGTCGTGCTCGGATTGATCGCGAGCCTTGCCCTCTCCGGCGTCGTCGTGGCGGCCGAGACCACGCTCACCGCTCAGCTGAGCGGCGTGGCCGAGGGCGACATGCCCGGCGACGAGGATGGCAGCGGCACCGCCACGGTTCGGCTCGACCCGGAGACCGGCGAGGCGTGCTGGGAGCTGACCGCCGAGGACATCGGCGAGGTCATGCAGTCGCACATCCACGTCGGAGCGGAGGGCGAGACGGGCGACGTGGTGGTCCCGCTGGACGTCGACGGCTTCGACGGCACGAGCGAAGGCTGCGTCTCCGACCAGGACGCGGACGTGCTCCAGGCCATCATCGACAACCCGGCCGGCTACTACGTGAACCTCCACACCGAGGAGTTCCCGGCCGGCGCGATCCGGGGCCAGCTGGCCGCCGCCACCCAGCCGGACACCGCGATGCCGGCACCCGCGGCGACCGGCACGTTGCTCGGCGCGCTGCTCGCCGCCCTCGCGCTGGCGATCGCGCTGCGCGGCTGGCGCCCGATCTCCCTTCCCCGCTGACAGCGGTCGCGTCTCGCGACCATCGAGCGGCCCGGCCCGAGTTCCGGGCCGCTCGCCGTCTGCACCGCAGCGCTTGGCGGCGGCGGCATGATTCTTGTGGCCCCTCCACCTTTCCGGCCATGGTGCCGGGAAAGTAGTTGCACATGCAACTACACGGTGTCATACTCGCGATCGAGCCCCAGCTCGACAGCGCTTACGGGGAACAGAAACACCATGCAGTTCGGCGTCTTCTCGGTCAGCGACATCACGGCCGACCCCACCACGGGTCGAACGCCGACCGAGCACGAGCGGATCGAGGCGGTCATCCGGATCGCGCTCAAGGCCGAGGAGGTCGGCCTCGATGTCTTCGCGCTCGGCGAGCACCACAACCCGCCGTTCTTCTCGTCCTCGCCGACCACGACGCTCGGCTTCATCGCAGCCAGGACGAAGCGGATCATCCTGTCGACCGCCACGACGCTGATCACGACGAACGATCCGGTCAAGATCGCCGAGGACTACGCGATGCTTCAGCACCTTGCCGGTGGGCGGCTCGACCTGATGATGGGCCGCGGGAACACGGGGCCGGTCTACCCGTGGTTCGGGCAGGACATCCGCAACGGCATCGAGCTGGCGGTCGAGAACTACGAGCTCCTGCATCGGCTGTGGCGCGAGGACGTCGTCGACTGGCAGGGCAGCTTCCGCACCGCGTTGACCGGCTTCACCTCGACCCCCCGGCCGCTCGACGGCGTCCCGCCGTTCGTCTGGCACGGCTCGATCCGGGCACCCGAGATCGCCGAGCAGGCGGCGCACTACGGCGACGGCTTCTTCCATAACAACATCTTCTGGCCGTCCTTCCACGTGAAGCGCATGGTCGGGCTGTATCGGCGCCGATACGAGCACTACGGACACGGTCCGGCCGACACGGCGATCGTCGGGCTGGGCGGACAGGCCTTCATGCGCCCGAACTCGCAGGACGCCGTGCGCGAGTTCCGACCGTATTTCGACCGTGCCCCGGTGTACGGCGGTGGCCCGTCGCTCGAGGAGTACTCGAGCTACACCCCGCTCACGGTCGGGAGCCCCCAGCAGGTCATCGAGCGGACGCTCGGCTTCCGCGAGTTCGCCGGCGACTACCAGCGACAGCTCTTCCTCATCGACCATGCCGGCCTGCCGCTCAAGACCGTGCTCGAGCAGCTCGAGATGCTCGGCGAGATCGTGCCGGTCCTGCGCCGCGAGTTCGAGGCCGTGCGACCGCCGCACGTTCCGTCCGACCCGCCGATGCACCCGCGCCTCCAGCCGGACGCTGCGGCCGCCGAGGAGCCGGCGCCGGCCGGCATCGGCCGATGAGTGAGCGCGACCTCGTGGTCGTGACCGCCGGCCTGTCGCAGCCGTCGAGCACGCGGCTGCTGGCCGATCGGCTCACCGACGCCACCGAGCGGTCGCTGCGCGAGGCCGGCCTCCAAGCGGCGACCGAGGTCGTGGAGCTGCGCGAGCATGCGCAGGATCTCGCCAACCACCTCCTGACGGGGTTCCCGTCCGAGGGGCTGCAGGCGACGATCGACCGGGTCGTGAGCGCCGACGGCCTGATCGCCACCACGCCGATCTTCAGCGCCTCGTACTCGGGCCTGTTCAAGCTCTTCTTCGACGTCGTCGAGCACGAGGCCCTGGCCGGCATGCCGGTCCTGATCGGCGCGACGGGCGGCACGGCCCGGCACTCGCTGGCCCTCGAGCACACGGTGCGGCCGCTGTTCACGTATCTCGGCGGATCGGTCATCCGGACCGCGGTGTATGCCGCGAGCGAGGACTGGGGCAGCGCCGGCATTCCCGCCGATGCAGGGCTCGCCGATCGGATCGAGCGGGCCGGCGCCGAGCTCGCCGCCGCGATGGGCCGCGCACCTCGCGAGGCTGCGGCGGATCCCTTCGCCGATCCGATCCCCTTCGAGCAGCTCCTGGGGCGATCCGGCGACCCCGCCTGACGTCGGGCAACGAACCTGCAGCAGCGAGGGCATGCGCCCAAGCCTCCATCGCCGGCGGCGTCACATCCTGACGCGCCGCGCGAACCGTCACGGAGCCCGCAAAGGGTTCGCCGCGTTCGTCGCCGTGGCCTTCGCGGTGTCCGGCCTGGTGATGGCCGGCTCGGCGCTCGGGATCGTCGGCGGCACGATGGGCGCCTACAACTACTACGCCGCCGGCCTTCCCGATCCGCGGGTCATTCTCGACGTGGAGATGCCGCAGTCGACCCACGTGTACGACCGCACCGGACAGCGTCTGCTCGCCCGGTTCGAATGCGAGAACCGGGAGTCGGTCGACTTCGCCGATCTGCCCGACCACATCGTCGACGCCACGGTGGCCGCCGAGGACCGGACGTTCTGGACGAACGACGGCATCGACTACTCCGCGGTGGTCCGTGCCGCGCTCGCCAATCTCGAGGCGGGCACGATCGTGCAGGGTGCCTCGACGATCACGCAGCAGGTGATCAAGTACGCCGGCCCGATCCAGGAGGCGGGCCAGCCACAGCAGCTCGACCCCGACGCGACGCCCGTTCCCGACGAGGTCGACGTCGATCCAGACGAAGACGCCACGACGAGTGAAGAGGAACAGGCCGCCGTCGAGCGGGACGTGTGCGAGCCACCGGAGCTGACCTTCCTCGAGGGACGCGGCTACGGCGACAAGATCCGCGAGCAGATCCTGGCGCGCCAGGTCACCGAAGCCCATGCCGGACGCGAGGGCAAGGAGCAGATCCTGTCGACCTACCTGAACCTCATCTTCTACGGCAACGGGTCCTACGGCATCCGTGCCGCCGCGGCGAACTACTTCGGCATTCGCGACCTCGACGACCTGACCCTCGCCCAGGCGGCCTTCCTTGCCGGCCTGCCGCAGCGTCCGAGCTTCTACGACCCGTATTTCGCCGACCAGGGCCCGGAGCGGGCGATCGAGCGGCGCGACCAGGTGCTCGCCGCCATGCTCGAGGAGGAGTACATCAGCCGGGGCGAGTACCGGGAGGCCGTGAACACGACGTGGGAGGAGATGAATCCGAGCCGTGTGACGAGCGTCCTGCACGAGCCGCACTTCGTGTTCCGCGTGCAGAGGGAGGCCGAGCAGATCCTGGCATCGCTGGGGGTCGAGGATCCCGCGCTCGCCGTGCGGACAGGCGGCTACCGCGTCGTCACCACCCTCGACCATGGCCTGCAGCAGGAGGCGAAGGACCAGGTGCAGCACTGGGTCGCGCGCCTGGCGGACAAGAACGTTCACAACGGCGCGCTGGTGGCCATCGACTCGGCCACGGGCGAGATCGTGGCCTACGTCGGCAGCGTGGACTACTACAACCGCGACGACCCGCGGGTCCAGGGCCAGTT
>DATLGA010000102.1:0-2512 GCA_035540715.1 Candidatus Limnocylindrales bacterium | reverse complement strand
GCTCGGCGGCTATGTCCCGAACGGCCTGCCGCTCGCCGAGGCGCTCGCCCTGCGCGACACCGACCCCGACGACTACGTCCGCCGCTCGACCGCCGCGATGGCCGAGCACGTCCGGGCCATGCTCGCCTTCCAGCGCGGCGGGGCCGTCACCTTCGACTACGGCAACAACATCCGCCAGGTGGCCAAGGAGGCGGGGGTCGAGAACGCCTTCGACTTTCCCGGCTTCGTGCCCGCCTTCATCCGGCCGCTGTTCTGCGAGGGCAAGGGCCCGTTCCGCGTCGCCGCGCTGTCTGGCGACGCCAACGACATCGCCGTCGTCGACCGCGCGCTCGCCGAGCTGTTCCCCGACAACGCCGGCCTCCAGCGCTGGCTGCGCCTGGCGGCCGACAAGGTGCCGGTCCAGGGCCTGCCGGCGCGCATCTGCTGGCTCGGCTACGGCGACCGCGCCAGGGCGGGCCTGCGCATCAACGAGCTCGTCGACTCGGGCGAGATCAGTGCGCCGATCGTCATCGGCCGCGACCACCTCGATGCCGGATCGGTGGCCAGCCCGAACCGCGAGACCGAGGCCATGCGCGACGGCTCCGACGCGATCGCCGACTGGCCGATCCTCAACGCCCTGGTCAACACTGCCGCGGGTGCGACCTGGGTGAGCTTCCACCACGGCGGCGGGGTCGGCATCGGCTACAGCCTGCACGCCGGCATGGTCGTCGTCGCCGATGGCACGCCGGACGCCGCCGCACGGCTCGAACGGGTCCTGACGACCGATCCGGGCATGGGCGTCCTGCGCCACGCCGACGCCGGCTACGAGCGCGCCATCGAGGTCGCCGACCAGCGCGGCCTGCGCATCCCGATGCGGTGAGAGTTGCCTGACACCGCGGCGGCGCTGCCGTCGGCGCCCGACCCATGGGCGCCATCCGACATGCCGAGGTTCCGGTCGCGGCCGCCGTACCTCATGACGGAAATGATCGCCGCCGAGCCCGGAGTCGCGGAGCGGCTCATCCACCGGCTCCGGCGCTCCGAAGCGGTGACCGCGCTGGCGGACGCGATCCGTAAGGCGGTCCGCGCGGGACACCCGGTCATGACGACCGGATGTGGCACGTCCGAGCACGCCGCCATGGCCGTCGCAGCGCTCCTCAACGATGCGGTGCAGCCCCCCGCGGGTCGGGAGGTCCGAGCGGTCCAGGCCCTCGAGGCGCTCCGCCGCCCGCTGAACGACGGCGTGCTCATCGGCGTCTCGCACGAGGGCGGGACGCACGCCACCAACGAGGCGTTGCGGACGGCAGGCGAGGGCGGGGCTCGCACCGCGCTGATCACGGTCAGCGCACGGTCGCCGGGCGCCGAGGTCGCCGGCATCGTGATCGAGACAGAGGAGCAGGACCAGAGCTGGTGCCACACGGTCGGCTACCTGTCGCCGCTCGTCACCGGCGTGGTCCTCGGCGCCGAGCTCGCCGGCGGCCGGGTCGACGGGCGCGCGATCCGTGCCCTGCTCGACGTCAACGACGATCACCGTGCTGCCGCGGCGCTCGCGGCCGGGCTCACCGGGATCGACCGCGTTCTGGTGGCCGGCTCGGGCGTCGACCTCGTCACCGCGCGGGAGCTGGCACTCAAGATCGCCGAAGGAGCTCGGCTGCCGGCCGGTGCCTTCGATGTGGAGACGCTGCTGCACGGGCACCTGGCCGCCGCGAACCGATGGACCGGCCTTGTCCTCATCCGCACCGACACGACCGAAGAGCCCGATGCGATCGCGCCGCGCATCGACCGCCTGCTCAGCGCGGCTCGGCTGCTCGGGATGCCGGTGGCCGCCATCCTGGGCCAGCGTGCCTCGAAGGCCATCGACGGCGACGCGACCCCGGCCGGCAGGATCGTCCTCGCCCGCACGGCACGGGTGCCCGAGCCTGTCGCCGCGCTGCTTGCGCCCGTCATCCCGATCCAGCTCCTCACCGAGCGGCTGGCGCGCGCTCGTGGCGTCAACCCGGACACCCTGGGCCGAGAGGACGAGGCACAGGCCGCCGCCCACGCGTGACGGCATGACGCCGCGCTCGGGCATCATCGAATACCGATGACGGAGCCGCCGACGTCACCCAGCCCCGCCGTGCCGGACCTCGCGACGCCGCAGCCGGGCCCGCCGGAGCCGTCGCTCTGGCGCGACCGGGACTTCCGACGCTTCTGGATCGGCCAGGGCGTCTCGAGCATCGGGGACGAGGTGAGCGCGTTGGCCCTGCCGCTCGTCGCGGTGATCGTCCTGGGCGCGACGGCGACCGAGATGGGGATCATCACCGCGCTCGGCTACCTGCCCTTCCTCCTGGTGGGTCTCCAGGCCGGCGTGTGGGTGGATCGCATGCGCCGCCGCCGCATCCTGATCTGGGCGGATCTCGTGCAGGCCGCGCTGCTGCTCACCGTCCCGGCCGCTGCCATCCTCGGCCTGCTGCGCATCGAGCAGCTCTATGTCCTGGCGCTGCTGATCGGCGCGATCAACGTGGTCGCGTCGGTCGCGCAGCAGTCCTTCCTGCCG
>DATLGA010000101.1:0-3550 GCA_035540715.1 Candidatus Limnocylindrales bacterium | reverse complement strand
CACCCCGACGGCGGCGACCGGCGTGCTCGTCACCAACGGCAACCGGGGCACGAACCGCGTCGCGCTGACCCTGGACATGGGCGGGCGGGTCGGTGACGCCCTCGCGATCATGACGTGGCTGCGCGACCACGACGTCCGCGCCACGATCTTCATGACCGGCGCGATGGCCGATTCGACGGCGACCGATGCCGGGCGCCAAGTGCTCGCGCGGATCGACGCCCGGCCCGACCTGTTCGACCTCGGCAACCACAGTTACCACCACCCGCACATGACGAAGCTCACGGTGACGCAGATGCGGGCCGAGCTCACGACCACCGAGGCGGCGATCGCCCGATACGCCTCGTCCAGCCCGCGCCCCTTCTTCCGGCCGCCGTTCGGCGAATGGAACACGACGCTGGTCAACGCGGCGGCCTCGGTCGGTTACCCGTACACGGTCATGTGGGATGTCGACACGATCGACTGGAAGCCGGTCGCCGACGGCGGCCCGACCGCGCAGCAGATCGTCGACAAGGTCGTCGGCCGGGCCCAGGGCGGATCGATCGTCCTCATGCACCTCGGTGGCTACGAGACGCTCGATGCCCTGCCCGGCATCGTCAGCGGGCTGCGAGCCCGCGGCTTCGAGCTCGTCACGCTGGGCCAGATGCTCGGCGGCTAGTCTTCGCCCGTACCGGACTGCTCGCGAATGGTGGTCACCACGGTCGCATCGGCGAGGGTGGTGACGTCGCCCAGGTCGCGCTGCTCGGCGATGTCGCGCAGCAGGCGACGCATGATCTTGCCCGAGCGCGTCTTGGGCAGGTCGGGCGTGAACATGATCTGCTTCGGCCGCGCAAACTTGCCGATCATCTCGGCCACGTGCTCCCGGAGGGTCGAGGCCAGCTGGTCGGAGGCCTCGAACCCGGAGCGGAGGATGACGTAGCTGAAGATCGCCTGGCCGGTGACCGGATCGGTGCGCCCCACCACGGCAGCCTCGGCGACGGACTCGTGCGAGACGAGCGCGGACTCGACCTCGGTGGTCGAGATGCGATGGCCGGAGACGTTCATGACGTCGTCGACGCGGCCGAGCAGCCAGTAGTAGCCCTCCTCGTCGCGCTTGCAGCCGTCGCCGGGGAAGTAGCGGTCCGGGTAACGGGACCAGTACGTCTGCTCGTAGCGCTCCGGGTCGCCGTAGATGCCACGCAGCATGGCCGGCCACGGTCGCTCCAGGACGAGGTACCCACCCCCGCCCAGCGGGACGCTGTTCCCCACCTCGTCGACGACGTCGGCGACCACGCCGGGGAACGGGAAGGTCGCGCTCCCCGGCTTGAGCGTCGTGATGCCAGGCAGCGGCGTGATCATGATCATGCCGGTCTCGGTCTGCCACCACGTGTCGACCACCGGGCAGCGCTCGCCGCCGATGTACTTCCAGTACCACGCCCACGCCTCGGGGTTGATCGGCTCACCGACGCTGCCGAGGAGGCGCAGCGACGACAGGTCGTCATCGGCGAACTGCTCGTGGCCGTACTTCATGAGCGCGCGAATGGCGGTGGGGGCGGTGTAGAGGATCGTCGCGCGGTACTTCGCCGCGATCTGGGCCCATCGGTCCTTGTCCGGGAAGTCGATCGCCCCCTCGTAGATGATCCCGGTCGTGGCATTGGCCAGCGGCCCGTACACGATGTAGCTGTGCCCGGTGACCCAGCCGATGTCGGCCATGCACCAGTAGATATCGGTCTCCGGGTGGATGTCGAAGATGAGCCGATGCGTCGTGCTCACGCCGGCCAGGTAGCCGGCGGTCGTGTGCATGATGCCCTTCGGCCTGGCCGTCGTCCCCGAGGTGTAGAGCAGGTACAGGAGGTCCTCGGCGTCCATCGGCTCCGGGTCGGCGGTGGTCGGCTGGCCGTCGACGAGGTCGTGATACCAGTGGTCGCGCCCGCCCTCCCAGGCCACGTCGTCGCCGGTGCGCTTCACGACGACGCAATGCCGGACCGATGACGTGCGGCGGATCGCCTCGTCGGCGTTGTGCTTGAGTGGCACGGTGGCGCCCTTGCGATAGCCGCCGTCGGCGGTGATCACCACGCTGCAGCTCGCGTCGTCGATGCGCCCCGCCAGGGCATCGGCGCTGAAGCCGCCGAAGACGACCGAGTGCGGCGCGCCGATGCGGGTGCAGGCGAGCATGGCCACCGGGAGCTCCGGGATCATGGGCATGTAGATGGCGACCCGGTCGCCCTTCTTCACGCCGAGCTCGCGCAGGGCGTTCGTGAAGCGACAGACCTCGTCGAGGAGTTCCTGGTAGGTGATCGTGCGCGTGTCGCCCGGCTCACCCTCCCAGTAGTAGGCGACCCGGTCCCCGAGGCCGGCGTTCACGTGGCGGTCGAGGCAATTGACGCTGACGTTGAGCTTGCCGCCGATGAACCACTTCGCGTACGGCGGCTCCCACGTGTAGAGCTCGCTCCACGGCTCCATCCAGTCGAGGCGGTTGCCTTCTTCGGTCCAGAACGCGCGGAAGCCCTCCTCGGAGGCGGTGCGCTCGTAGATCTCCGGGTCGTTCAGGAGGGCGTTGGCCACGAACTCGGGCGGCGGCGGAAAAAGGCGCTCCTCGCGCAGCAGGTTCTCGATCGTCGCGGCGTCGGTCCTGTCCTCGGTCGTCATGGCCCGATTCTAGTGGGGCTCACTCGAAGAACCGGGCGATTCGGTCCGTGTCGTCGGAGAAGGCCCAGCGCTCGGTGATGAGGCCGTCGCGCAGGTGGTACACCTCGATCACTCGATACTCGAAAGACCGGTCACCGCGCCGAGCGCTGGCGTTGATGAGCGCCACACCGTGTTCGTCGTTGGCGAGGGCGTCGTGAAGCTGCGGGTGGATCTCCCAGTCCTGGTCCTGTGACAGGTGGGCGACCACCGCGCCCTTGCCGCGCACCGGATCGGGGCGTCCGATCTCGTGCCACACCACGTCTTCGGCGAGGCCATCGGCGAGGTCGAGCTCCCCGCGGTCGAGTGCGGCGAACCCTTCGCGAATCATGGTGGCGTTCGGGTGCTCGGACATTGCAGTTGCCCTCCGTGAGCTGGTGCGGCCAGGGCGCCGCCGCTTCGAGCGTACGCCGCCACGCAACACCCCGTTCGGCGGTCGGTTCGGGCGCGCGACGTTCCGGCCAGCGGAGCTATCGGCCAAGCAGCACGTTGCACGTGGCTATCGTTTGCGGAGTCAGGCAATTCCGGCCAGGCAGAACCTGCTCGCGTGGCGGTCGTTTGCGGCGCGAGGCAAGTTCCGACCAATGCAGAGGCGCCGGCCCCGGCATGCTTGGCCGTTAGCTCCGCTCCACGGCAATCGGCGGGCTCCGGCTAGCATCACGTCCGATGCTTCCCTTCCTCACGGCCGTCGCAGTCGCCGCCGGCGCGATCTTCGTGGCCGAGTTCGGCGACAAGAGCCAGCTCCTCGTCCTCGCCTTCGCCACCCGGCACGCGGCGTTGCCGGTCATCGCCGGGCTTGTCGTCGCGGCAGCGATCGTCCAGGGGATCTCGGTCGCGATCGGCGCGAGCGTCGGGGCCGTCCTGCCGGAAACCGCGGTCGGCATCGTGG
>DATLGA010000100.1:0-5480 GCA_035540715.1 Candidatus Limnocylindrales bacterium | reverse complement strand
TCCTCACCCGATCGATAGGCAGGGCTGGCACGGGCCGTGCGCCCGCACCGGGCATCCGCCCAGCCATGCAGCACCATCGGAAGGGGACACGGTGATCCAGTGGATCTCACGGGCGCTCGGCTGGTTCAGCCTGGCGCTCGGCATTGTTCAGCTCGTGGCGCCGCGTCGCCTGCTCGGCGCCATCGGCATCGTCCCGAGCGGGATCAGCGTGACGCTGACTCGGCTCATCGGCCTGCGCGAGCTCGGCGTCGTGGGCGGCCTGCTCAGCGCGTCGACGCCGGTGGGCTGGCTGTCGGCGCGCGTCCTGGGCGACGTGAAGGACCTCGCCCTGCTCGGCATCGCGCGCGGTCACCGCGGCAACGACCGTGGCCGGCTCGCGGTCGCGATGGCGGCCGTGGGATCGGTCCTGGCCCTCGACGCCGGGATGGCGATCGCCGCACGGCGCCGGCAGCGCGAGCAATCGCGCCGCGGCGGGCGGATCGTGCGAGCGGTGACGGTGAACCGGGAGCGTGGCGAGGTGTATCGATTCTGGCGCGACCTCGAGAACCTGCCGACGGTGATGCCGCACCTCGAGCGGGTCGAGGCGCTCGGCGACGGCACGCGGTCGCACTGGGTCGCCCGGGCGCCGATCGGCGGGCCGGTGGAGTGGGACGCCGAGATCGTCGACGACCGCCGGGACGAGCTCATCGCGTGGCGATCGGTGGAGGGCTCCGAGGTCCACCATGCCGGCGCCGTCCGCTTCGCCACGGCGCCCGGCGGGCGCGGCACCGAGGTCGTCGTCGAGATGGACGTCGAGATGCCCGGCGGACCGCTCGGATCCATCGTGGCGCTCGCCGCAGGCGAGGACCCACGCCAGCAGGTCTCCGACGCGCTGCGCCGCTTCAAGCAGGTCATGGAGACGGGCGAGCCGGTCCGGAGCGAAGGCACGGCCCACGGGCGGAAGATCCTCCAGCGCCCGGCGCAGCCGCCCCGGGAGGAGCAGCACGAACGACGCCTTCCGGTCGTCGCCGGCTCGGCGGGGGATGCGTCATGAAGGCCGCCTGCTGGATGGGCGTTCGCAACGTCGAGGTGCGCCAGGTCCCGGAGCCCAAGATCCTCAACGAGCACGACGGGATCGTCCGCATCACGTCGACCGCCATCTGCGGATCGGACCTGCACCTCTACAACGGCCTCGTCCCGACCATGGAGAAGGGCGACATCCTGGGGCACGAGTTCATGGGCGAGGTCGTCGAGGTCGGGGATCGCGTCGAGCGGCTCTCGGTCGGTGACCGGGTCGTCGTCCCGTTCCCGATCTCGTGCGGGTCGTGCTCGCAGTGCGAGGCCGGCAACTTCAGCGTCTGCGAGAACTCGAACCCGAATGGCTGGCTCCAGGAGAAGCTGTTCGGCCATGCCGGGGCGGGCATCTACGGGTACTCGCACCTGACCGGCGGATTCGCCGGCGGCCAGGCCGAGTACGCCCGTGTCCCGTTCGCCGATGTCGGGCCGCTTCGGGTCCCCGATGGCGTCGCCGACGAGCAGGTCCTCTTCCTGTCGGACATCATTCCGACCGGCTACTACGGGGCCGAGATGGCCGGCATCGAGCCGGGCGACACGGTCGCCGTGTGGGGGGCCGGGCCGGTGGGCCAGTACGCGATCCACGCGGCCCGTCTGTTCGGTGCCGAGCGGATCATCGCGATCGACCGGTTCGACGAGCGTCTGACGATGGCGCGCGAACGCGCCGGTGCGACGGACGCGGTCAACTACGTCGACGAGGACAGCCTGCTCGAGACGCTCAAGGAGCTGACCGGCGGGCGCGGCCCGGACCGATGCATCGATGCGGTCGGCATGGAGGGCCACGCCGACTCGGCGCTCTACGCCGTGGACCTCGTGAAGCAGGCCGTGAAGATGGAGACCGACCGACCGATCGCGCTGCGAGAGGCGATCCAGGCCTGTCGATCCGGCGGTACCGTCTCGGTGATCGGCGTGTACTCGGGGTTCATCGACCACTTCCCGATGGGCACGGTCATGAATCGGGCGTTGACGATCCGGGCGGGCCAGGCACCGGTGCAGCGCTACCTGCCGATGCTCCTCGAGCGGATCGAAAGAGGCGAGATCGATCCATCCTTCGTCATCACGCATCGGATGCGCCTCGCCGAGGCGCCGCGCGGATACGAGATCTTCAACGCCAAGGACGATGGCTGCATCAAGGTCGTGATGACGCCGTGACGCTCACGGACAGGCCTGGGTCGCCGGAGCGGCGGCGCCGATTCGCATGGCGGCGACGGCTCCGGCGATGACGGTCGACACCGATTCGATCGGCTCGCGGTCCTGCCGGCCGCGACGGGCGTAGAGGGCTCGCCAGAACACCAGCGCGTCCAGGAAGCGGCGCTCCTCGGCGACGGATCGCGGGCTCGTGCGGCGGGTGGTGTTCATGTCGGTATCGTCCGCCGCCGGGATCGTCCGTCCATCCGGCAACGGCCCGACGCGGCGTACGCAAGGTGTCGCATCGGCGTCGGCTGGGCGACAGCGGCTGTGTCGGCAGACCGGCGCGCCGCGCTATCGGTTCTGCTCGGCCCGGACGAAGAGCGCGGTTCCGACCACGATGAAGGCCACGAACAGCCCGCCGATGATGGCCAGGTTCGTCCCCGCCGATGCGAGCGGGACCTGGACCGACTCGGGGTGGATGGCGTAGTAGGCGTTGCGCATGAGGTCGACGGCGTACCGCATCGGCGCGAGGCGGGAGGCGACGTCGAGGATCGGTGGGAGCGCCGCGATCGGGTTGAAGACGCCGGCCAGGAAGAACTGCGGCAGCATCACGAACGGGAAGATCTGCGTCGCCGCGCGCCGATTCGGTAGCCGCGAGAGGACGAGCACGCCGAAGGCCCCGCCGAACAGCGTCACGACCAGCGCCACCGGGATGAGGGCGAGGATCGTCGGCAGCGTCAGCGGCACGCCCAGCACCCACCCGAACGCGAGGATGGCGGCGCCCTGTGGCAGCGCCACGAGCGACTCGCCGAGGACCTTGCCGAAGATGATCGAGTAGCGGGAGATCGGCGAGACGAAGATCTCCTGGCTGAAGTCGTTCTCGCGGTCCTCGATCAGGCTGATGACGCCGAGCGCGGCGGACTGCCAGAGCGTCTGCGCCAGCACGCCGGTGAAGACGAAGGTGAGAAAGTTGAACGGCGACTGGTCGCCGAACCCGGCCTGCAGGCTGACGCCCAGCACGCCGATGATGATCATCGGGAAGGCGAGGTCGCTGATCAGGCGCGTCCGATCGCGCAGCAGCTTGACGAGGTCGCGGTGCGCGATCGCCAGGACCGCCCAGAGCTCACGCATCGGTCGGTTCGCCGAGGGGCTCGTCGCCGGCTTCGTCCTCGGCGGCTCGACCGACGATCCCGAGGTAGGCGTCCTCGAGCGAGGGCGTGTGCGTCTGGACCAGGCTCAGCGGCGTGTCGATCGCCTTCAGGACGGCGTGCGTCGAGCGTCCGTCGAGCTCGACGCGGAACGGCCCGTCGCCGGAGTAGGGGAGGCCGAGCCGGCCGAGCTCGGCCCGGAGCTCGACGCGATCGCGCGTATCGACGAGGACGTAGTCCTCCACGAGGTCCGCCTTGATCTCCGACGGGGTTCCGTAGGACACCACCCGCCCCCGGTCGATGATGCAGATCCGGTCGGCCTGTTCGGCCTCCTCGAGGTAGTGCGTGGTAAGGAGGATCGTCGTGTTGCTCTCACGTCGGACGCGTTCGAGGTACGCCCAGAGGCCGCGTCGAGAGGGCGAGTCCAGGCCCGAGGTCGGCTCGTCCAGGAAGAGCACCCTCGGCCGATGAATCAGGCTCCGCACGATCTCGAGCTTGCGGCTCATGCCTCCGGAGTAGGTCCGGATCGGCTCGAAGATCTCCGGTCCGAGGCCGACGATGCCCGCCAGCTCGCCGACCTGCTCCCGATACGCCGCCGGCATGAGCCGATACGTCGGCGCGTACGGGTACACGCCGTACAGCACGGCGTGGAAGCGCACGTTCTCCTCGCCGGTCAAATTCCGATCGAGGCTCGGACGCTGGAAGATGATCCCGACCCGGCGCCGGACCTCGCTGGCGTGGCGGACGATGTCGAGGCCATCGATCGTCGCGGTCCCGGCTGTCGGCGTGAGCGTGGTGGTGAGGATCGAGATGGTGGTCGTCTTGCCGGCGCCGTTCGGCCCGAGCAGCGCGAAGAACTCGCCGGCGCGCACCTCGAAGCCGATGCCGTCGACGGCGTTGCGCTCCGCCCTGCGGTAGCGCTTGACGAGATTCTCGACCTGGATCACGGAGCTCGGGGGTCCTCGATCGGGTGGCGGTGGCATAGGGTAGACCGATCGGTCGCGTCGAACTCATCGTTTCCTTGGTCGGTATGGGCATCGGCCTCAGAACATCAGCCGCACGAGGTGCCGGGGGAGATGCCCGCTGTGGGCGTCGGTGACGAGGACGCGACGGAATCCGGCGGCGTCGAACATGGAGGCGATGCCCACGAAGCCTGCGCCCACCTCCACGCGCCGGCCGGCGGGGTCGACGGGATACGCCTCGACGCCGGGCGCGCCCGCGCCACGTGCCGCGTCGACGACGCCCGTGAGGAGGGCCGAGGCGATGCCCCGGCGCCGGTAGCCGGGCCGGATCCGGAAGCAGCCCACCACCCAGACCGGCAGGTCGTCGACGAGCGGAATCGTGCGAGAGCGCATGAGCCGCGGAAGCTCGGTGCGCACCCCGACCCCCACCCAGCCGACCGGCTCTCCGGCGAGGTAGGCGAGGTAGCCCGGCGGGGGAGGGCCGGCTGCCATCTGCTCCCGGAGCAGCTCGGGCCGCGAGCGCCCGCCTGACAGCGCCTTGGCGTCGAGGCCACGCCACGCCTGGCACCAGCAGCCGGATTCGCCGCTCCCGTCCAGCACGGCGCGGACGTCGTCCCAGCGATCCGGCTCGGCCGGATGGATCTCGATCAACGGGGGCCGGGCCATGCCCATCACGATACGCATCGCGGCAACGCCGCCTATCATCGTTCGATGCCGGCCGATGCCCAGCCGGACCGTTTCGCCGTCGAGAACGGGAAGCGATTCCGAGCCTCGGAGGGGACCGATCCGCGATCGCGCCAGGGATCGTGGTGGTCCGCCGCGCAGCGGTCCGGTGCCGTCGCGAGCGTTCTCTCGTTCCTCCTTCCCGGCCTGGGCCAGGCGGCCGCCGGCGCCGTGCGGCGAGGCGTCATCGTGGCGCTCCCCGTCGTGGTGCTCGTCGTCGGGGTGGCGGTCCTCTGGCTCACCGACCGGGGGGTCATCCTCGAGGCCGTGCTGACGCCACCGATCCTGCTCGGGATCGTCGCGTTCAGCATCGCGCTGATGGTCTACCGCCTGTGGGCCATCCTCGATGCCTACGCCGTCGCGCGGACGCGGCGCGGAGCCTCGCGGGCATGGCCGACGCGCGTTCTCTCCGCCGGCGTGCTGACGGCGGCACTCGTCGCCACCGTCGCGATGCACGGGTGGG
>DATLGA010000099.1:0-5694 GCA_035540715.1 Candidatus Limnocylindrales bacterium | reverse complement strand
CTCGGGCGCGACATACCACGGGAAGATGGCACCGGCCTGCGCCGCGTCGACCACCTGGCGCGGCGTCAGCTGCTCGGGGATCTCGTGCGCCAGCGCCGGGCTCAGGTAGCCGATGCGCGGCCGGAGCTCGGCGACGTTCGTGCGGCCGATCCGCCGACCCAGCACCTCGACGGTGCCCGAGCTGGCGACCAGGTACGAGCTCAGGATCCGGACGAGCGTCGTCTTCCCGGCGCCGTTGGGGCCGAGGACCACCCATCGCTCGCCCGCGCGGATGGTCCAGTCGACGTCGCGCAGGATCGGGCGACCGTCGCGGCGGAGCGAGAGGCCCCGGAGCGCGAATACGGCCGGACCTTCCCCGGTCATCGGTGGCAGCATGGCCGACGGGCCGGCCAGCGCGGTCCTGCGGCCGATGCATCGGCCGATTCGCGCGCAGGTTCTGCTCCGCGCGGCCTATGACCGATGCATCGGTCGCGAGTGAGCGCAACGCGAGCGGTGCCGCGGCCTTCGTGCGACGTGGCGTCCGACAGATCGGTCATGCGCTGCGAGAACCGGACGTCCGGCGCGCATCGACCGATAGATCGCTCACCAAGGGGGCGCCGCATCGGTGCGACGAGCCTACGCCCCCGGCTCCGGTGCGAGCGTGTCGACCCGCGGCGGGTGGGCCGCCTCGTAGGCGGCGATCCGGTCCTCGAGCGACAGCAGGTACCCGAGCTCGTCGGTCCCGTCGAGGATCATGCGCCGCGCGAAGGCGTCGACCCGAAAGCCGATGACGGCGCCGTCCGGCAGCCGCAGCTCCTGGGCTTCGAGATCGACCGTGACGGCGGCATCGGGATGGGCCTCGACGAGGGCGAACAGGCGCGCGAGCTCCTCGGGCGGCACCTCGATCGGGAGGAGGCCGTTCTTCAGCGCGTTGTTGCGGAAGATGTCCGCGAAGCCGCTGGAGATCACCGCGCGGAAGCCCCACGCCATGAGCGCCCACGGCGCGTGCTCCCGCGACGACCCGCAGCCGAAGTTGTCGCCGGCCAGCAGCACGGCGCGACCGGCCATCTCGGGCCGGTTGAGGACGAACTCGGGGTTCGGCGAGCCGTCGGCCAGGTATCGCCAATCGTTGAAGAGCTGGTCACCGAGGCCGGCGCGGTTCACCGTCTTGAGGAAGCGCGCCGGGATGATCTGGTCGGTGTCGACGTCGGCGCGCGGCAGCGGCACGACAGCCGAGGTGACGCTCGAGAACGGCTCGCGCGAGCTCACAGCAGCGCCCTCGGGTCCGACAGGCGCCCGGTCACCGCCGATGCGACCGCGGTGAGCGGCGAGGCGAGGAACGTGCGGCCGCCCTTCCCCTGCCGCCCCTCGAAGTTGCGATTCGACGTGCTGACGCTGTACTGACCGGGCGCGAGCTGGTCGCCGTTCATCGCGATGCACATGCTGCAGCCGGCCTCGCGCCACTCGGCGCCGGCGGCGCGGAAGATCTCGGCCAGCCCCTCGGTCTCGGCCTGGCGCTTCACCTCGGTCGAGCCGGGGACGACCATCATGCGAACGCCCTCGGCGACGTGGCGGCCGCGGATCATGCGCGCCGCTTCGCGCAGGTCGCTGATCCGCGAGTTCGTGCACGAGCCGACGAAGACGACGTCGATCTCGCGCCCCAGGATCGGCTCGCCCGGCGTCAGCGCCATGTACTCGAGCGCCGCCCGGAGCGAGTCGCGCTGCCCCGCATCGGCCATGCGCTCCGGGTCCGGGATGCGAGACGTGATCGGGAAGCCCATGCCCGGGTTCGTGCCCCAGGTCACCATCGGCGTCAGCTCGGAGGCGTCGAACGCGATGCTGCGGTCGAACACGGCGCCATCGTCGGTCGGAAGCCCGCGCCACCGATCCACGGCAGCATCCCAGTCGGCCCCGGTGGGCGCATGCGGGCGGCCATGCACGTAGTCGAACGTGGTGTCGTCCGGCGCGACGAGGCCGGCACGCGCGCCGCCCTCGATGCTCATGTTGCAGATCGTCATCCGGCCCTCCATGCCGAGCGACCGGATCGCGGAGCCGCGGTACTCGAAGACGTGGCCGGTCCCGCCGCCGACGCCGATCCGCGACAGCAGCGAGAGGATGATGTCCTTCGCCGTGACGCCGGGGTGAAGGTGGCCGTCCACCCGAACCTCGAACGTCTTCGGGCGCCGCTGGAGGAGCGTCTGGGTGGCCAGGACGTGCTCAACCTCGGTCGTGCCGATGCCGAACGCGAGCGCGCCGAAGGCGCCGTGGGTGGCGGTGTGCGAGTCCCCGCAGACGATCGTCATGCCCGGCTGCGTGAGGCCGAGCTCCGGACCGATGACGTGGACGATCCCCTGGTGGGGCGAGCCGATGCCGTGGAGCGGGATGCCGAACTCCCGGCAGTTCTCCTCGAGGCGGCTGACCTGCTTCGCCGCGATCTCGTCGGCGATCGGCAGGCTGCGGTCGGTCGTCGGGATCGAGTGGTCGACCGTCGCGACCGTCTGCCCGGGGCGCCGGACGCGAAGGCCGCGAGCGCGAAGGCCGTCGAAGGCCTGCGGGCTCGTCACCTCGTGGACGAGGTGGAGGTCGATCGCTACGGCGTCCGGTGCGCCATCGGTCCCGGCCGCGACCAGGTGGCCATCCCAGATCTTCTCGACGATCGTCTTCGGTTGCGGGCGTGCGGGGTCGGGGTTCAGAGGGTCCATCGGTGCAGCCGACCCTAGCCGATGCGTCAAGAGGGCGCTGGACGGAACCGATACGCTGTATCGGTGAGTGACGACGACCGCCGGGTCTCGAACGCCGAGTGGCGCGACACGCTCCTTGGCACGAGCACTCAGCTCACCCGATATCGCCGCGTCTTCCGTCACATCCCGTCGGACCCGCGCTGCAAGATGTGCCTCTCGCCGCAGGGCGGCATCGGTGCCCCTGTGATGTCCGCCCTCGGCTATGGCCGGTATCCCGCGAACCCCCAGCTCTGCAACAGCTGCTTCCGGGAGGCAGAGAAGCACCCGGGCGGTGCCGAGATCGAGATGACCGCCCTGTTCGCCGACATCCGCGGGTCGACCGGCCTCGCCGAGACGATGTCGTCGGCCGAGTACTCCACGGCGGTGGACGGCTACGTCCGGACGGCCAGCCGGGCGATCCGCGAGCCCGGTGGCCTCGTCGACAAGCTGCTCGGCGACGGCGTCATGGCCCTCTTCATCCCCGGCTTCGTGGACAGCGGCGACCATGCGGGCGCTGCCGTGGCCGCGGCCCGAGCCATTCTCCGCAGCGTGCGACTGCCCATCGGGATCGGCGTGCACACCGGCGAGGCGTGGGTGGGATTCGTCGGTGGCGTTGCCGACGTCGTCGACTTCACCGCGCTCGGCGACGCGGTCAACGTGGCCGCCAGGCTGGGTTCGGAAGCGGGAGCCGGTGAGCTGCTGATGAGCGCGTCGACGGCCACGGGAGCCAAGGTCGACACCGCCGGGCTGGAGGAACGCCGGCTGGAGCTGCGCGGCCGAGCCGAGCCTCTCGACGCCTGGGCGGAGACGGTCAGCCCGACCGAAGGACCCTGAGCCCTTCGCGCTCGACACGTCCCCTATAGTCCGCCGCATGACCGAGCGCACCGGCGTGAGCACCGCCGCCTACGACCCGCGCGAGCACTCGCGCGTGCTCCTCGACGGGCCCGATCGCGCGGCCGCGCGAGCGATGCTCAAGGCCATCGGCTTCACCGACGACGACCTGGCGAAGCCGATCATCGGCGTCGGCACGACGTGGATCGAGACGATGCCCTGCAACTACAACCAGCGCGAGCTGGCCGAGCGCGTGAAGGCGGGCATCCGCAGCAGCGGCGGGACGCCGATGGAGTTCAACACGATCGCCGTCTCGGACGGCGTGAGCATGGGCACCGAGGGCATGAAAGCGTCCCTGGTGTCGCGCGAGGTCATCGCCGACTCGATCGAGCTCGTGGCCAGGGGGCACCTGTTCGACGGACTCGTCTGCCTCGTCGGCTGCGACAAGACGCTGCCTGGAGCGACGATGGCCCTGGCCCGGCTCGACCTCCCGGGCCTCGCGCTCTACAACGGCACGATCAACCCCGGCGTCCTGCGCGGGAAGCGCGACGCGACGGTCGTCACCGTGTTCGAGGCGATCGGGGCGTATCGGGCCGGGAAGATCTCGCTCGAGGAGCTGCGCGAGATCGAGGATCTCTCGTGTCCGGGACCCGGCGCCTGCGGCGGCCAGTTCACGGCCAACACGATGAGCACCGCGCTCGAGTTTCTCGGCATCTCGCCCGGCGGGCTGAACGGCATCCCGGCCACCGATCCGGCGAAGCTCGACGCGGCGGAACGCTCGGGCGAGCTCGTGATGGAGCTCGTGAACGGCGGCGTCCGCCCCTCGTCGATCATGACGCGCGCCGCGCTCGACAACGCCATCGCCTCCGTCGCCGCGACCGGCGGGTCGACGAACGGCGTGCTGCATCTGCTCGCGATCGCGCACGAGCTCGGCATCGGCCTCGAGCTCGAGGATTTCGACCGGATCGCCGAGCGGACGCCCATCGTCGCCTCGCTCATGCCCGGGGGCCGCTACACGGCGCTCGACATCCACGAGGCGGGTGGGGTGGGGCTGGTCGCGCGGGAGCTTCTCAAGCGCGACCTCGTCGACGGGTCCGCGCGGAACGTCGACGGTCGCACCCTGGCGGAGATCGCGGATGCGGCCGTCGAGACTCCCGGCCAGGAGGTCGTCGTCTCGATCGAGCACCCGATCAAGCCGACCGGGGGGCTCGCCATCCTGCGCGGTTCGCTGGCGCCCGACGGCTGCGTGATCAAGCTGGCCGGCCACGAACGGCGGCACTTCCGTGGGCCGGCGCGGGTCTTCGACAGCGAGAACGCCTGCTATGACGCGGTGCGGGCGCAGCGCATCGGTCCGGGAGACGTCGTCGTCATCCGCTACGAGGGACCCGTCGGCGGTCCCGGCATGCAGGAGATGCTGTCGGTCACCGCCGCCCTGGTCGGCGAGGGGCTCGGCGGCGACGTGGCGCTCATCACCGATGGGCGGTTCTCCGGGGGGACCCACGGCCTCATGATCGGCCACGTCGCGCCAGAGGCCGCGCTCGGCGGCCCGATCGCATTCGTCGAGGAGGGAGACGAGATCGTGGTGGACGTGGACGGGCGGCGGCTGGACCTCCTCGTCGAGGAGGCCGAGCTGGCGCGGCGGCGTGCGGCCTGGTCAACGCCCGAACCGAGGTACCGCGGCGGCGTGCTGGCGAAGTACGCGGCGCTGGTGTCATCGGCGTCGGAGGGGGCGGTCACGACGGGTGCCCGGATGACGGCCAACCTTGGCGATCGGTTGCGTTGATGATTCGCCGTGGGCCACGGTGAGCCCTACGCCGAACGGTACCGATTCACACCAGGTGACCGTTATCTGGCCGAGTCCACGTCGAACGCGACGGATTCACGCCAGGTGACCACCAGGGGCCGGAGCTGACCGTTCGGGCCGCGTTCGCTCGCATAGCGGTCACTCCGTGTGAATCCGGACGGCTCGCGTCCGGGAAGCGTGTGAGTGGTCACTCCATGTGAATCCGGACGGCTCACGTGCGGGAAGCGTCTGGATGGATGGGTCCGTGTGAATCCGGACGGCTCGCCATCTGGAGCGTGGACCGGGAGAGGGGTTGACAGCGCTGATAGGGTTCCACCCATGTCCAAGGAGCGCGGCGTGACCGCCGCCCAGCCCAGCGTG
>DATLGA010000098.1:0-3638 GCA_035540715.1 Candidatus Limnocylindrales bacterium | reverse complement strand
GGTGGCGTGATGCGACCCGGGTTCATCTGGGCCGTCTTCACGAAGGAGGCGCGCGACCTCTTCTCGAACCGGCTCCTGCTCGGAGCCGTCGCGCTGCCGGCCCTGATCTTCGCCTCGATCCCGACCGGCATCGTCGCCTTCCTCGAGGTGAACGAGCTCGACCCGGGACAGATGGGTGAGATCGAGCGTTACATCAGCGAGTTCCCCGACCTCCCCCCGAAGCTCGCGGCCCAGGGCTTCATCGTCCTGAATTTCATGGCGTACTTCCTCCTCATCCCGGCCATGGTGCCGATGGCGATCGCGACCCAGTCGGTCATCGGCGAGAAGACCGCCCGCTCGCTCGAGCCGCAGCTGGCCACGCCGATGGAGGTCAGCGAGCTGCTCGTCGGCAAGGCGATCGCCTCGGCCACGCCGGCGGTGGTCGCCACGTGGGGCGTCTTCCTGCTCTACGGGTTCGTGAACGGCTGGATCGCCGAGCCCGTGCTGACGACGCTCATCTTCAACGACGTGTGGCGGGTGGCCATGGTCACCCTCGTGCCGCTCATCTGCCTGCTCAGCGTGCTGCTCGGGATCATCGTGAGCTCGCGGGTCAGCGACGCGCGGACCGCTCAGCAGATCGGCGGGTTCATCGTGATCCCCGTCATCGGCGTGGCGATCGCGGGATTCTTTTCCGGCCAGGCCAGCTTCTCGATGGAGCAGATCATGATCGGCAACCTGGTGGTGGCCGGGCTCATCGGCATCGCGCTCGCCATCGGCAACTGGATCTTCGACCGCGAGTCGATCCTCACGCGCCTCGGCTGAGGGTGTCTCGGTGAGCGCCACGACGCTGCTGGGACCGCCAGGGTTCGTTCACGGAAGCCGGTCGTCGATCTCCCACGCGTGGTCGAGCGCATGCCACGCGATGCGCCGCGCGGCGTAGCGCGGCGGCCAGAGCACTCGAGTCCGCGCCGGGCGGGGGAGCTCCTCGCCGCGGACCCGGGCGGTGAGCGTGGCGAGCACCGCCGCGTGCACGGCGGCGAGGCGGTCGTCGGCCGGCGCCAGGGAGCCGAGCTTGGACAGGTAGGCGCGCTCGGCGACGACGACGTGCTCGACCATCTCGGTGACGGCCCGGCCCCCACCACGCGGCCCGGTGCGCAGCTCGCGGTTGCCAGCGGTGGCGACCGCGCGATCGAATACGGCCCACGACGCGCGGAGCAATGCCGTCAGGCGTCCGAGCTGCCGGTCGTCGAGGGCCTCCGACTCGGACGAGGCGGGCTTTCCGGGCGCCCCGAAGTCGGTCGTGGCGTTCCCGGTGAGCCGCTCGACGACCTCGAAGGCATCCACCGAGGTCGGTGCGTCGAGCTCCAGGCCCGCGGCGCTGGCGACGGCGGCGTACCGATCGGCCGAGACGAGCAGCGCCCGGAGGGCATCGGCCTCGGCGCGGCCGGAGCGCGACCAACCCGGCCAGTCGAGGGCACTGGCGAACGTGCGTTTCGGGCCGATCTCGACGACGACGCGGATCGCCATCGGGCATGGAGCGTCAGGCGCCGTGATGCTCCCGGCGGTGGAGGCGCTTGATGAGGACGTGCATGATCGGAACGGCCACCTCCGGGTGCTCGTTCAGGAGCGCGGTGAACTCCCAGCGCGTCCAACCGAGACACTCGGTCTCCTCGTCGGCCACCACGGTGGCGGTGCGCTCGTGTTCCTCGATCAGCGCCAGCTCCCCGAAGAAGTCCCCGGCCGCCAGCTGGCCGATGGCCTGGCCGCCCTGCTCCACGCGCGCCGATCCGGTCAGCACGATGTAGAACGCGATGCCCGACTCGCCCTCACGCACGATCACCTCGCCGGGCGCATACCGCCGACGCTTGCCGATCTCTGCGAGCCGGCGACGGACCTTGTCCGGGACCCCCGCCAAGAGCGGGACCGATGCGAGCTGTTCCTTGAGCTCCACGCCATGGCCTCCGTGCGGTTGCGTCTGCGGCTGGGCGATGATCCTACCCCACGCCTACGCGCTCTGGCGCGGGCCTGCGGCGTCGAGCACCTCGGCGCGGCCGAGGGCGGTCTCCCGGCGTCGCGCCCGGATCGTGCGAATCTCGGCCGGCCCGAGGTCGAGGTCCACGCGTCCGTCGACGACCTCGAGCGGTTCCCCCGGCTCGCCCCGCAGGTCGGCCACGCGCGCCTCGAGCAGGCCACCCTCCACGACCGCGCGTCGGGGCTCACGGGCGAGATTCACGACGCGCATCTCGAGCCATCCGGCCTCTCGCCGCCGCAGAGACGTCAGGACGACGGCGTCACCCCGGACGCTCAGCGCCGGCTCGCCCGCGCCTTCGGGCGGCCACGTCCCCGGAGCGATCGACATGCCCGGCGTGGCGAGCAGCCGGTGACGATGGCGCTCCGCCGCCTCCGCCACGCCGCCGGCCTGCCAGTCGCCGGCGTGGGGATAGAGCGCGAAGCGGATGCGCCACGCCCCGCGCATCTGCGCGTTCGGGATTGCGATCGCCGGGCCTGCGGGATCCTGGCGGTACGGGTTGTCGTTGCGGCTGATCAGGCCGGTCGAGCGCAGGAGCGTGAGGGCGAGCGCCCGGCCATCGTCCACGAGCTCGTACTCGCCGATGTGCTCCAGCAGGACCGCCAGGCCGCCGGCATCGACCCAGCCGTGAGCCGGGAACGTCGCGAGCGGCTCCTCGCGATAGCCGCCCTCGCCGACCAGGCCGCGCTCCACGACGGCGAACTGGCCCTCGGCGTGAGAGCTCGTCGCGCGGCGGGGGAGCGGCGCGTGGAAACGGACCCGGTGATCGTCGGAACGGTTCTCGAGCGCGATCTCCACGCGGACGAAGGGCTCGCCGGCGCGCAGCTCGAGATCGGTCACGACCTCGGTCGGTACCGTCTCGGCGGTTCGGGCCGATCCGTCAGCTTCGACGCCGACCGGCCACGGGTAGGTTCGGCGGATGCGCAGCCGGCCACGCACGGGCCCCGCCTCGCCCGGCTCGACCTGGACCGACGCCGGTTCGTCCACGAGGGTGTCGGAGGCCGGTGGGCCGTAGTTGTAGGAGTCGCCGTAGTCGCCGCCGTCCACGATGCGGCCGATCGCCTCCACGGTCGTGCCATCGGCGGCCTCGAGGGTGAACGTCCCGTCGCCGCGGACGGCGACGCTGAGCAGCCCGTTGGCCAAGACGGAGGTGGCCGGGTCGAGGTGGACCCGGTCGGCGAGCTCGCCGTCGCCATCGACCGCGCGGGCGGCCGTCCAGCCCAGGGCCGGCGCCTCGACCGACGCGGCAAGGGTCCGGCGCGAGCGGGCCACGATGCGGACGTGCCACATGTCGTCCGGCGCGGCGCGCATCGCCGAGATGACCTCGGACCGGAGGCCGTCGACGTCGAGCCAGATCGGATCGGGATCGTTGTCGACCTCCATCGTGATTGTTCGGCCCTCGATGCGATACCCGTTCCAGGCGTGGTCGAAGACCTCGCGACCGTGGAAGCGGCGGAAGAGCTCGTCCACCTGGTCACCGCGCAGATCCTCGTCGAACAGGATCGGCTCCTTCCGGCCCAGCTCCTGCGTCGCGACGCGAGAGCCGTCGGCCAGCTCGAGCGCCACGGCCGGCCAGTCGTCGGGGACGGGCAGCTCGACCTCCACCAGCCCCGCGCGGGGCGCGGGAGTC
>DATLGA010000097.1:0-2583 GCA_035540715.1 Candidatus Limnocylindrales bacterium | reverse complement strand
ATCGAGCAGCTCTATGTCCTGGCGCTGCTGATCGGCGCGATCAACGTGGTCGCGTCGGTCGCGCAGCAGTCCTTCCTGCCGTCGCTCGTCCGACGCCGTCAGCTCCCGGCGGCGAACAGCCGGCTCGAGGCGACCCGCTCGGTGACCGGCATCCTCGGACCGAGCGCGGCGGGCGTGCTCGTGCAGGTCCTGACCGCTCCCATCGCCGTCGTGGTGAACGCCGCGACCCTGCTCACCTCCGCCGGCCTGCTGGCATCGATGCGGACGAACGAGCCGCCGCCGATTCCGGATGTCGAGCGACGCGGGATGCGAGAGCAGGTGGCCGAGGGGCTGCGCATCGTCCTGCGCCACGAGCTCCTGCGACCGCTGATGAGCTGCGGGATGACCCACAACTTCTTCCGGCGCATGTTCGAGGCGATCTTCGTGCTCTACCTCGTCAACGAGATCGGCGTCGATCCCGCGCTGCTGGGACTCATCATCGCCGCGGGCGGCCCCGGTGCGCTGCTCGGCGCGCTGGCGGCGGTGCCGCTCGTCCGCCGCATCGGCGTCGGCCCGGCAATCGTCTGGGCGCAGGTTCTCACCGGGATCGCCTGCCTCGCCACGCCGCTGGCTGGTGGCCCGATCTGGCTCGCGGCCCTCATCCTCGCGACCGGCGAGTTCCTCCTCGGCATCGCCCGGACCGTGTTCAACATCACCCAGCTCTCGCTGCGTCAGGCGATCACACCGGACCGGCTGCAGGGCCGGGTCAATGCGACGATGCGCTTCATGATGTGGGGCGTCACGCCGGTCGGGGCGCTCGCCGGCGGCCTCCTCGGAACGGCGATCGGGCTGCGCCCCGCGCTCCTCCTGGCCTCGATCGGTGTGCTGCTCGCATTCGCGTGGGTCGCCTTCACCGCCGTCGGCCGGCTCCGCGAGCAGCCGGAGCCACACGCCGGCTGAGGATATCGGAGCGCGGGGCCCTCAGGACCGGCGCAGCAGCTCGAACAGGCGCACGTAGAAGCGCAGGTTGTGGAGCGTCGCCAGACGCTCCGCGGACAGGTCACCCACCTTGAACAGGTGGTGGAGGTACGCCGCCGAGTGTCGAGCGCAGAGCGGGCAGTCGCAGCCCTCCTCGATCGGTCCATGGTCGACGCGGTACGGTGCATCGTGGATGCGCACGGCGCGGAAGAAGCCGTCCCCGGGCGACGGGCGTCGTGACTCCCATCCGGGCTTGAACGCGTAGAGGCGACCATGCCGCGCATCGCGCGTCGGCAACGTCGAGTCGAACATCGAGTAGCCGAGCGCGAAGGCGCTGACCACGTGATCGGCGCGACCCACCCCGAGCGCGTGCTTCGGCGCCTCGGCAGGCAGGGCCTCGGCGACCCAGCGCATCGGGTCGGCGAGGAGCTCACCTTCGGGCGAGAGCGGCCAGCCGCCGAAGCCGTACCCGTCGAAGCCGATGGCCGCCAGCTCGCTCGCGCAGTGGCGGCGCAGCGACTCGACGCCGCCGCCCTGGACCACGGCGAAGATGCGTGGCGCCGCACCGTCCCGCTGAGCGGCCTGCCGGTCGAACTCCTCGCGACAGCGGCGGGCCCATCGCACCGTGCGCTCGACCGCTCGTTCCTGCTCGGCCTCGGGCGCGTCCGCGTCCGTGCAGTCGTCCAGGCACACGACCACGTCGGACCCGAGCTGGAACTGGAGATTGATCACTCGCTCCGGCGTGAGGTTCCACTTCTCGCCGGTCGACGGCTCGCGGAAGATGACCTCGTTGTCCCGGATCGTGCCGCGGTTGGGGTCCTGGCGAATCAGGCTCCACACCTGGAAGCCGCCGGAGTCGGACAGGATCGCGCCGGACCAGTCCATGAACCGATGAATCCCGCCGGCCGCCTGCACGACCCGCGCGCCGGGGCGGCGCAGCAGGTGAAAGGCGTTCACGACGACGGCCTCCACACCGATGTCGCGCAGATCCTGGCTGCTCGCGCCGCGGACGCCCGCGCGCGTCGCATCGGGCAGGAAGGTCGGAACGGGGAGCGTCCCACGCCGGGTCGCGAGCGGCTCAACCATCGATCGGCTCCAGCGCGAGGACGAACACGAGCTCGTTCGGGATCGAAGCGTCCTCGATGCTCACCACGCGGCCGGCATCGGCCGCCAGCCGTTCCAGCCGCTCGCGATACGTCCGTTCCCGCCGATCACCGCGGCCGGCGAGGGAGCGGGTCGCGAAGCTCACGACGGCGTGCCGGGCTCGCAGCGACCGAAGCAGACGCTCGGCCGCTCCGGCGTCCTGCCGGTCGAGCGTGGTGACCAGCTTGAGGAGGAGCGCGACGTCGGCCTCGTCGTCGGGCGGCGACGCGACGAGGTCACGGGTCTCGACGACGTGAGGCTGTCCGGCGCCCTCGAGGAACGCCCGGACGAAGGCCAGCGGCCGCTCGTCGACGTCGGAGGCGAGGTAGGTGGCGGTCGGGTCGAGCTCCATCCACGGCAGCGAAAGCGGGTTCAGCCCGCAGCCGAGGTCCATGAGACGCGCCGGCGTGCCGGTCCGCTCCCAGATCGACGCATAGAACCGATCGAGGTGGGGCAGGCGCTCCCGGGTCGAGGCGTGTGCCC
>DATLGA010000096.1:0-43206 GCA_035540715.1 Candidatus Limnocylindrales bacterium | reverse complement strand
ACCTCGACCGGGCCGGCCATCGTCGAGGAAGCGATTGAGGTGGGTGCACAAGTGGTATGGATGCAGCTGGGCGTCGTGCACGAATCCGCCGCGCACGTGGCCCGCCACGCCGGCCTCGAGGTCATCATGGACCGCTGCATGAAGATCGAGCATGCCCGCTTCTTCGGCGGCCTCGCCGTCCTTGGCCTGAACACGGGCGTCATCTCGGCTCGGCGTCGCCAGCCGCAGCTGTCGGAGGCGAGCGCCACCGAGGTCGCACCCGGCCATGTGACCGGCCAACGCAAAGGAGAGATGAGATGACGCTCCCCCACGATCCCGATCCGAAGTTCGCGGAATACGCCCACCCCGAGAGGCTCGTCACCACCGCCTGGCTGGCCGAGCACCTCGACGATCCCAACCTCGTCGTCGTCGAGTCGGACGAGGACATCCTGCTGTACGAGACGGGCCATATCCCCGGAGCGGTGAAGGTCGACTGGCACACCGAGCTCAACGACCCGATCACGCGCGACTACGTCTCGTCCGAGCGGTTCGCCGAGCTCATGCGCGAGAAGGGCATCGGGCGCGACACGACCGTCGTCTTCTACGGCGACAAGTCGAACTGGTGGGCCGCCTACGCCCTGTGGGTGTTCAGCCTGTTCGGCCATCCCGACCTGCGCCTGCTCGACGGCGGTCGCGCGAAGTGGGAGGCCGAAGGGCGACCGATGACGACCGATGCGACGGAGCGCCCGCGAGCCGACTACCCCGTCGTGGAGCGCGACGATGGCCGCATCCGTGCCTTCCGCGACGACGTCCTCGCGCACCTCGGCAAGCCGCTCGTCGACGTCCGCTCGCCCGACGAGTACACCGGCAAGCTGCTCCACATGGCGAACTACCCGCAGGAGGGCGCGCTGCGCGGCGGCCACATCCCCGGCGCGAAGAGCGTGCCCTGGGCGAAGGCCGCCAACGAGGACGGCACGTTCCGCTCGCGCGCCGAGCTCGAGGCCCTGTACGGCGGCGACGCCGGTCTGAACGCCGACGACGAGGTGGTCGTGTACTGCCGTATCGGCGAGCGATCCAGCCACACCTGGTTCGCCCTCACCCACCTGCTCGGCTACGAGAACGTCCGCAACTACGACGGCTCCTGGACCGAGTGGGGCAACAGCGTGCGGATGCCGATCGAGCGCGAGACCGAGCCGTCGGCATGACCGAGGGCGCCCTGCCGCCACGCCTGGCGGAGATCGTCGACGACCTCGCGGCGCTGCCACCGCGCGACCGGCTCGAGATGCTGCTCGAGTTCAGCCAGTCGCTGCCGCCGCTGCCGCGGCGCTACGCGGAACATCCGGAGCGGCTCGAGCCGGTGCCCGAGTGCCAGTCACCGCTCTTCGTCGCCACCGAGCTCGACGACGATCGGCGGGTCCATCTCTTCGTCGACGCGCCCGCCGAGTCGCCGACCACGCGCGGCTTCGCGGGCATTTTCCGCGAGGGGCTCGAGGGTCTCACCGCCGAGGAGATCCTCGCGGTTCCCGGCGACGTGACGTCGCGGCTCTCCCTGGCCGACGTCGTCAGCCCGCTCCGGCTCCGCGGCGCCGCGGCCCTGCTGGGTCGCGTCCAGCGACAGGTCCGCGACCAGGCCGGCTGACGCCGGCGCTCGACACGCTCCGGACATCACGCCTCGGCGCGTTCGGGCTTCCCCGGCGCGCGCTCGTCCTCACCGCCCTCGTCCGATCCGGCCCGTGCCTGCTCACGGCTGTCGCCGGCCGGTGTCTCCGGCTGATTGAGCACCGCCACGAGATGGGCGGAGAGCAGCACGGTCACCGACGCGACCAGCGCCCACGTCATGAGGGCCGCGATCCCGGCAAGGGGTCCATAGGCGGTCTCGAAGTCGCCGAGGGTGGCCAGAAACGCGGTGAACCCGTACTGCGCGATGCGCAGGCCGAGCGCGCCGACGAGGGCCCCGACCACGGCGCTCGTCCAGCTGGCCATGCGCCGGGGCACCAGCTTCAACATGGTGAGCAGCGCAAGGAAGAGCAGCGTGAACGGGATGAGCTCCGACTCCACGAGCCATTGGGCCACGCCCTCGATCGGCAGCTCGTCGCCGGCGAGTGCCACGATGCCGTCCAGCATGGCGCCGAGCGCGAAGAGCACGCCGACGGTGACCAGGAAGATTGCCCGGACCACCTGCATCCGGACGAAGCCGGCCTGCTCCACCTCGTGCCACATCACGTTGATGGCGGTGATGAGGGCCGCGAAGATGCGCGTGCCGCTGAAGAGGAGGAACACGATCGAGATGAGCGCGGCCGGGCCGATGCCGCCGATCGTCGCATCGGCCACGTCCTCGATCAGGTCACGCTCGACCGGGATGAACTCGGTCACCTGGTCGGTGACGAGCTCGCGCGCCGCGTCGGCTCCCATGACGAGGATGGCGAGCGAGGACGCCGCGATGAGCATCGGCGGTACGGACAGCACGAGGTAGAAGGCGACCGCCCCGGCCCACTGCATCCCCTCCTGGGTGATGAAGTTCGTGACGGTTCGTCGCACGATCCCGACGAGCGTCTTCAGGCGGCCGGCCGTCGTCTGGTCGGCCATGCCGGTTCGGGTCGCACGATTCCTGCCACGCCGGGCGCCACGGGGTCCGGCGAGCGGAGGCGGTACCCTGCACGCATGCCCGCGCCGATCCAGCTGCCGCACGTTTTGATGCCGGACGTCCGGGCGGCGTGACCCGCTACGACCCCCGGCCGCGCTATCCGCTCTCGGGTGGCAGCATCGACCGAGGCTACGGGCCTCTCGCCGCCGCGATCGGCGAGCGGCAGCCGAGCGTGCTGGCCATCGACGGCCCGTCGACGCTCGACTGGAACCGCCTGGCCGTCGGGCTCGAGTCGGCGCTCGACCGCATCGGCCACCCGGTCCGGATCGTCCACACGCGCGACTTCCTCGCCGACGCGACCGCGATCGAGCGGCGCACGGTCGATGGGCCCCTGCGCGACGACCCGGTCTTCGCACGACTCTTCGACGGCCGGCTCGACGAGCTGTTCGCCCGACGCCCCATGGCCGAGCGGCCCGACCAGGGGACGGCCATGCTGATCGGCCCCGGCGCAGGGCTCGCCGACCACGACCTCCTGTGGCTTGCCGACCATCCCAGGCGCGTCTCCGCCGACGCCGTCAAGCGCGGCATCGCCGCACCGGTCGGCATGACGCCGGGACAGTCCGATGCCGGGCGCCGCCTCGTCTTCGTCGACTGGCCGATGCTGGACCGGCACCACCGGTCGCAGCTGTCCGCGGTGGATCGATTCATCGATGCAGCCGAGCCGGAGGCGCCACGCTCGGTCACGGGCGAGGTGCTCCGCAAATCGCTGCGCGAGCTCGCCGCGGCCCCGTTCCGCACGCTCCCGACCTTCGCGCCGGGCCCGTGGGGCGGCCAGTGGATGCGGGAGACGCTGGGCATCGACGCCGGCGACGCGCCGAACCTGGCCTGGTCGTATGAGCTCATTGCGCCCGAGAGCTCGGTGCTGCTCGGTGACGAGCCGGCCCTCGAGGTCGGCTTCGAGATGGTGCTCGAGGCCGCCGGGCCGGCGCTGCTGGGCGCCGAAGCCTACGCTCGGTTCGAGGGCTCGTTCCCGATCCGGTTCGACTACCTCGACACGGTGGGCGGGGGGAACCTGTCGGTCCACTGCCATCCGCAGGAGCGCTACATGCGCGACGTGTTCGGGTGGCGCTACACGCAGCACGAGAGCTACTACGTGATGGCCACCGAGCCCGGAGCGCACATCTTCCTCGGGCTCCGCGACGACGTCGACGCCGACGCCTTCGCGGCCGATGCAGCACGCTCGCAGCACGCCGGCGAACCGCTCCGGATCGAGCGGTTCGTGCAGACCCATGAGGCGCGCCTGCACGGGCTGTATCTCATCCCGGCCGGGACGCCGCACGCCAGCAGCGCCGGCAACGTCGTCCTCGAGATCAGCGCGACGCCGTATCTCTACAGCCTCCGGTTCTACGATTGGCTGCGCGAGGATCTCGACGGGGAGCTGCGGCCGGTGCAGCTCGACCACGCCTTCGCCAACCTCGATGCACGCCGCGCCGGCGACCACGTGCGCGAGCAGCTGATCCCCGAGCCGCGAGAGGTGCGGCGCGCTCCCGGGTTCGTCGAGCTCGAGCTCGGGCGACACCCCGATCTGTTCTTCGCCGTGCACCGCCTCGACTTCGAAGGGCAGGTGCGTGACGAGACGCTCGAGGGGTTCCACGTGCTCAACGTGGTCGAAGGCCAAGCGGTGGAGATCGAGAGCGGAGCGGGCCGGCGTCACCGCCTCTCCTACGGCGAGACGATCCTCGTCCCCGCATCGGTGGGCACGTACTCGCTGCGGTCCACCGGACGCGGCCCGTGCCGGGTCGTGAAAGCCTTCGTCGCGTGACCCGCTCCGGCGCCGGCTCGCGCTCCGCAGGAGCGTTGGAGATCGGCGGCACGCATGTCTCGGCGACACGCGTTGACGCCGCGGACGCCGCTCCGCGGACCGATCGGATCGTTCGGCTTCCGCTCGTGGCCTCCGCCGCCCGTGACGAGCTGCTCGGGGCCCTCGTCTCGTCGGCTCGGGCGGTCCATCGGCCGGACCTTCGAGTGTGGGGGGTCGCGACCCCGGGCCCGTTCGACTACGCGAGCGGAGTCTGCCTCATCGAGGGCGTTGCCAAGCTCGACGCCCTGTACGGCGTCGACCTCCGCCACGAGCTCGCGCGAGCGCTCGAGCTTCGGTCCGATGCGCTGACCTTCGTCAACGACGCCGATGCATTCCTGCTCGGCGAGGCGTGGGCGGGGGCCGCGGCTGGCGTTCGACGGGCGGTCGGGATCACGCTCGGGACGGGGCTGGGCTCCGCCTTCCTGGCCGATGGACGGATCGTGAACGACGCGCCCGAGGTCCCGCCCGAGGGCCGGCTCGATCTCCTGCAGCTGGACGGCCTTCCGGTGGAGTCGTCGGTCTCCACCCGTGGGCTGCTGCGCACCTATCGGCTTCTGGCGAGCGCGGAGACGTCGCCCGACCCCGAGAACGCCGCCGACCTCGCCCGCCAGGCACGCAGCGGCGACGAGCACGCGCTCCGCGCCTTCGAACACTTCGGGGCGAGCCTGGGACGCATCCTTTCGCCGTGGCTCGACTCGTTCGCGCCCGAGTGCCTCGTCGTCGGCGGGTCGATCGCACGCGCCTGGGATCTGTTCTCGACCGCGTTCGTCGAAGCCTGCAGGCCGGTGCGCGAGTCGGTGCGCTGCCTGCCGGCCCGGCACCCGGAGTCGGCGGCCCTGCTCGGTGCCGCTCGGGTGGCTCTGGGCACGGAGCGCTGACCCGGCAGCCCATCCGCGCGGCGCCCACGACGATACCTTGACCATCGGCCACGCCGGCCCCATCGTGCGAGACATGACAAGCACGCGAACGGAGCGCACCCGATGACGCAGGACGGCAGAGGACTGCTCGAGCGCCTCGCCGATGGACCGATCCTTGGGGACGGCGGCTACCTGCTCGAGCTCGAGCGCCGCGGCTGGGTCCAGGCCGGGCCGTTCACCCCCGAGGTGAGCATCACCCATCCCGAGGCGCTCGTGGAGCTCCACCGCGAGTTCGCCGCCGCCGGATCGGAGATCCTCCAGGCGCTGACCTTCTACGCGAGCGAGGAGAAGCTCGCCACGGTGGGATTGGCCGGGCGCGTCGACGACATCAACCGGGCCGCGGTCGCGATCGCGAACCAGGTCGCCGACGAGGTGGCCGATGGCGGCCGCGAGCGCCCCCTCGTCGCCGGCGGCCTCTCGCCGACCTGGGTGTACGAGAACGGGGACGCGGCCGCCGCGCAGCGCGTCGCCGACCTCTTCGACCAGCAGCTGGACGTCCAGGTCGCCGGCGGCGTCGACCTCGTGATCTGCGAGACCTTCACGTCGCTCGGCGAGGCGACGATCGCCGTCGAGCGGGCGAAGCAGACCGGGCGCCCGGTGGTGGCCACGCTCGGCTTCCATCGCGGGCTTCACACCGACGAGGGCATCAGCGCGGCCGATGCGGCGGCGGGCCTCCTGGATGCCGGCGCCGACGTCATCGGCGTCAACTGCCTGCGCGACCCGTCGGGCTCGCTGCTGGTGCTGTCGGAGATGAAAGCCGCCGTGCCCGACGCGCGCCTCGCCTGCCAGCCGGTCGGCTACCACACCACCCTGGCCGAGCCGAATTTCTCGGCCCGGCCGGAGTTCCCGTTCGCGCTCGAGTCGATCGCGCTGACGCGCGGCGAGATGGCCGCGTACGCGCTCGCGGCGAAGGAGATGGGCGTCGGACTCATCGGCTCGTGCTGCGGGTCGGTCGCCATCCATGTGCGCGCGATGGCCGTGGCGCTCGGCAAGCTCGAGGACACCGAGCGTCGCTGGCGCGCGGAGCACGGACGGCCGATGAGCGCAGTGGAGCGCCACAGGGCCTGAGGACGATGGCTGGGGAGGAAGGATTCGAACCTTCGGTCTCCTGATCCAGAGTCAGGCGCCTTACCGCTTGGCCACTCCCCAGTGCGCGCGGCCGACCGATGATAGCAAAGGATCCCCGCTGGCTCGACTCAACCCCCTGGTGCGTCGGGCTCGTCCCGGCGCTTCGGCCGGGGGCGGCGCTGCGCCTGAGGCTGGCCCGGCACCTGGTGCTCCGGTGCCGGACGTGCCTCCCGGTCGGGTGAGTTCAGCACCGCGACGAGGTGCGCCGCGATCAGGATGATGCTCGACGCGACGAGCGCCCAGGTCAGCACCACGGCCAGCCCGGCGATCGGCCCGTACGCCGAGTCGAAGCCACCGAACGTGCGCAGATAGGCGGTGAAGACGGCCTGGGCGATGCGCAGCGCCACGGCGCCGAGGACCGCCCCCAGCAGCGCCGTCTGCCAGGTCGCCGCCCTGCGCGGAATGAGGTAGAAGAGCAGGAACAGTCCCGAGCCGATGAACAGGGCGGGGACGAGCTGGCTCTGGGCGAGCACCCGGACGACGGCCGGCAGCTCGAAGAGCTCGCCGGCGAGGACGATGAGGACGTCGACGATGCCGGCCATGGCGAGCAGCGCGCCGACGGTCACCACCATCCCGGCCCGCTGGAGCTGGCGCCGCACGAAGCCGGCCGGCTCGACCTCGTGCCACATGATGTTGATCGCCGCGATGAGGCTGGCGAAGACGCGAGAGCCCGAGAAGAGCAGGAACCCGATGGCGGCCAGCGCGGCCGCCCCGCTCGCCTCGACGGTCTGCTCGACGATCTCGGAGACGATCTCGCGCTCGCCCGGCAGGAACTGCGCGACCTGCTCGACCAGGAAGGTCTGTGCCCGCTCGGCGCCGATGAGCGCGACGCCGATGGACACCGCGGCGATGAGCAGCGGCGGGACCGACAGCACCAGGTAGAACGCCACCGCGCCCGACCACTGCAGCCCCTCCTCGTCGAGGTAGTTCGACGCGGTGCGCCGGATCACTCGCCAGGCCGGGCGGACGCGCTTGGGCAGGTGGCGGTCGATCATCGGCGCGGACGGGGTGCCTCGTGGGAAGCCCTATGGTGCCACCCCACCCGGGGGCCGTGGCCGCTCCGACGTTCAGAGCTCCGGCTGGAGATCCGCCACCGGGGTCTCATCGGCATGGGCGATGTGGGCGAGCTGTGACCAGATGAGCGCCAGGAACACGGCCGAGCCGATGAACGCGAACCAGAACGGCGCCGTGATGTCGAGCTCTCGCGCGAGCGCGCCGCCCACGCCGGAGCCGATGACGAGCCCGCCGTAGGTGCCGACCATGTTGACGCTGCCGACCCGTCCCTGGAGCGCTCCGGGCACCGCGCGCTGCCGAACGGTGATCGAGGTGGTGCCCCAGACGAAGGCGTGCGCGCCGAAGACGAAGAAGATCGCCATCGCGACCCACGGCGTCGTCGTCAGCGCCAGGCCGAGGTGCGTCAGCGTCTCGAGGATGAGCCCGATGCGCATGATGTTGCCGAGGCTGAGGTGGCGCGTGATCCAGCCGTACGACAGCGTCCCGAGCAGGCCGCCGACGGCGCTCACCGTCGTGATCAGGCCGAAGCCGATCGGACCCATCCCCAGCCGGTCCGACGCATACAGCACGAGGACGGACCAGGCGGCGCCGAACGTGATGTTGAAGGCGAAGATCGTCAGCACCAGCGTGCGCACCGCCGCGTGATGGCGAACCCACCGGATCCCTTCGGCGATGTCCTGGCGGATGTGGGTCCGCTCCGCCGGGTGACGCCGGCCCGCCGGCAGGGCGATCCGGCTGACGAGGAACGCACCGGCCAGCACGACCACCACCTGGCCGACGAAGGGAAGCGCCATCCCGGCCGCGAACAGCGCGGCGCCGAGAGGCGGCCCCCCGAGCTGGTTGAGCGTGATCAACCCCGTCTGCAGCCGCGCGTTGGCGATCGCCAGGTCGTCGCGCCGCACGAGCATCGGGAGGAGGGTCTGTGACGTGTTGTCGGCGAAGAGCTCGGCCGTGGCGAGGATGAACAGACCGCCGAGCACGAAGCCGATCGAGATGGTCTCCGTGGCGATCGCCGCGACCAGCACCGCGAGGACGGCGGCCCGGACGAGGTTGACGGTGATGACGATGAGCCGCCGGTCGAGCCGGTCCGCCAGCGCCCCGGCGTAGAGGCCGAAGAGGAGCTTCGGGAGCCACTGGACGAGGGCCGCCATGGCGATGAGGAACGGGTCGTCGGTCTGGGAGGCGACGAGGAGGGGGCCGGCGGCCAGCGCGATCCCGTCGCCGAGGTTCGTCGTCCACGTCGAGGCCAGCAGCCAGCGGAACTGGATACCGAGACGTGCCGGCACCACGGCCCCGAGCATCGCCGTCACCGGCCGAGAAGCGTGGGACGGAGTGGCATCCGGTGTGGCGTCAGGCATCGGCCGGACAGTCTAGCGCCGGCGCTCGGTGGTGCCGTGGCTCGAGTCCGGCCGGGTCCGCATCGGTCTGGTGCGGTCCGCTCGGCCGCCGTTGGTCATGCCGCCGATGGCTCATCCGGCCACTCGCCCGGCGGGCGAGGAGCCGATACCTTCACGACATCCAGCGGGGCACTCCATCACCCGTTCGCCAGCGAGGAAGCGATGCAGCAGGTCCAGCCTCACGAATGGCGCCGACACGGCTTCGGCGGGCCGCCCGAGCCGTGGGAGGCAGGCGCCCAGCGCAATCTCGATCGCCTCGCCACCTCCTACTACGTCGACATCCTGGAGTCGCGGCGGGTGCTGGTGGCCTGCGGCACCGACGACGACCGCCGCCGCGTCGAGGAGCTGTTCACGACGGCCACGCGGCACAAGCACGAGATCGACTACACGCTGCGCCACTGGGCGACGCCCGTCGAGCGCGTGCGGGTCGAGGACAGGCTCGGATCGCTGATGCGCATCGGCATGCGCCTGCGCGAGCTGCGGGAGGCCGTCGCTCCCTCGCATCCGGGTCCCGCCCCCGCACCCGAGCCCGCGCCCGCCGCCTGACGGCTACGGGTTCCCGGGCGTGCCCCGGCCTGCGCCTGCGAGTTTCCGCACAGCGCCACTATCGGCCACGCAGGGACGGCGCGCCGACCCGGAGTTTCCGCCCAGCGCCACTATCGGGCACGCAGGGACGGCGGGCTGCACGAGGCTTGCCCGGGTGCGCAATCGCCGGGCAGTCAGTCGGGCCCGGAGTTTGAACGTGGCCGATAGCGCCGCTGCGGGGCAACTCTCTCGAAGCCGCTCCCCGGCGAGGCTAGACTCGACCGATGCCACGCCTCCCGACCCTGGCCGACGTCGTCGTCGCGCGCCGGCGCCTGCGGGACATCGCGCTCCACACCCCGCTGGAGCCGAGCCGGGCGCTGGCCGAGGAGAGCGGCGCGACCGAGGTGCGGCTGAAGCGCGAGGATGTGCAGCCGACCGGCGCCTTCAAGACGCGCGGCGCGCACAACAAGGTCGGCATCCTGGCCGAGGCACGCCCGGAGGCGGCGCTCGTGACGGCCAGCAGCGGCAACCACGGCATCGCCACGGCGACCGCCGCCGCGCGCCACGACATGCGCCTGACCGTCCTCGTCGGCCGGTCCGTCTCACCGGCCAAGCTGGAGCGGCTGCGCGCGCTCGAGACGCGACGCATCACGATCGAGCTGTTCGGAACCGACACCGATGACGCGGAGGCCGAGGCGCGACGGCGCGACGACGCCGGGCACGCCATTTACGTACCGCCGTACAACGACCCCGACGTCATTGCCGGTCAGGCGACGGTCGGCGTGGAGATCCTCGATGAGTGGCCGGAAGTCGACACGATCGTCGTGCCGATCGGCGGCGGGGGCCTGATCGCCGGCATCGGGCTGTGGGCCAAGGCGGTGAAGCCGGCGCTGCGCCTCATCGGGGTTCAGCCCGCCGCATCGCCGCCGCTCTACGCGTACTTCCAGACCGGATCGACCGATCCCATGCCGATCGCGCCGACGCTCGCCGACGGCGTGGCGGGCAACGTCGAGAAGACCAGCATCACGTGGAAGCTCTGTCGGGAGCTGGTGGACGAGGTGGTGGTCGTCGAGGAGGACGCCATCGCCGATGCGATGGTCTGGGCGATCGAGGTCCCGCACCTGCTCCTCGAGGGCAGCGCCGTCCTCGGCATCGCCGCGCTGCGCTCGGGCCTGCCGCAGGCGGCGGGACGCAACGTCGCCGTCGTCACCACCGGCCGCAACGTCGGTCCCGATACGCTGCGCCGGGTCCTGCCGTGATCTTCGACGACCTCTCTGCCATCTGGCGCACCGTCCTGGTCGGAACGCTCGCCTACGTCGGCCTCGTGGTCTTCGTGCGGCTGGCCGGAAAGCGGACGCTCGGCAAGATGAACGCGTTCGACCTGATCGTGACCGTGGCGCTCGGGTCCACGCTCGCCACGATCCTGCTCTCGCGCGACGTGGCCCTGGCCGAGGGCCTGACGGCTTTCGCGGTCCTCATCGGCCTCCAGTTCGTGATCACGTGGCTGTCGGTGCGCACGAACCTCGTGCCCTCGCTCGTGAAGTCGAACCCGACCCTCCTGAGCCTGCGCGGCCGGCTGCTGGACGACGCCCTGCGCGCACAGCGGGTGAGCCGGGCGGAGGTGCTCCAGGCCGTCCGCCAGCGTGGTCGGGCGTCCCTGGCCGAGGTCTACGCCGTGGTGCTCGAGACCGATGGCAGCTTCTCGGTCATCACGACCCCACCCGACGGCGAGGCCAGTGCGATGACGAACGTCGACGGCTGGCGCGAGGCCAGCGACTAGCCCGTTCCGGGCCCCGGCCGGTGCGGGGGCAGGCGGTGCGCCGCATGGTCGCGCTGGCCGAACAGGACGGCGGCCAGGACGCCGGCGACGTAGCCCAGCAGGACGAGCCCGCCGAACATGAGCATCAGTGCGACGATCCGGCCGCCGAGGGTGACCGGCTCGGAGGCCGCTCCGACCGTGGTGAGGGTGGCCGCCGCCCACCACAGTGCCTCACCGTAGTCGGTGATCTGCGACGCCGGCGCATCGGCCTCGAACATGAGCAGCGCGGCCGAGCCGAGCAGCGCGGCGGTGGCGGCCAGTGCAGCCGCATAGCCGGCGCGGCTCCAGGCCAGGACGCCACGGAAGGACCGCGCGATCCGGTTGAACCCGGCCGCGACCCGCAGGGAGTTCGTTGCCCGCAAGGCGCGCACGGCGCGGAGCACCCGGAACGCCCGGAGGAACGGAATCAACAGCGAGAGCGCGGTGAGCCAGTTGCGCCGCAGATAGCGCACGCGGTCCGGGCTGATCGTGATCCCGAGCAGGAAGTGAACGATGAAGATGCCCCAGATCGCGAGCTGGATCCAGCCGAGCACCGGCGGGATCGGCATGCCCTGCGCGTCGAGGATCAGCTCGGCGGCCAGCGCGACGGCAAAGACGACCGCCAGGTACGTCGTCGGTCCGTCGAGCATCGACTCGATCTCGGCCACCAGGCGAAATCGTTGCGCACGGGTCCTGCGCCGCGCTTCCTCGTCCCTCATGCCGTCGCACTCCGCAGCACGCGTGCCGCAACGGCGTCATCGCTCGCGCACAGGCGCGGCGTGTGGGGTGGTATCGGTCTTGCGGCCCCGGTGGATGTAGACCCATCCCAAGGAGAAGTTGTGCTTCAGATCACCCAAGGTGCCGCCGCGCTGCTCACCGAGCTCCGCAACGGCCAGGACGTTCCCGAGACCTACGGGGTCCGGGTGTTCCCCGAGTCCGCGCAGCCGGGCGAAGTGACCATCGGGCTCGGATTCGCCGATGCCCCCGCCGAGGGCGACCAGGTCACCGAGCAGGACGGCCTCAAGGTCTTCGTCGCGCCGGAGCTCGCCGCACCGCTCGAGGATGCGGCGATCGACGTCGCGCAGGAGAACGGCGCTTCGCGCCTCGTCTTCCGCCCGCAGGAGCAGGACGCGTCCGAGTCCTGAGCGCTTCAGCGATGTGAGCCGGTCCACCCGAGCTCGTCGTCACCGGCCGCACCCAGCGGCTCGAGGGCGGCGAGCTCCGCTTCTGCACGGCGCCACGCCTCTCTCGCCTCCTCGAGCGTCACTCGCGCGAACCGCACGTCGTCGCCCGGGCGCAGCTGCGCGACTCGGCCGATGTCGGCTCCGATGACGACTGCCGGGACGAGATAGCCGCCGGTCACCGGTCGATCGGCGAGCATGACGATCGGACGCCCGTCCGGTGGCACCTGGATGGCGCCCGGCGGGACCCCCATCGACGGCGCCTCACCGCCGGGGACCGGCGCACCGTCGAGCCGCACGCCGGTCCGGTCGGCCTCGGCGCCGGCCCGAAAGGGGCCGGCAGCCAGCGCGCCGGCCGAACCGGTCGCGTGCGGGCCGTCCACGATCCGGACCGTATCCTGGAACCGCATCCGCCCGACCCACCGGGCGATCCGCCCGTCGGAAGCGCCGAGGCGGAGCCGATCGCCCGCGCGGAGCGCCCGGCCGTCGAGGCCGCCGAAGCCGGACCGCAGGTCGGTGGACCGCGAGCCGAGCACCGATGGGACGTCGATCCCGCCCCCGACGGCAAGCCAGCCCCGCGCGCCGTCCCCGTCCCCGACGGCGAGCAGCGCGCCGGGGCGAACCGCCCGGCCGGCATCCGCCGGCAGCGGCACTCCGTCGATCGAGCCGGCGAGACGGCCGGTCAGCGCCACGGTCGCCGGCCGGTGGAAGCGCAGCGTCGGACCGACCAGCGTCATCTCGATCAGCGCGGCGTCGTCCGGGTTCCCCACCAGACGGTTGGCCAGGCGGGCGCTCCACGGGTCGGCGGCGCCGCCCTGCGGCACGCCGAGGTGTCGCCACGCGTCTCGCCCGCCGGGGTCCTGGACCGTGCTCAGGACTCCGGGCTCGACGACCTCGATCGTCACCAGTCGTCGGCCGCCCGCGCGGCCGGTGCCGAATCGTCGGAGCTCGCCGACTCGAAGCGCACGACGTCGCCCGGGACCAGGTAAGCAGGCGGATCCCGCCTCGGGTCGAAGAGCTCCACCGCGGTCCGGCCGATGACTCGCCAGCCCCCCGGCAGGTCCCGCGGGTAGATGCCGGTCATCGGACCTGCGATCGCGACCGAGCCGGGTGGCGTGTGCGTGCGTGGCGTCTCGAGCCGCGCGACCTGGAGCTCGTCCGGCAGGTCGCCGAGATAGGCGAAGCCGGCCGCGAAACCGCAGAACAGGACGCGCAGCTCCAGGGCGGCATGCCGCTCGGCGAACGCGGCGGCCGAGATGCCGGCCGCAGCGGCGCAGGCATCGAGGTCCGGCCCGGCGGCACCGCCGTAGACGACCGGGATGGTGCGCGCGCGGCCGGCCGGCGGCGCGTCCTCGATCGTGTCGAGGCGCGCCTCGAGCCGGCGGCGCGTGGCGGCCGCCGGAATGGTCGGGTCCAGCTCCACCATGACCGATGCGAGCCCCGGCACGACGGCCGACACACCCGCTGGGCGGTCGCGCAGGAGATCTCGCCCGAAGGCCTGCGCCTTCGGGACCGAATCGAGCTCGACGAGCAGGGCCTGCTCGCCGAATGGCCGGATCATGGCGGCGCGATGGCGACCACATCGACGCCGGCCGCCTCCAGTCCTCGTCGCACCGCGACGGCGATGGCGACCGCGCCCGGTGTGTCGCCATGGCAGCAGATGCTCTCGGCCCGCAGCGGTACGCGCGTGCCGTCGACGGCGATGACCGCCCCTTCGGTCGCGACGAGCACGGCCTGGGCCGCTGCCCGTGCCGGCTCCGTGACGAGGGAGCCCGGCTCGGACCGCGGTTGCAGCGAGCCGTCGGCGAGGTAGCGTCGATCCGCGAAGGCCTCGGGAACGAAGCGGAGGCCGGCGTCGGCCGCCGCCTCCGCCATCGCCCCGGAGGACGCGAGCCCGTAGAGCGCGAGCTCCCGGCTGAAACCGGCAACGGCCCGAGCGACCGCCGCGGCGAGCGCGGGATCGGCGGCCGCCTGGTTATAGAGAGCGCCGTGCGGCTTCACGTGCCGCATCGGCACCTCGTGGGCACGGCAGAAGGCCTCGAGTGCGCCGACCTGGTAGCGGACCAGCGAAGCGACCTCGTCCGGGTCGAACGGGAGCGGACGGCGGCCGAACCCGAGGAGGTCCGGATAACCCGGCTGCGCGCCGACCGCGACGCCGGCCCGCCGGCACAGCGCGACGGTTCGCTCCATCACACGGAAGTCGCCCGCGTGAAACCCGCACGCCAGGTTGGCGCTCGTGATGTGGCGCACGAGCGCCTCGTCGTCGCCGAGCGTCCAGGTGCCGAAGCTTTCGCCGAGGTCGGCGTTCAGGTCCATCGGCCCATCCTACGCGCGGGTCTTGCCGCCGACCTCGCGAGGCCACGTCCGGCGCCGTATCCTTGAGGGCGACATGCCCTCGCAGGATCCCACCGAGACGCTGAACCTCGTCAACGCCGGCTACGTCGCCGACCTGTACGAGCAGTACCGGCGCGACCCGTCGAGCGTCGACCCGGAGTGGCGCTCGCTCTTCGACTCCGGCGCAGGCGGCTTCGAGCCGGCCAGCGCGCCGGCCGGCTCCGACAATGGCGGACCGGCGACCGAAGCTGCGGTCGCGCCGACCACCGATGCGCCCGCGTCTCAGCCCGATGCGGCCCGGCCACAGGCCGATGCGACGCAGCCGCAGCGCGAGAAGCCCGAGGTTCCGACCGTCCCCGACGGCGCCGTGCCGATCAAGGGGCCCGCCGCACGGCTCGCGCAGAACATGACCGCCAGCCTCGGAGTGCCGACGGCGACGAGCTTCCGCGAGATCGGCGTGGCGACGCTCGAGCGCAACCGCAGGGCGCTGAACGCGCGGATCGCGCCGAAGAAGGTCAGTTTCACGCACCTCATCGGCTGGGCCATCGTCCAGGCAGCCGACGAGCAGCGCTCGATGAGCCATGCGTACACCGAGATCGAGGGTCAGGCGTACCGGCTCGATCCGGGCGCGATCAACCTGGGGCTCGCCGTGGACGTCGAGCGGAAGGATGGCTCCCGATTCCTCGTCGTGCCGGTCATCAAGCGCGCCGACGGCATGGACTTCGCCGGCTTCCACGCCCGCTACGAGGAGCTCGTCGAGAAGGCGCGCACGAACAGGCTGTCGCCCGACGATTTCGTCGGTGCAACGATCACCCTCACGAACCCGGGGACGCTCGGAACGACCGCAAGCGTGCCGCGGCTCATGCCCAACCAGGGCACGATCGTGGCGACCGGCACAATCCGCGACGTCGGATCCGAGCGGCGCATGACGGTGACCTCGACGTACGACCACCGCATCATCCAGGGGGCGGAATCGGGGCTCTTCCTGCAGCGCATCGAGCGGCTGCTGGCCGGCGAGGAGGGCTTCTACTCCGAGGTCTTCGGCTCGCTCGGCGCGTCGGAGCCGGACGACGGCGAGCCATCGGACGAAGACGAGGACGAGGAGCCGGAGCCCGCGGCGGCCGCCACTGCCACTTCGGGCGCCGGCGCCCCGCCTGCCGACGAGGAACGCAGTCGGCCTTCCGCCGCCGAGATCGTCGGCGCACCCCCACCTTCGACGCCCGTCCCGGACCAGGCGTCCGGGGAGCAGCTGAAGGCGGTCGCCGCCGCCATGGCCCTCGTGAAGGCATACCGCCACTTCGGCCACCTCGCGGCACGCCTCGACCCGCTCGGAGCGGAGCCGGTCGGCGATCCCGCCCTCGACCCGGAGCCGCTCGGCCTGACGCCCGACCTGATGCGCCAGGTCCCGGCAGACCTGTTGCGCATCTACGTTCCGGGCGAGACGCTCGCCGACGCGTTGCCGCACCTCAAGGAGACGTACTCCGGGGCGATCGCCTACGAGGTCGAGCACATCGGCTCACACGAGGAGCGCGTCTGGCTGCGCCAGGTGATCGAGTCGGGCGAGCATCGGCGGCCGATGGAGAACGAGGACAAGATCGCTCTCCTCGAACGGCTCATCAGCGTCGAGGCGCTCGAGCGGTTTCTCCATCGGGCGTACCTGGGACAGAAGCGGTTCAGCATCGAAGGGCTCGACGCGATGGTCCCGATGCTCGACGTGATCCTGGGCGACGCGGCCGACCAGGGGGCGCGCAAGGTCATGATCGGCATGGCGCATCGCGGCCGGCTCAATGTCCTGGCTCATGTCGTGGGCGTGAGCTACGAGGCGATCCTGACCGAGTTCGAGGCGGGACGCGCCGGCGTCGAGGCCCCGACCGCGCCGAAGGGCGGGTCCGACGACGTGAAGTACCACCTGGGCGCCGAGGGTGGCTACCTGACGGCCGACGACGAGGAGGTCCGCGTCATCCTGTCGCCGAACCCGAGCCATCTCGAGGCCGTCAACCCGGTGATCGAGGGGCGCACGCGCGCCGAGCAGGCCGACCGGTCGGGACCGGTCGTGAGGCTCGACCCGGCGTCGACGCTGCCGGTCCTCATCCACGGCGATGCGGCGTTCGCGGCCCAGGGTGTCGTGGCCGAGACGCTGAACCTGGCGCGGCTCGACGGGTACACGACCGGCGGAACGGTGCATCTCATCGCGAACAACCAGGTCGGGTTCACGACCGGCCCGCGGGAGGGCCGGTCGACCGACTACAGCTCCGACCTGGCGAAGGGCTTCGACGCGCCGATCATCCACGTCAACGCGGACGACCCCGAAGCCTGCCTCGCTGCGGCGCGCCTGGCGATGATGTATCGCGAACGGTTCGGTCACGACGTCGTGATCGATCTCGTCGGCTATCGGCGCTACGGTCACAACGAGGGCGATGAGCCCGCCTACTCGCAGCCGGAGATGTACGCCAGGATCGCCGAGCACCCGACGGCGCGTGAGATCTACCAGGGCATGCTCGTGAGCTCGGGCGTCATCGAGCACGACGACGCCGAAGCGCGGGTGAAGGCAGCCCAGCGCGAGCTGGCGGAACACCAGGCGGCACTGCGCAAGGGCACCGAAGAGGCCGATGGAGAGCTCGACCGCGGCTCGGAGGCGATCCCGCCCGAAGAGATCGGCGAGCCGGAGACGGCCGTGTCGCTCGATCGGCTCCGGGAGCTCAACGCCGGCCTCGGCAGGGTCCCCGACGGCTTCACGGTGCATCCCAAGCTGACGAAGCAGCTCGAGCGCCGCGCCACCGGGCTGGACGCCGAAGGCGAGCCGACGGTCGACTGGGGCCACGCCGAGCAGCTCGCGTTCGCGACGCTGCTGACCGAGGGCACGCCGGTCCGTCTCACGGGCCAGGACACGGTTCGCGGCACGTTCAGTCAGCGCCACGCCGGGCTGTGGGACGCCAAGACCGGCGCCATCCACGTGCCGCTCCAGCACCTTCCCGGCATGAAGGCCAGCTTCGAGGTCCATAACTCGCCGCTGTCGGAGTACGCGGCGCTCGGCTTCGAGTACGGGTACGCGGTCGCCGCGCGCGAGGCGCTCGTGCTGTGGGAGGCGCAGTACGGTGACTTCGTCAACGGCGCGGAGATCATCATCGACCAGTTCCTCGTCTCCGGCCTGGCGAAGTGGCGGCAGACCTCGCGCCTCACGCTGCTCCTCCCGCATGGCTACGAGGGATCGGGTCCCGAGCATTCGTCGGCGCGACTGGAGCGCTTCCTGGCGCTCGGCGCCGAGGGCAACATCCGGGTCGTCTATCCGACGACGCCGGCCCAGTACTTCCATCTCCTCCGACGCCAGGCGCGACATCACGACGCCCGCCCGCTGGTGGTCATGACGCCGAAGTCCCTGCTCCGCCTTCCGCAGGCCGCGTCGCGTCCCTCGGACCTGGCGACGGGCAGCTTCCGGGCCGTGGTCGACGATCCGCGACGTGCCGGAGACGAGCGCGCGGCCGCCAGCGTCCGCCGCCTGGTCCTGTGCAGCGGAAAGATCTACTACGACCTCATCGGCTCGGACCACTTCGACCGCGACGACCGCGAGCTCGCGATCGTGCGGGTCGAGCGCCTCTACCCGTTCCCGACCGAGGAGCTCCAGGCGGTCATCGACCGCTACGCGAAGATCGAGTCGTTCGCGTGGGTCCAGGAGGAGCCGCGCAACATGGGCGCGCGCAAGTTCGTGCTGCCGCGGATTCGGCACCTGGTCCCGTACAAGATTCCGCTCGGCGACATCAGCCGGCCGGAGCGCTCGCGGCCGGCGGAGGGATACCCGGCGGCGCACCAGGTCGAGCAGGTGCGGATCGTGCGCGAGGCGCTCACCGGCCGATAGCCGGAACGACGCGGGTTCCTATACTCGGCGCGTGGCCGATGCACCGCTCCCCCTCCTCGAGCGTTACCGAGAGCTGCTCGCTGACGACGGCGAGCGCTTCGCGATCACGCTGGGCGAGGGCGGGACGCCGCTCGTCCCCGCGCGCCGGCTCGGAGCGGAGATCGGCGTCCGGTCGCTGCATCTGAAGTTCGAGGGCACGAACCCGACCGGCTCGTTCAAGGACCGCGGCATGGTGCTCGCGGTGAACCGGGCGCTGGAAGCGGGCGCCCGGGCGGTCGTCTGCGCCTCCACCGGCAACACGTCGGCCTCGGCGGCCGCGTACGCGGCGGCGGCCGGCATGCCGTGCCATGTGATCCTGCCGGCCGGGAAGGTGGCGCGCGGCAAGCTCGCCCAGGCGCTGGCCGCTGGCGCCCGCCTCGTGATGGTGGACGGCAACTTCGACGCCGCGCTCACCGCCGTTCGGCGGCTCGGGGACGAGGGTCTGGCCGTCGTCGTGAACTCGATCAACCCGGACCGCCTCACCGGGCAGCAGACCGGCGCGTTCGAGGTCGTCGACGCGCTGGGGCGGGCACCCGATGCCCTCGCCCTGCCCGTCGGCAACGCCGGCAACATCACCGCCTACTGGCGTGGCTTCCGCCGGTACGCGGATGCCGGGCGCACGCCGGACCGGGCTCTTCCGCGCATGCTCGGCTTCCAGGCCGAGGGTGCGGCGCCGATCGTGCGGGGGGAACCGGTCGAGGCGCCGGAGACGGTCGCCACGGCGATCCGGATCGGCAACCCCGCATCGTGGGACGGCGCGATCGCGGCGCGTGACGAGTCCGGCGGCCTCATCGAGACGGTCACCGACGACGAGATCCTCGAGGCGCAGCGCATGATCGTCCAGCTCGAGGGCGTCTTCTGCGAGCCGGCCTCGGCCGCCGGGGTGGCGGGCGTGCGACGCCTCGCCGCGGCGCGCCGCATCGGCGAGGACGAGATCGTCGTCTGCGTCCTGACCGGACACGGGCTCAAGGACCCCGACGCGGTCCAGGCCGAGGAGGGAACGCTGACTCCCGTGCCACCCGATCTCGGCTCGATCCGAGCGGCGATGGATCTCTAGACGATCTCAGGGTGCGTGGCAGGCATCCACGATGGCGGCCGCGAACGCCTCCGGGCTCGACCCTTTGCTCACGTACCGGATCCCCGCTCCCGGCCCGATTCCCGAGCCGGTCGTGTCGCCCCAGCCGGTGAGCACGACCCGAACGCCGGGCCACGCACGCGTCATGCCGACGATCAGCGCCATGCCGGCCTCGACATCCGGCAGACGCGGATCGACCAGGACGACGTCGGGGCGCTCGCGCTCCACCGCCTCGAGGGCGGATCGCACGTCGCCGGCTCGACCGACGACGTCGACGTCGCCGGTCACGCCGAGGAGATCGGCAAGGCTCTGCTGGACGCGACGATCGGCGTCCACGATCACCACCCTCGGGAACGATGGTGGGGCAGGACGGACGCTGGACGGCATGGACCAAGCGTAGAGGCAGCGTGCCGCGCCGGCATACTGGCCGAAGGTCTGCCCGGCGTCTACGTCATTCAGCCGAGACGCGGGCCGCCGGGACGGTCGCCTCGATCGTGGTGCCCTGCCCCGGCCGGCTCTCGACGCGCAGCTCGCCGCCGACGAGCTCCACGCGCTGCCGCATGCCGATGAGGCCGAGGTGGCCGCGGGGGACGGACTCGGGCTCGAAGCCGCCACCGTCGTCGGTCACGGACAACCGGACGCGGTCGGCCTCGCGGACGATGCGGATCGTGGCGTTGGCCGCGTTGGCGTGCTTCACGACGTTGTGAAGCGCCTCCTGGCCGATCCGGTACAGCGCCTCCTCGACCGGCAGCGGCAGGCGGTCGATCGGCTCGGCATCGACCACGATGATGAGGCCGGTGCGGCGCTGGACCGCCGTGGCGTGCGTGCGCAGCGCCTGCACCAGGCCGTCGCTCTCGAGCGACGACGGCCGGAGCTCGAAGATGAGCGTGCGCATCTCGGCCAGCGCATCCTTCTGGAGCTCGCGCAGTTCCGCGAGCTTGCCGCGGGCGAGGTCGGGATCGGTCTCGAGCAGAAGCTCGAGCGTCCGGAGCGTCAGGCCCATGCTGAAGAGCGCCTGCGTCACCGAGTCGTGCAGCTCCCGTGCGAGGTGGGCCCGCTCCTGGCTGGCGGCCAGCTCGGCGGCCTGGCTCCGAAGGTCGCCCTCCAGCCGCTCACGTTCGCTGATGTCCCGGACGGATCCATGGGCGCCGGCGAACCGGCCGTCGACGACCATGCCGGTGAGGGCCACCTCCGCCTGGCTCAGGCGCCCGTCCGGAAGCGGCATCTCGAGCCGGATCCGGCGTTCGCGGCTCGGCTCCTCGCGCAGGTCCTCCCACGCCGCGACGGCGGCGTCGCGAGTCGTGGCGGACGAGATGGCGGTATAGGGCTGTCCGAGAAGCTGCTCCGGCTTCCAGCCGGTCCGCGCTTCGAGCGAGTCGGACAGGAACGTGATCCGCCCGTCCGCGTCGAGGCTCCAGACGATGTCCGGCGAGTTGTCGACGAGGTGGCGGTACCGCCGCTCCGACTCCTCCACCTCGGCGTAGAGGCGAGCGTTGGTCAGCGCGATCGCCGCCTGGTCGGCCAGGAGCTTCAGGAGCTCGGCATCGTTCGAGCCGAACGCGTTCCGCGCCGTGGCCTGCACGGTGATCGTCCCCAGCAGTCCGTCCGGCCCGAGCAACGGCGCCGACATCATCGAATGGATGTCCTGCGCCGCGATCCGCGCGTCCCCCTCGTCGTGGGGGAAGTCCTCGTCGCCGAGGTAGTCGCCGGTCCAGCGAACGCGGCGCTCGGCCGCCGCCATGCCGGCGATGCCCGATCCGATCGGCACGGTCACGTCGTCCGGCGAAGGCGGCGTCGGTGCCGCCGCGATCGGCCGGTCCAGATGATCGGCGCCGTCGATGGCGAGGTTGATCTGTGCCCGGTCGGCACGCAGGAGCCGCGCGGCGTCTGCCACGGCACGCTGGATCACCGTCGTCGGGTCGTGGAGCGCGGCGATCTGGCTCGCGATCTCGGCGAGGCTGCGCTGGGCATCGGCCCGCTCGCGAAGCTCCTCGACGAGCCTCGCGTTCGTGATCGCCACCGCCGCCTGCCCCGCGAACAGCTGGACGAGCTCGAAGTCGGCGTCGGTGAATGCCACCTCGGTACCGCCTCGCCGTGCGATGTTCATGGCGCCGATGACCTCGTCGCCGCTCATGAGCGGCACGATGATGATCGCCTCCTCCTCTTCGGGCGTGCCGGGAATCCGGATCACGCGCGGATCGCCCAGCGCGTCGTTCAGCAGGACCGGCTCGCGGTGCTCGACGCTCCACCACGTCACGCCCTGCCCACGCGGGATGCGGAAGTTCAGCACCGCCTCGGCGTTACGGTCACGAGCCAGCACCGCCTTGAGCACCTCGTCGTCGTGCTCGATGCGCAGGATCGCCAGGTAGTCGTACCAGACCACGCTCTTCAGGCCGTCGGCGATGTGCTCGAGCACCGATGACGGCTCGAGGGTCGACAGCAGCCGCTCGTTGATCTGCAGCAGCCGGCGCTGCGAGTCGATCTGGCGAGCGAGCGCCGTCGACTCCTCCCCCAGCTCGTCGTACAGCCGGGCATTCGTGATCGCGATGGCGGCCTGGTCGGCGAGCAGCCGGAGCAGCTCCGCGTCGTTCTCGTCGAACGCGTGCCTGCGGTGGGCCTGGACGGTCAGCGCGCCGAACCCGCCCGTGCTGCCGACGAGCGGCGCGGTCATCACCGAGCTCATCCCTCGCCGCTCGATGTACGCGTCGAGCTCATCGGTGTGGCTGAAGGCCGGGTCGTTGAGGTAGTCGCCGGTGCGCAGCACGCGGCGCTCGGCCATGGCCTGGCCGCGAATTCCCTCCCCGACGCGGACCCGGATGTCATCGGTCTCCGCGTCGGCGGGTGCGTGGGCGATCGGCCAGCCGAGCAGGGTCTCGTCCTCCTCGAGCGGGTTGATGACCGCCGTGTCGGCGCGCAGGAGGCGGAGCGCCTCCTCCGCGGTGCGCTGCAGGACCGTGGCGGGTTCGTGGAGCGCCGCGATCTCGGCCGTGATCGAGGCGAGCGCCTGCTGTGCGTCGACCCGCTCGCGCAGCTGCTCGTAGAGACGCGCGTTCGTCACCGCGATCGCGGCCTGGCTGGCGAGGACCTCGAGCAGCTCCTCGTTCGGGGCGTCGAACGCGTCGCGGGCATGCGAGTGGACCGTGAGCGAGCCGATGGCCCCATCCTCTCCGATGAGCGGTGCGCTCATGACGGACCGGATCCCGTGCTGGCGGATGTAGCGGTCTGAGGCCTCCGCGTGCTTGAACCCGTCGTCGGCGAGGTAATCGCCGGTTCGCACCACCCGACGCTCCGCGACGGCGCGGCCGGAGACGCCTTCGTCGTCGGACGCATCCTCCGCATCCCCGCGCTCGATCGGCAGGTCGATCGCCGAGTGGCCGAAGGCCCAGTGCAGTGAGCCCTCCTCGGAGACGAGCTCGATCCGGCCCCCGTCGGCGTCGAGGAGCCGCACCGCCTCGTCGAGCGTGCGCTGGAGCACGTCCCCGGGGTCGCGGATGGCGGTGATCCGCGCGGCGATTCCCCCCAGCGAGCGCTGCGCCTCGATGCGCCGCTCGAGCTCCTCGTACAGGCGCGCGTTGCCGAGCACGATGGCGGCCTGGGCGGCGAGCGCGCCGAGCAACTGCGCATCCTCCTCGCCGAAGGCGTGCGGCCGCGACGAGTAGGCCGTGATGGCGCCGACGGCGCCGGCCTCGCCGATGAGCGGTGCGCTCATCTGGGAGCGGAAGCCGAAGCGACGGATCCACTCGTCGGCGAGATCGGTGTGGGTGAAGGAGGCGTCGTCGAGATAGTCGCCGGTCCAGGTCACGCGGCGCTCCTCGACCGCTTGCCCGGCCACGCCCTGTCCGATGCCGGTCACCTGTCCCACGGGGAGGGTGTCGGAGCCGAACCCGAAGACCTCGCGGTAGTCCGCCAGCTCGCTGCTCCCCGCCCGGACCTGGTGGATGACCACGTGATCCGCATGCAGCAGCCGCTTGGCCTCGGCCACGGTCCGGCTCAGGACCGCGGCCGGGTCGCGCAGCGAGGTGATCGCCGTCGCGATCTCGCCGAGCGTGCGCTGCCCCTCGACCCGATGCGCCAGCTGCTCCGCCGAGACGGCGGCCTCGGCGTACAGCCGGGCGTTCGTCAACACGATCGCGGCCTGGTCGGCGAGCAGCCCGAGCAGCTCCGCCGCGTCGGCGTCGAAGGCGTTCGGACGTTCGGCATAGACGCCGATGGCCCCCATCGGACCTTCATCGGTGAGAAGCGGAGCCGCGATGACCGCGCGGATGCCGAGCTTCCTGGCGATCTCATCGGAATTGTCGTCGTGCGGGAAGGACTGGTCCGCCAGGTAGTCATCGGTCCAGGAAGTGCGCCGCTCGCGAACGGCACGGCCGGACACCCCGTCGTCGACAGGCGTCAGGTCCTCCTTCGTGAACGGAACGAGCCGGCCCCGAGCCCAGGAGTGGCCGCTTCCCCAGCGCAGCTCGCCGTCGCGCTCCAGGACCATGCCGATCTGCCCGCCATCGCCGTGAAGCAGCCGGACCGCCGCCTGGAGCGTCTGCTCGAGCACCACCGATGGATCCCGCAGCGAGGTGAGCTGCGCCGCCATCTCCGCGAGCGTCCGCTGCGCCTCCACGCGCCGCTCCAACTCGCGCGTCTGGGCCTGGAGGCGCACGGTGAGCGCCTCGGCTTCGGTCAGGTCGCGGATCGAGCCGTGCGCGCCGGCAAAGGTTCCGTCTCGCTCGCTGCCGATCGCGTAGACCTCCGCCGGGATGGCCGGGCCCTCCCGCCGCCGGAGGAGGAAGCGGTTCTTGCGAACGGTAGCCGGCTCGCTGCGCAATGCGTTCCAGGTCCCCTCGGCGTCGGGCATCGATTCCGGCTCGACGATCGCGGACCACGCCTCGCCGACCAGCTCGTGCGGGTCCCACCCCGTCAGTTCGACCAGCCGCGGCGACAGGAAGGTGAAGCGGCCCTCGGCGTCCGTCTCCCACACCAGGTCCGGTGACGAGGTCACGAGATGACGGAATCGGGCTTCCGAGCTCGAGAGCCGGTCGACGAGCCGTGCGTTCGAGATCGCGATGGCGCCCTGGTCCGCGAGGCCCCGCAGGAGCGCCAGCTCGTCGTCGCTGAACCGGTGCGTGTCGGTGAACGACACTGCCAGCGTGCCGATGACCTGCCCGGCCGGGCCACGCAGCGGCGCCGCGGCCATCCCGCGCAGCTCGAGGCGGATCGCAACGGCCTGGTCGCTCGCTTCGTGCGGAATCCGTGGATCGACGAGGTAGTCCTCGGTCGCGACCACCTCCCCGCGCCCGGCGGCCAGGCCGTTGATGCCTGCGTCGACCGGAAACTCGAGAGTGGCCAGCCACTCCTCGGTCCAGGCCGCGTTGCCGCCGGCGACCACCGTCGGGCGGAGAAACTGGCCGTTCTCCGACATCAGCGTGAGGTGGGCGCCGTCCGAGCCGATGAGCCGGCGGGCTGCCTCGACGACCTGCTGCAGCACCTCGTCCGTGCCGCGAATCGCGGCGATCGACGAGGTGATGCCGGCGAGCGTCTGCTGCGCCTCGACCTGGCGCGCGAGTTCCTCCTGCGAGGTCGCCAGGCGCTCGATCAGGCGCTGGTTGGCGATTGCCGCGGCGGCGTGATCGGCCAGCGCGCGCAGCAGGGCGACCTCGGCCTCATCGAAGTCATCGATCCGCGACGAGTACGCGCCGAGCGCACCGAGCGTTTCCCCGTCGGCGTTGAGTGGCGCGGCCGCCATCGAGCGCATGTTCGCGATCTCGACGATCCGATCGGCGGTCGGCGAGTGCGCGAACCGCGTGTCGCGTCGGTAGTCGGTCGAGACGATCACCTCGCCGCTGGCCACGACCTGCCCGAACAGCCCGACACCCACCGGCAGCGAGAGATCACGGATCAGCTGCTGGGCCTCGACGTTGCGGATTCCGGCGTCGACGCAGAACACGAGTCGGTTCGTGTCGGGGTCGACGAGATAGACCATCGCACCGTCCGCCTTGAGCAGCCGAGACGCTTCCTCGACGGCTCGGGCCAGCAGCGCCTGCGATTCGGGGGAGCCGGCCGGAGCCGCCGCGGGCTCGTGCCGGGGAACGGTGCGGGTCATCGGCGTCGAGAGGATACGCCATCGCGCGCGCGCGACCACATGGCGCGGATGACGCGGGGAACCTACGTCATCCCGCCGAGCGTGCGGCACCGCGATTGTCTCCGGCCGCCCTCGCCCTTCGGCGGATTCCGTGGGCCCTCGGCCCCACGAGACTTTCGGCATCGACCCATCACGAGATGCCGGCCATCGGCATCCGAACACTCGGGAGGACTCTCGGACCGATGACCAAGCTCCTTGGCAGCCGCACCGCCGGCTTCGTGCTCTCCGCCGCCATCGTCGCCCTGACGCTGGCAACGGCGAACATTCATCTCGGGCTCGGCGGCCTGCTGTTCACGCTGAACGGCCTCGGCTACGCCGGCCTGGCGGCGCTGTTCGTGATCGGTGCCGTGTCGCCGATGCCGATCGTCAAGCGCTTCAGCTGGTTCCCGCGCCTCGCGCTCATCGGCTACACCGCGATGACGATCGCCGGATACCTCGTCATGGGCCCCTACTTCACGCTCGGGTTCATCACGAAGGGCATCGAGGCCGTGCTCATCGCCCTGGTCGTCGTCGACGTGATCCGCGTCTACGGCAGCCCGATGGGCCTCGTACGCAGCGCGCTCACCTCGGTCGCCCCTGTCCTGCCGGCTCGCTTCCGCCCCCAGCCGGCCTGAATCTCTCAGTCAATCGCGCGGGTGGGTCGAGACATCGGCCCACCCGTCGCACGTGTACCAGGAGTCGCAAATCCGATGAAGCCGATCCGCCTCTCCCTCCTCGCCGTCGCGCTGGCCGCCGTGATGGCCGCCTGCGGCTCGACGAGCGGAGGGGAGACGCCAACGGACCCCGCCACCGCCGACGTGACGGTGACGAGCGTCGACATGGCATTCGATCCGGGAACGGTCAACGTCCCGGCCGGACGCACCTTCACCCTGGCGCTCGTCAACCAGGACTCGATGCCGCACAACGTGGCCATCTACACCGATGAGTCGCGCTCCGAGAAGCTCTTCGAGGGCGAGATGGTCACGGACGGCACGATCACCTACGAGATCCCGGCTCTCGACGCGGGCGAGTACTTCTTCGACTGCTCGCTCCACCCTGATATGACCGGCACGCTGGTCGCCGGCGACTGACGCTCTTCAGCCATCCCTCCGGCCCGACACCCGGTCCGCATCGCGGGCCGGGTGTCGTACTGCCCGGCCCGAGGCCGAAGCGCGCGGAGGATCCCCCCGCTCGGACATCTGCGCCCGTGGCGCGCAGTAGCGGGAACAAGGACCCGCACACCGGGGGTTCACGCTCAGCCGATCCCCCAGACGCCCTCGCGGACCGGCTAATGGGCGCGGAGAGGGCAGATGTCGAACAGGAAACGCTGGTTCTGACATTTGCACCCGTGGCGCGCATTAGGGGGCAGCAGTGCCGTCCCAGGCACTCGGCCACGCTCAGGCGGCCGCCCGCACCGGGCCGAACTCCGGCTAATGCGCGCGGATAGGGCAGATGTCCATAAGGAAACGCTGGTTCTGACATCTGCACCCGTGGCGCGAATTAGCGGAAGAACCGCAGAGTCCGCTGCGCAAAGGTCAGGACCACATCAGCGCGGCGCCCGGAAGGTGATCTCGCCGCACGGATGGAACCAGTCGTTGGGCGGGAAGGACCCGCCGCCGGCGGAGACGAAGTCGCCCTCGCGAGCCACGACCCGGCCTTCCGCATCGAGCAGCTCACGCACGCCGTCGACATCGCGCGCGGCCCACCCGTGGGGCCAGACGACGATCGCAGGAGCCCGGCCGAATTCGCCCTCGACCGCCATCCCGACCTCCTCGTGCGCCACCAGCGTGCCCTCCAGCAGTGCGGCCGGACAGGCCACCGGACCGAGTTCCAGCGGGGGCGGCGGACTCTGCGTGGGCACCGGAATGAGTGCGGTACCGGGCTCGGGCGATGGTGGCGCGCCGCCGGCGCAGGCGGCGAGCGTGCCGCAGAGGAGGACGGAGATCGCGGCCCGCATTGCCATGAGACCCGGACGGACAGACCGCGGCATCGGTTCCGGCCCGGTCGTCAGACGAGCTTGTGCTCCACCGCGTAGAGGGCCGCCTGCGTGCGCGAGGCGAGGCCGAGCTTGCCCAGGATGTTCGACACGTGGGTCCTCGCCGTGCGCTCGGTGATGCCAAGCTCGTAGGCGATCTCCTTGTTGGATGCGCCCTTGGCGAGCTGCGAGAGCACCTCCTTTTCGCGCGAGGTGAGCGGCTCGACCGGCTCGGCCTCCTTGCGCTGGCGGAGCCGCTGGGCCAGGAGGCGCGACACGGCGGGATCGAGGTGCACCTCGCCGTGGTAGGCCGCACGGATGGCCTGGGCCACCTCCTCGGCTTCGGCGTCCTTGAGGAGATAGCCGGACGCTCCCGCCTCCAATGCGGAGGTCACCTTCTCCTCCTCGATGAAGGATGTCACCGCCACGATCTCGATCTCCGGATGGGCCTGCTTGATGGCGGCGATCGCCTCGAGGCCGCCCATCTCGGGCATGAGCAGGTCCATCAGCACCACGTCCGGCGCAAGCCGGTCGGCCGCGGCCACGCCGTCGCGACCGTTCTCGGCCTCGCCCACGACGTCGAAGTCCTTCAGCAGCTCCAGGAAGCCGCGGAGCCCTCGCCGGACGACCGCGTGGTCGTCGACGAGCAACACGCGAATCGGGCCCTCTTCCTCGGTCTCGGTCACGGTCTCGGTCCCCTGCCTTTCCGTTGGGTCGGTCGTCGCCGCGTCGCCCGGACGCGCGCGGGAAGTATGCACCAGCGCGAACACGCGCTCGGGCTCCGGAACGTCGCGCAGCCTCAGGGATCCGAGGTCGCGGACCATGACGCCATCCGGCAGCCAGCCGCCGAGCTCGTCGATCGTGCCCCCGGCCGCGAGCGTCTCCCCGCCCTTCGCCAGCGCCATGAGCCGCGCCGTCCGGAACAGCGGACGGCCGTAGTACCGGTCGCCGCGCGCCTCGACGTCACCGGTCAGGAGGCCGATGCGAATGCGCAGCCTGCCGATCACGCCCCAGTCCTCGTCCGCGATCGCGCCCTGGAGCTCGTCGGCGGCGGCCACGGCGGTGCGGGCGCTCTCGAAGCAGGCGTAGGCCCCGTCGCCGATGCGCTCGAACATCCACCCGCCGTGACGTTCGGCGGTGCCGGCCACGATCTCGTGGTACCGGGCCAGCGCCGTCCCTGCCTCCGCCGGATGGGCCTCGGCCACACGGGTCGAGCCCTCCACGTCGGCGAAAAGGAAGGTCAGGTGGCGCGTGTCGGGCTCGGGGGCCTGCATCACCGAGCAAGCATAGGTCGGCCAGCAACCGGATCGATCCGGCGCAATGACGTACGGCAGGTCGGCCGAAGATCGGCGTGACGGCGCGACTCGCCGCCGTGGCCCTGGGCGATCCGCCGGCCCACGATGAGAACGGCACATGCCGAAGCAAGGAGGCACCACGAATGTCGACCGCTGGCGCCATCGCGTTCATGCCGGCCGACGTCGCCTTTGGGTCGTCGCCTCCCCGTCCGCCCCGGCGGCCGGAGCGAAGGTCGAAGGGGCAGGCGGGCCGCGCCCGGTCGCTCATTCGCGCCGTTCGCAGGGAACTGTGGCGCGGCACGGCAAATCGGCCCGAAGGCGCGCTTCCGCGCCCGAGCCGCCGGTAGCCGTACCAGTCCCAACCCTGGCCAGAAGGAGTCCGATCGATGCACCCGATCTCGTCCCTGATGCTCGTCGAAAGCATCCAGCGTGAGCGCTACGAGGCCGCCCGCCGCCCTCGCATGCCGTCGGCGCCGCAGCCCGAAGCGCCCTCGCGTCCGTCGACGTGGTCGGAGATGACGCGGGTCTACCGGCTGGGGTTCGCCGCTACTCCCTGACCGATCGGGCGGGCCGAAGGCTATCCTCGCTGCGTGACACGCCCCACGCTCACCGGCACGCCTGACGCGGTCCCCGTGGTCGAGGTCGAGGATCTCCTTCAAGGAGACGACCTCGAGCTCATCGACCGCTGGCTGGCACAGGCCGACACCGTCGAGATCGCGGAGGAGCTCGCGCGCCTGCCGCGAGAGCGCCGCGCGGTGCCGTTCCGACTCCTGCCCAAGGATCGGGCGCTCGACGTCTTCGAGCAGCTGGATCCGTCGGTCCAGCAGGAGCTGCTCGAGGGACTGCGCGACGTGAACGTGCGCCAGATCTTCGAGGGCATGGACCCCGATGACCGGGCACGCCTGACCGAGGAGATGCCCGCCAAGGTCGCCCGCCGGCTGCTGGCCGGCCTCTCGCCCAACGAGCGACGGCTCACCGCGACGCTGCTCGGCTACCCCGAGGACTCCGCCGGAAGGCTCATGTCGCCGGAGGTCGCGAGCCTGCGCTCGGGCATGCCAGCCGCGGCGGCGCTCGAGCGGCTGCGTCGCATCGGTCACTCGGCTGAGACGATCTACGCGCTGCCGGTGACCGACGACCGGCGGCGCCTCGTCGGCGTGCTCGGGCTGCGGGACCTCGTGCTGGCCGATCCTGACGTCACGGTCGCCGACCTCATGGACACCGATGTCTATTCGGCACGCGTCGATACGGACCAGGAAGAGGTCGCGCGGCTCATGCGCGAAGCCGACCTGCTGGCGCTGCCGATCGTCGACCACGAGGACCGGCTCGTCGGAATCGTCACCGTCGACGACGCCATGGAGGTCCTCGAGGAAGAGGAGACCGAGGACGTGGCTCGCGCCGGTGGCGCCGAGCCGCTGGGCCGGCCGTACATGGCCACGTCCGTGCTGCAGATCGCCCGCTCGCGCGTCGTGTGGCTTCTCCTCCTGCTCGTGGCCGCCACGCTCACCGTCCAGGTGCTCGAGGTGTTCGAGGACACCCTCGCGCAGCTCACCACCCTCGCCCTCTTCATCCCGCTCCTCATCGGCACCGGCGGAAACACCGGCGCGCAGGCGGCGACCACGGTGACGCGTGCCATCGCGGTGGGCGAGGTCCGGTTCACCGATCTCGCGGTGGTCATCCTCCGAGAGGCCCGAGTCGGCCTCCTGCTCGGCGCGATGTTGGGGGCGCTGGCCCTGGTGCCGGCCTGGCTGTTCACCGGAAGCCGCGAGATCGCCGTCGTCATCAGCATCACGCTCCTCGCGATCTGCACGCTCGCGGCGTTCATCGGCTCGTTGCTGCCGCTCGTGGCCAAGCGCGTCGGCGTCGACCCGGCGGTCATGAGCGCGCCGTTCATCACGACGCTCGTCGACGCCTCCGGGCTGATCGTGTACTTCCTGGTGGCGAGGGCCGTCCTCGGCATATGAGCGCCTCCGCAGCGGTGAGATGCCCATGGGCCGGCGATGATCCGCTGTACGTCGCCTACCACGACACCGAGTGGGGCGTGCCGATCACCGACCGCCATCGCCTCTTCGAGCTGCTGTGCCTGGAGGGCGCGCAGGCGGGACTCGCGTGGATCACGATCCTGCGAAAGCGCGACGGATACCGTGCCGCCTTCGACGGCTTCGACGCGCGCCGGATGGCGGCATACACCGACGCCGACCGCGCCCGTCTGCGCGCCGATGCCGGCATCGTGCGCAACCGCGCCAAGATCGATGCGTTCATCGGGAACGCGCGAGCCTACCTCGAGATCGACGACTTCGCCGCCCTGGTCTGGTCGTTCGTCGACGGCACGACGATCCAGAACCGATGGCGCCGCCTCGAGGACGTCCCGGCGGCCACGCCGGCCTCCGATTCCATGTCACGCGAGCTCCGTCGACGCGGCTTCCGGTTCGTCGGCCCGACGATCTGCTACGCCTTCATGCAGTCGGCGGGGCTCGTGAACGACCACGTCGTCGCGTGCTTCCGCCACGCCGACTTGCAGGGCGGTCGCTTGCTCGCTGGCACGTCACGTGCTGACGTGGCTGACAAGCACGTGCCCCGGTCGGTATGACCTCGCTCGAACTCATCAGCTTCATCAACGTCGTTCTCTTCGTCGGCCTGTTCGCGGTCGTGCTCCGCGACGCCCTGCGCTCTCCGACGCGCGCGAAGCTGAACACGGCCCTGTTCTTCGGCTCCCTGGCGGGCGTGCTCGTCCTGAGCCGCCTGGCGCAGTGGACCGGGTTCAGCGCGGACCCGGCGTACCCGGGCCTGATCATCGCCCTGCTGGCCGTCGCGCCGTTCGCGATGGTCCGCCTCGTCGACGACTTCAGCCACAGCCCCGGATGGGCGCAGGTCGCCGGTGCGGTCGGCTTCGTGCTTCTGGCGGGGTTCGCGCTCGTCGCCTTCGGCGCGATGGAGCCGGTCGTGGAGCTCGCAGTCGTCGCCTTCTTCCTGGTCGTCGGTGGGTACGCGGCGGTCGCGTTCGCGCGCGCCGCCGCCCGGGCGCGCGGGATCACCCGGCGCCGCATGACGGCCGTGGCCGTCGGAGCCGGACTGTTCATCGTTGCGATCAGCATCGCCTTCGTCGGCGCCTTTCTCGGCAGCACGGCGGCCGAGGTCAGCAGCATCGTGGTCCAGGTCCTCGGCCTGGCGGTGGCATTCGCGTTCTTCCTCGGCTTCACGCCCCCGGCATGGATTCGCCGTGCCTGGCGCGAGCCGGACCTGCGACGCTTCCTCGAGCAGTCGATCCACCTGGCGGGCGTCACCGACGAGCGCCGGGCGATCGCGCAACTGAATGCCGCGGCCGCGAGCACGTTCGGGGCCCGCGGTGCCACGGTGGGCGTCGCCGATCGCGACCGCAGCGTCCTTCGGTACGTCGCGCAGGCGACCGGTGACTGGGTCGAATATCCGGACGACCGATTCATCGCGGCACGCGCCTTCCAGGAGCAGCGGCGAGTGGTCGTCGCGAACGCCGCGCGCGAGGACCCGGAGAACGCCGAGTTCTACGAGCGAGTCGGTGCCATGGCGGTGATCGCGGCACCGATCTCGACCGAGAACCGACGAATCGGCGTCCTCACCGTCTTTGCCGAGCGCATGTCGGTCTTCGCCGAGGACGACCTGTGGCTCGTCGACCTGCTCGCCGATCAGGCCGCGGTGCTGCTCGAGTCCCGAGAGCTCGCTCAGCACGCGAGCAGCCTGCGGGCGCGGGAGGAGGCCGCCCGCCTCAAGGAGGAGTTCCTGTCGGCGGCGGCGCACGACCTTCGGACGCCCCTCACCGTGGTGCTCGGCCAGGCCGAGCTGCTCGAGCGCCGCCGCCAGCGCAACCCCGCCGCGCCGGCCGATGCCCAGGGGCTGGCCCGCATCGCGCGCGAGGCACGGCGCCTGAGCGATCTCGTCACCGAGCTGCTCGACGCGCAACGGCTCGAGCAGGGAACCGCCGTGATGGACCGGGCGCCGGCCGACCTGCTCGACGTGGTCGAGGACGTGCGAGAACGGTACGAGGAGGGGGGCCTGACGGTCAGCGTGGATCGGCCGGCGCTGTCGCTCGTGGCTTCGATCGATCGGCCCCGCATCGAGCAGGTCCTCGACAACCTCGTCGAGAACGCCTTGAAGTACACCCCCGGCGGATCTCCACCCCAGATTCGCGTCGCGAGCCACGAACGTGAAGCGCGGATCGAGGTCGTCGACCATGGCATCGGCATCCCCGAGGCAGACCATGGCCGCATCTTCGAACGGTTCTTCAGGGCCTCGAACGCCCAGAGCATCACCGACACCGGGCTCGGGCTCGGCCTGTACATCTGCCGCCGCATCGTGGACGAGCACGGGGGCAGGATCTGGTTCGAGCCGACGCCGGGCGGCGGCACGACGTTCGCCCTGACCCTGCCGCTCCTCGCGGTGGCCGCCGGCCACGTTGCCGACGAGCCGCCGCAGTGGGAGGACGACCCGGAGCCGATGACGGCGCGCGGGCTGCCGGCTGATGCCTGACCTGCGCATCCTCGTCGTTGACGACGAGCCGGCGATCCGCGACACCGTCTCGGCGATGCTCGAGATCGAGGGCTACGAGGTGGACATGGCGGCGAACGGCGCCGACGCGCTGGAGGCGGTCGAGCTCGCGCTGCCGGACGTGATCGTGCTCGACATGCGGATGCCGGTCCTGGACGGATGGGGGTTCGCGGCCGAGATGCGACGGCGCGGGCACCGCGTGCCGATCGTGGTCATGACCGCCGCGCGCGACGCGGCCCGCTGGGCCAGCGAGATCGCTGCGTCGGCGTTCGTGGCCAAGCCGTTCCGCTACGACGACCTCATCGGCGCCGTCGAGCGAGCGCGAGCCGACTCGTAGCGTCCGGCGAGGCGCCGTTCAGGTGGCGGTCGGCGCCTCCGCCCGCTGCCACCCACGGCCGCCGTAGCCCAGGAAGCGCGTCGGGCGCAGGACGATCGGCTGCGAGTACACCTCGGCGAAGCGCTGGACCGTCAGGCCGGCACGCCGCAGCAGCTCGCGGTACTTGTGGCCGAAGCCCTCCGGCATCAGATCGACTGCCGGGGCGTCGGGCAGCTCCGCGGTGGCCTCGATGAGCTCGACGTCGTAGTCGGGCCCGGGCGTACCGACGGCGAGCATCACGCTCGGCTGATCCCGGAGGTTCTCGACCTTGCGGGCGTTCGGCTTGCTGAACGCCACGATCCGGTCACCGTCCCAGTGGAACCACACCGGAACGATGTGCGGGCGGCCGTCCGCCCGAACGGAGCTCAGCCACACGACTGTGTCCTCGCGCAGCGATGCGTCGGGCGCCGGGCGGCGCCGGGCGGCGCCGGAGATGGTGGCGATTGCTGCGCGGTTCATGCGGGCAGTGTCGCGGAGCGCCACGAGCCGACCAACTGGAGGACGTCGCGATCGGCATTCGACGTTTCGGCAGGCAGCGCTCTGGCCGGATGACGTAGTCGCGACCCTATACTCGCCTCGTCCATGCCGCCCATTGCCACGGTCGACGTCCCCGCCTCGAGCGCCAACCTCGGAAGCGGGTTCGACGCCTTCGCCGCCGCCCTGTCCCTGAAGCTTCGGGCCGAGCTGTGGCACGGGGACGAGGCCGGGATCGTGCTCCACGCTCGTGGCGAGGGCGCGCCCGGCGACGACGACAGCCCCGACGAGAACCTGCTGATACGCGCCTTCCGCGAGGGCCTGCGCGCCTCGATGGCTCCGGGATCGGCGGCGTGGCGGCTCGAGGTGTCGAGCATGATCCCGTCGGCCCGGGGCCTCGGCAGCAGCGCGGCCGCCATCGTCGCGGGGATCGTCCTGGGTGCGGCCGTCGGCCGACGGAATGTCGACGCGGACGAGCTGCTGGCCACCGCCGCCCGCCTCGAAGGGCATCCCGACAACGTGGCGGCCGCGCTCTACGGTGGGTTCACGGTCGCGGTCGGCGGCGACGACGGCGAGGTCGTCCTCCGCCGCTTCCGCGTCCCCGAGGCGTGGATCCCGGTGGCCTTCATCCCGCAGCGTGAGAGCCGCACCTCCGAGATGCGCGCCGCCCTGCCGGCCAGCGTCCCGCATGCGGCGGCCGCACGCCAGGCCGGCCGCGCCGCATTGCTTGCGACCGCGATCATCACGTCGGATGCCGGGCTCCTCCGCGCCGCGATGACCGACGAGCTGCACCAGCCCTACCGGCTGCCGCTGCTCGGCGCAGCGCGAGACCTCATCGAGCTGGCATACGATCGCGGCGCCGCCGGGGCCTGCCTGTCGGGCGCCGGCCCCGCGATCCTGGCCATCTGCGACTCACCGGCCGGCGCGCACGCGGTCGAGAAGGCGTGGAACGGCGCGGGTACCCCCGGCATGGCGACCCGGCTTCGCTTCGATACGGCGGGCGCGAAGCTCGTCGCCGACTGACGCCGGGGGCCACCGTCGGCCCACGGCGGTACCATGCGTGACGCCCCATGAGCCTCGTGACGATCGCGGGCGTGTCGAAGAGCCACGCCGCGCAGCACCTGTTCAGCGACGTCGGTTTGATGATCAGCGCCGGGCGTCGCATCGCCGTCGTCGGCCCGAACGGTGCCGGCAAGACGACGCTGCTCGAGCTCATCACCGGCGACCAGCAGCCCGACGCCGGCACGATCACGCGTGCGCGCGACACCGTCATCGGCTACCTGCGCCAGGAGGTGGCCGAGACCAAGGGTCGGAGCGTGCTGGCCGAGGTGCTGGCCGGAGCCGGCGAGGTGAGCGGCATCGAGCGGCGCATACGCCACATCGAACAGGAGCTCGAAGAGGCCGATGACGACGAGGAGCTGGCCGAGCTGATGGACGAGTACGGGCGGCTCCAGCATCGGTTCGAGGCGATGGGCGGCTACGGTCTCGAGTCGGAGGCTCGGCGGATCCTGGCCGGGCTCGGATTCGCCGACGCCGACGTCGAGCGCGACATCGGCGAGTTCAGTGGCGGTTGGATGATGCGCGTGGCCCTCGCGCGGCTGCTGCTCCAGAACCCCGATGTCCTGCTCCTCGACGAGCCGACCAACCACCTCGACCTGGCCTCGGTCGAGTGGCTGCAGGGGTTCCTGGCTCAGTATGCGGGGGCGATCGTCCTGGTCAGCCACGACCGCGACTTCATCAACGAGGTCGCCAACCGGATCCTCGAGCTCCACGACGGACGCGCCACGGAATACGTCGGCGACTACGCGGACTTCGTCGAGCAGCGGACCGAGCGCATGGCCCAGCTCGAGGCGGCGGCGAAGAATCAGCAGCGCAAGATCGCTCACACCGAGGCCTTCATCGAGCGCTTCCGCTACAAGGCCTCCAAGGCGCGGCAGGTCCAGTCGCGCATCAAGTCGCTCGAGAAGCTCGACCGCGTGGCCGCACCACAGCGTCGGACCCGATCGGTCAAGTTCCGGTTCCCCGAGCCGCCGCGCTCGGGCCGGACCGTCATCACCCTGACGGACGTCGAGAAGCGATACGGCGACAACGTCGTCTACGCCGGCGACCTGAACGTGGTCCTCGAGCGCGGTCAGCGGGTGGCGCTCATCGGTCCCAACGGAGCCGGCAAGTCGACGCTGCTCAAGATCCTCGCGGGCGTCCTGCCGTTCGAGGGCGGCACCCGGGAGCTGGGCAGCAACGTGCGGGTCGCGTACTTCGCGCAGCACCAGATCGAGGCGCTCAACCCGGCCAACACCGTCTTCGAGGAGCTGAACGACGCGGCACCGAGGATGTCGACCGCGGAGATGCGCAAACTGCTCGGCGCGTTCCTGTTCACGGGCGATGCCGTCGAGAAGAAAGTCGGCGTCCTCTCAGGCGGCGAGCAGACACGCCTGGCGCTTGCGAAGCTCCTCGCCGATCCGGCCAACCTGCTGTGCCTCGACGAGCCGACGAACCACCTCGACATCCAGTCGCGCGACGTCCTGGAGGACGCGCTCAACGCCTTCGGCGGGACGATCGTGCTCATCACCCACGACCGCTACCTGATCCGCAGCGTCGCCAATACGATCATCGAGGTGAACGACGGCCAGGCCACCGTCTATCCGGGCGACTTCGAGTACTACGCCGTCAAGCGGGGCGTGGACATCGAGACGCGCGGTGCGGTCGAAGGATCCCGTTCGACGCCGCGCGGCGTGGTCGCCGCGCCCGGCCGGCCGCGCGAGTCCGCGGGGCAGGCGGCCGAACGCAAGCGGCGCGAAGCCGAGGAGCGGAATGCGCGCCATCGGCGCACCCGCGACCTGCGAAAGCGACTCGAGGCGACCGAGGCCGACCGCGCATCGGTCGAGCGAGACCTGGCCGGCGTCACGGAGCGCCTCGCCGATCCGGCGACCTACGCCGATGCGGCGCTGGCGCGCGAGCTCGTCGAGCGCCACAACGCCCTGCGCGATCGCGGCGATGCACTTGCCGCGGACCTGGCCCGCCTGACCGCCGATCTGGAGGAGGCCGAGGCCGATCCGGTCGCCGTCGCCGCCCGGTGAGCCGGCCGACGGTCGCCCAGCCAGCGCCCGGCGCCGACCTCGTGGGTGCGGGGCTCGTCGTCCTGGCGGCCGCCTGCTTCGGCACGCTGGGTCCGCTCAGCCGCTTCGCGGGGGATGCGGGCGTTGACTCGCTGTCCATCGTGGCGTGGCGCGCCGGCCTGGGTGCCGCGGTCATGGCGGGCTTCATCGGCGCTCGCCTGGCGCTCGCCGGCGTCCGGCCGGTGTCGCTGCGTGCCGTGCCCGTTCGCGACCGATGGTTCATGCTCGCCGCCGCCGGCGCGAACACGCTCCTCAACCTCGCGGCGTTCATCGCCTTCGAGCGGATCACGATCGCGCTGACGCTCCTCGTCTTCTACCTCTACCCGGCCGGCGTGGCCGTGGTCTCGACGATCTGGTTCGGCGAGCGCCTCGACCGGCTCCGCTGGGGAGCGCTCGGCATCTCGCTGACCGGCATGGGCCTGGTGGTGGCCGGGGCGGGGGCGCTCGGCGAGCTGGACCTGCTCGGGGTCGGCCTCGCATTCCTCGCGGCGATGACGCAGGTGTTCTACGTGCTCGCGGCTCGCCACGGCTTCGCGCACGTTCCCGGTCCGCAGGCCGCTGCCCTGACCATGGGCGGTGCCTTCGCGATGTACCTCGTCATCGCCGCCGTGCTCCTGGCGCTCGGATCATCGATCTCGTTGGGTCAGCCGCTCGCATCGGCCGACGCGCTGTGGCCCGTGATGCTGGCCGGCATCCTCGGGGCGGGCATCCCGACCGTCAGCTTCATCGTCGGGATCCGACGGCTCGGGCCGTCGCCCGCGGCGATCCTGGCCACGCTCGAGCCGGTGGTCGGCGTCGGGCTCGCGGCCTGGCTGCTGGCCGAGCGGCCGACCGCGCTGCAGCTGGTGGGTGGGGCGTTCATCCTCCTCGCCGCCGTGCTTCTGCAGTTGCGACCCAGGGTTACCGTGAGCGAACACGAGGCGGTCGACTACGAGGAGCCCGGAGGGATCCCGGCGGACCTGGAGGAGCGTGTCGATGTTCGCTCGCGATGACGTTCACCGCGGCCGCCGGTTTCCGCTGCTCTGGGTCTTCGTTCCGCTGGTCGCCGGCGCGTCGATCGTGACGGGGCTGGCCGTCCTGGCCCAGGCGAGCCTCGGCTTTCCGGATGCCGGGCTCGCGGAGCGCATCGACGCAGCGGCCGCCGAGGGCGACCCGATGCTCGCCGAGGTCACCGACTTCGAATGGGATCGCGTGTGCGTCGTGCCGCCGCGCGTATCCGAGGAGGAGGTCGACGAGCTGCTGGGGTTCGACTGGGGCGTGGTCGGCGGTGACCGCTTCGCCAATCGGCTCCTCCTGGTGTTCGTCCGCGACGGCGAGGTGGTCTCGCATCTGTTCCTCGAACGGACCGTCGTGAGCCGGCCGCGAGCGCCGGGCGAGTGCCGGACGCCCGATGACGAGGCGACGCGCCTCTAGCTGCGGCGCGTCATGAACGACGCGTGAACCGCCTGGGCGGCCGACTCGGCCGACGCGAGGGGAACCTCCGCCCAGACGACGCGCATGCCTCCCTCGTCGAACGCCCCCTCGCCGTGAGCCGGGAGCGGCAGCACCTCGGGCATGAGCGCTGCGGGTCCGACCAGGCTGATGCGCGCCATGCGCTCCTTGCGGTCCACCGCCAGCATGAGCACGCCGTCGTCGTCACGCGATGACGGGCGCACGACGGTCTGGGGCGCGCCGTCGTCGAGCGCGCGCACCACGAGCTGAAGGCGCCCTCGCCGCGCGCGGCGGACGGCGACCGGATGGACGACCTCCGCGCCCATCTCGGCCAGCAGCTCCAGCTGGAGCGCGTCGACCGCCGGGAGGAACCGCGCCGCCGGAACGAGATGCGGATCGGCCTCGAGCACGCCGCCGACATCCTTGAAGAGCTCGCAGCGCACCGCGCGAAGCGCGACCGCCAGCACGACGGCCGAGAGATCGGTCCCGCCCCGTCCGAGCGTCGTGAGCTCGCCGTGGGTGCCGACCCCCTGAAAGCCGGCAACGACCGGGACGATCCCATCGCCCGTCGCGAGCCGGAGCGGCCGCGAGAGCACGCGACGCACCTCGGCGCCGAGGTGCGCGGCCGCCGTCCGGATGCCGGCTTCGGCCCCGGTGAACGATCGCGCCGGAATGCCGCGCGCCTGCAGTCCGACCGCGAACAGGGCGGCGGAAAGCGCCTCCCCGGTCGCGAGCGCCCGATCCGTCTCGCGGGCCAGGGCGAAGTCGGGGTCCTGTCGCGCGTGTCGCAGCCACCCCCCGCCATCGGGCAGGAGGACGCGCGCCGCGCCGAGGATCGTATCGGTCACGCCCTCGAAGGCGGACACGACGACGACCGGCCGGAGACCGGCCTCGCGTTGCCTCGCAACCACGTCGACGGCCGCCGCGATGTCCTCGGGGCGCCGCAGGACCGAGCCGCCGAACTTGTCGACGACGAGCTCGGGGCCGTCCGATCCCACGCCTCGCGCCCTCAGCTTCGCCGCGCAGGCTCGCCCTGGGCAACCTGGCCGCGCGGCAGCGGCCCGCCGTCTCGCACGATGCGGGGCAGCTCGTCGAGGGAGCGGATCTGGCGAACGTCGGTCGGCAGTGGCTCGTCATCGGGCGTGATGTTCATCCCCTCGTGCCGGTTCAGCCAGACCGCGTCCATGCCGGCCGCCCACGCGCCGTGGACGTCGGCGCGGTACGAGTCACCCACCATGAGCGCCTCCTCGGGGCGCACTCCCGCCTCGTCGAGAGCCAGCCGGTAGAAGCCGGGATTGGGCTTCGCGACGCCCACCGCGCCCGAGGGCAGGACGAAGTCGAGGTAGCGATCCAGCCCCAGGCCGGCAACGATGGCGCGCAGGTTCGATCCCCAGTCGCTGACGATGCCGATGGCGACGCCGCCGAGCCCGCGGACCTCGCGAAGCATCGGCTCGACATCGGGGTAGGGCTCCCAGGCATCGGCGGCGAATTGGCTCGCCAGGATGCGGTCGAGCATCTCCCGGTGGGCCTCGACGCCGAGGCGTCCGAGCATCACGCCGTGGTAGCGACGCCAGTAGTCGCTGATGCGGTCGTCGTCGGTCCACGTGTCGTTCCCCGGGCGGTGGTACTCGTCCCAGAACCAGCGGTCGGCCTCCTCCCACGCGGCCCGCATCTCGTCCTCGGTGATCTGGTGGCCGTCCTGCGCGAGGACGCCCGACAGGGCCTCGGCGAGGGTGCGGCGCGGCGACAGCAAGGTGAAGCCCGCGTCCAGGCACAGCAGTCGGTAGCTCATTGGCTCAACGGTAGCGCACCATGTCATGGACCGATGCGTCCGGTGCGACCCTGCGATACGCTCGGCCCGTGCCCGCGCCCTCTGCCGCCCACCTCCGTCGCATCCGGCGCTCGCTCCTCGCCTGGTACGACGCCGAGCACCGGGACTTTCCGTGGCGCGGCGAGCGCGACCCGTACGCCGTGCTCGTGAGCGAGGTCATGCTCCAGCAGACCCAGGCCGCGCGCGTGGCGGAGCGGTTCCCGCGCTTCCTGGCGCGCTTCCCGACGGCCGCCACGTTGGCTGCCGCGTCGCCGGCAAGCGCGCTGGCCGAGTGGAGCGGCCTCGGCTACAACCGCCGCGCGCTGGCGCTGCAGCGGACCGCCGCGGCCGTGACGCGCGACGGCTGGCCGTCCGACGTCGCCGGGCTCGAGCGGCTGGCGGGAATCGGTCCCTACACGGCGCGCGCCATCGCGTCGCTCGCGTTCGGGCTGCCTGCCGGCGTGGTCGACACGAACGTGCGCCGCTGGCTGCTCCGACGCTTCGGAGGCCGCGACGCGCGGCGCCCGCTGCAGGAGCTCGCCGATGCGCTGGCGACGGCCGAGGCCGATGGCCGGGCCGCCGACTGGACGCACGCGACGATGGAGTTCGGCGCGACGGTGTGCCGCTCGCGCTCGCCGCGCTGCGAGACGTGCCCGATCGCCCGCGGCTGTCCGTCGAGCCGGGTCGCAGCCACCATCCCCGCACCCCGCCAGGCCGCGCTGCGCGGCTCGTCCCGCGCGTATCGCGGGGCCATCGTCCGGCTCCTCAGCACCAGCGCCGGCCACGCCTTGCCCGAAGCCCGGCTTCGGGCCCGGATCGAAGCGGAGTCGAGGGAGATCGGTCCGGCGCTCGCGGACGAGGCGTGGAGTCGTGTCCTGGGCGGGCTGGAGCGCGACGGGCTCGTCCGGCGAGCCGATCGAGTCGTCCGTCTGGGCCCGGCTACAATCGAGGCATGACGACGCAGCTCAAGGCGGGCGACCCGCTCCCGTCGGTTGGCCTGCGGGCCACGGACGGGTATCTGCTCAACCTCCGAAGCTTCGTGACGAAGCAGCCGGTGCTCCTCCTCTTCTTCGGCGCGCCCACGCTCTCCGGCGCGGCGCGCCGGCGCGGCATGAAGGCGATCGAGGCACTCGTCGCCGGCTACGACCGGCTGCGCGAGGCCGGGATCGCCGTCGCGGGCATCAGCACGGACTCCGAGGAGCAGCAGACGGCATTCGTGAAGAAGCAGAACCTCCCGTTCCTGCTGTTCAGCGACGAGCGGCGCAGCGCGGTGGCGCTGCTCGGCATCGACACCGAGGCCGACGGCGCGAATGTGAACGTCACCCGCCCGGTGGCGCTTGCCGTCGACCGCGAGGGCATCATCCGCGCCGTCATTCAGCCGGTCGAGCCCGACGCCCTCGTCGACCTGGCCATGCGCGCCCTGTCGGAGCCGATCCCGGCCGCCGAGGACGCTGCCGCCGGAGGCTGACGGCCGCCGATGCTGGCCGTGCGGCTGCAGGCGATCGGCGAGCCGCTCCAGGTCGAGGAGGTCCCGCTTCCCGAGCCCCGTGGCGCGGAGGTGCGCATCCGCGTGGCAGGGTGCGGCGTGTGCCGGACCGACGTGCACATCGTCGACGGGCTGGAGCCCCGGGTGGACCTCCCCCGCACCCTCGGTCACGAGGTCGCCGGGTGGATCGACGCGGCCGGTCCCGAGGCCGAGCCGAGCCTGATCGCCGCCGGCCTCGTGCATGGCGCGGCCGTGCTGGTCCACGGGGGCTGGGGGTGCGGTGACTGCCGCGAGTGCGGCGCAGGGGCCACGCAGCGCTGTCCGGCATCCGCGGCTCCCGGCTTCCAGGCCGACGGCGGTTACGCGGAGGCCATGCTGGTTCCCGACGCCACGGTCCTCGAGCCGCTCGGCGCGCTCGACCCGGCGCCGGCGTGACCGCCCTGCGCGCCGTGCGGCGAGCCGAGCGCTGGCTGGCGCCGGGCGCGCGCATCGTCGTCATCGGCGCCGGCGGCGTCGGGCAGTTCGTGCTCCAGCTCCTCAGGCTCGGCTCGACTGCCAACGACCTCACCATCGCCGCAGCCGATCGCGACCCTCGGCGCGTCCGGCGGGCGCTCGACCTCGGCGCCGATGCCGGACTGCCGGACGCAGGCCCGGGCTCGGCCCGCCGGGCGATCGGCGGTCCGGCAGATGTCGTCCTCGACGTCGTGGGCAGCGACGAGACGCTGGCACAGGCGACCGAGATCGTCGCATCCGACGGCGTCGTCGTCCTCGTCGGCGAGGGCCGAGGATCGATGCGCTTCGGGTTCGACGGGCCCCCGGTGGAGTCGTGGCTGACCACGGTGGCGTGGGGCTCGCGCGACGACCTCCGAACGGTCGTGCGGCTCGCCACCGAGGGTCTCGTCGAGTGGGCGACCGAGCCGATGCCGCTCCG